>NZ_JBYSZP010000007.1:0-305886 GCF_058787295.1 Pseudomonas sp. FW305-3-2-15-E-TSA4 | reverse complement strand
CGAATGCGGTGTGTCAGATACATGGATGTCGACTGACACGACGCTTTCGCGAGCAAGCCCGCTCCCACAGGGTCGACAGTGAGATCGAAAAGGCACCGAAAGGTGCCTTTTGCCTATCTGGCAACGGCAAACTCACATTGCCCGGTGTCGCATTCCTCACTCAGTCTGATAACGTGCGTCTATCGATTGCAGCCGTTATGCTTGGCCCGCAACTTCATGGACGCTTGCTATGACCCTCACAGAATTACGCTACATCGTTACCCTCGCCCAAGAGCAGCACTTCGGCCACGCCGCCGAGCGTTGCCACGTCAGTCAGCCGACCCTGTCGGTGGGCGTGAAAAAACTTGAAGACGAACTCGGTGTGCTGATTTTCGAGCGCAGTAAAAGCGCCGTTCGCCTGACTCCGGTCGGCGAAGGCATTGTCGCCCAGGCGCAGAAAGTCCTGGAGCAGGCCCAAGGCATCCGTGAACTGGCCCAGGCCGGCAAGAACCAGCTGACCGCCCCGCTGAAAGTCGGCGCGATCTACACCGTCGGGCCGTACCTGTTCCCGCACCTGATTCCACAACTGCACCGGGTCGCCCCGCAGATGCCGTTGTACATCGAAGAAAACTTCACCCACGTGCTGCGCGACAAACTGCGCAACGGCGAACTCGACGCGATCATCATCGCCCTGCCGTTCAACGAAGCCGACGTGCTGACCCTGCCGCTGTACGACGAGCCGTTCTACGTCTTGATGCCAGCCCAGCACCCGTGGACGCAAAAAGAATCCATCGACCCGGGCCTGCTCAACGACAAGAGCCTGCTCCTGCTCGGCGAAGGCCACTGCTTCCGCGATCAGGTGCTTGAGGCCTGCCCGACCCTGACCAAGGGCAACGATGGCGCCAAGCACACCACAGTGGAATCCAGCTCGCTGGAGACCATCCGCCACATGGTCGCCTCCGGCCTGGGGATCTCGATCCTGCCGTTGTCGGCTGTCGACAGCCATCACTACGCCCCGGGCGTGATCGAAGTACGCCCGCTGTCGGCGCCGGTGCCATTCCGCACCGTGGCGATTGCCTGGCGCGCGAGCTTCCCGCGGCCGAAAGCCATCGAGATCCTCGCCGACTCTGTTCGCCTGTGCTCGGTGGCCAAGCCCGCCGCACCGGTCACGGCCGGTTAAGCCAGGGTCATGACCGAGCTGTCGCAAGTGTCGGTGACGGCACTCAAGGGTGTCGGCGAAGCCATGGCCGAGAAACTGGCCAAGGTCGGCCTGGAGAATCTCCAGGACGTGCTGTTTCACCTGCCGCTGCGTTATCAGGATCGCACCCGCGTGGTGCCGATCGGCCACTTGCGCCCGGGCCAGGACGCCGTGGTCGAAGGCACCGTCAGCGGTGCCGACGTGGTCATGGGCCGGCGTCGCAGCCTCGTCGTGCGCATGCAGGACGGCACCGGCGGACTGAGTCTGCGCTTCTACCATTTCAGCAACGCGCAGAAAGAAGGCCTCAAGCGCGGCACACGGATTCGCTGCTACGGCGAAGTGCGCCCCGGCGCCTCGGGGCTGGAAATCTACCACCCGGAATACCGCGCCATCACCGGTGACGAACCGCCGCCCGTGGATGAAACCCTGACCCCGGTCTACCCGCTCACCGAAGGCCTGACCCAACAGCGCCTGCGCCAGTTGTGCATGCAGACCCTGACGCTGCTCAAGCCGAACACCCTGCCCGACTGGCTGCCGACCGAACTGGCCCGCGACTACCAACTGGCGCCGTTGGCCGACGCGATCCGCTACCTGCACAACCCGCCCGCCGATGCCGATGTCGATGAGCTGGCCCTCGGTCATCACTGGGCCCAGCATCGGCTGGCCTTCGAAGAGCTGCTGACCCATCAACTGTCGCAACAACGTCTGCGCGAGAGCATGCGTTCCCTGCGCGCGCCAGCGATGCCGAAGGCGAAAAAGCTGCCGCCGAAATACCTGGCCAACCTCGGTTTCAACCCGACCGGCGCCCAGCAACGCGTCGGCAACGAAATCGCCTACGACCTCAGCCAGCACGAACCGATGCTGCGGCTGATTCAGGGCGACGTTGGTGCGGGCAAAACCGTGGTTGCCGCCCTCGCGGCGCTGCAAGCGCTGGAGGCCGGTTATCAGGTCGCACTGATGGCGCCGACCGAGATCCTCGCCGAGCAACACTTCATCACCTTCAAGCGCTGGCTCGAACCGCTGGGCATCGACGTCGCGTGGCTGGCCGGCAAGCTCAAGGGCAAGAATCGCGTCACCGCGCTGGAACAAATCGCCAGCGGCACGCCGATGGTGGTCGGCACTCACGCGCTGTTTCAGGATGAAGTGCAGTTCAAGAATCTGGCGCTGGTGATCATCGACGAACAACACCGCTTTGGCGTGCAGCAGCGTCTGGCGCTGCGGCAGAAAGGCGTCGGCGGGCGCATGTGTCCGCACCAACTGATCATGACCGCCACGCCGATCCCGCGCACGCTGGCGATGAGCGCCTACGCCGACCTCGACACCTCAATCCTCGACGAACTGCCGCCCGGTCGCACCCCGGTTAACACCGTGCTGGTCACCGACACCCGCCGCGTCGAAGTCATCGAACGGGTGCGCAGCGCCTGCGCCGAAGGGCGTCAGGCCTATTGGGTGTGCACGCTGATCGAAGAGTCGGAAGAGCTGACCTGTCAGGCCGCCGAAACCACGTTCGAAGACCTCACCGCCGCCCTCGGCGAGCTGAAAGTCGGGCTGATCCACGGGCGCATGAAGCCCGCCGAAAAAGCGGCGGTCATGGCCGAATTCAAGGCCGGTAACCTGCAACTGCTGGTCGCCACCACCGTGATCGAAGTCGGCGTCGACGTGCCCAACGCCAGCCTGATGATCATCGAAAACCCTGAGCGCCTCGGCCTCGCGCAGTTGCACCAATTGCGCGGCCGCGTCGGCCGGGGCAGCGCGGTCAGCCATTGCGTGCTGCTCTACCATCCGCCGCTGTCGCAGATAGGCCGCCAGCGCCTGGGCATCATGCGCGAGACTAACGACGGTTTCGTCATCGCTGAAAAAGACCTCGAACTGCGCGGCCCCGGCGAAATGCTCGGCACCCGTCAGACCGGCCTGCTGCAATTCAAGGTCGCCGACCTGATGCGCGACGCAGACTTGCTGCCCGCCGTGCGCGATGCCGCGCAAGCGCTGCTGGAACGCTGGCCGACTCACGTCAGCCCATTGCTCGACCGTTGGTTGCGCCACGGGCAGCAATACGGCCAAGTGTGAGCACCGTCGCAGTTTGTGCAGGATCGTTCCTACAGAGCTGGTTATACTCCTGCCATTGTTTCAAAAACGGATACAGACCATGACTGACGCAGCTCTCGCCCCTGAACTTCCGCACGCGCCGTCTGTAATTCGGCTGCTGCTCGGCAAGCTGGGGATCGCCTACGAAGAAGTGCTCGACCACCACGGCCTCAACGCTTCGCGCAAGGTACAAGCCGTGTTGCTGGACGATGCCGTCGGCGCGCTGATGGTGCTGTTTCCGCAGAGCCAGTTGCTCGACCTCAATCGCCTCGCCGAACTCACTGGACGACGCCTGACCGCCGTGTCCACCGAGCGCCTGGAAAAGATGCTCGGCAAACACAGCCTGAGCCTGCTGCCAGGCCTGCCGGCGCTGACCAGTTCGCCGTGCCTCTACGAAGAAAGCCTGCTGCGCGAGCCGAAGCTGCTGATCAACTCCGGCGAGCCGGGCGTGCTGCTGGAGATCACCAGCGAAGCCTTCAAGACCATGCTGACCAAGGCCAGCGCCGCCAACTTCGGCGAAGCCCTGAGCAGCATCCGCCCGAACCTCGACCGCCCGGACGATGACCGCGAGGAAATCACCCAGGCAGTGCAAGCGTTCACTGCACGCCGGATTCAGCAGCGTCTGGAAGCGACCATCGAGATTCCGCCGCTGGCCGAGACGGCGCAAAAAATCATCAAATTGCGCGTCGACCCCAACGCCACCATCGACGACATCACCGGCGTGGTCGAAACCGACCCGGCGCTGGCTGCACAAGTGGTGAGCTGGGCGGCGTCGCCGTACTACGCCTCGCCGGGCAAGATCCGCTCGGTGGAAGACGCGATCGTTCGCGTGCTCGGTTTCGATCTGGTGATCAACCTCGCCCTGGGCCTGGCCCTCGGCAAGACCCTGAGCCTGCCGAAAGACCACCCGCAACACACCACGCCGTACTGGCAGCAATCGATCTACACCGCCGCCGTCATCGAAGGCCTGACCCGCGCCATGCCGCGCGCCCAGCGCCCGGAAGCCGGCCTGACCTACCTCGCCGGTCTGCTGCACAACTTCGGTTACCTGCTGCTGGCCCACGTGTTCCCGCCGCACTTCTCGCTGATCTGCCGCCACCTGGAGGTCAACCCGCACCTGTGCCACAGCTACATCGAGCAGCACCTGCTGGGCATCAGCCGCGAACAGATCGGCTCGTGGCTAATGCGCTACTGGGACATGCCCGATGAACTGGCCACTGCCCTGCGCTTCCAGCACGACCCAAGCTACGACGGCGCCTACGCCGAATACCCGAACCTCGTCTGCCTGGCCGTGCGCCTGCTGCGCAGCCGCGGCATCGGCTCCGGCCCCGACGAAGACATCCCCGACGCCCTGCTCGAACGCGTCGGCCTGACCCGCGACAAGGCAAATGACGTGGTCAGTAAAGTCCTCGAAGCCGAAGTCCTGCTGCGCGAACTGGCCTCGCAGTTCAGCCAGGCCTGAACCAAAACAGGCCCGCTCCCCCAAGGTTTACACAACCCCTGTGGGAGCGAGCCTGCTCGCGAAGAATTCACCACGATCCAACTGGCTCAGCGAAACCCTGTGGTGAGGGGATTTATCCCCGGCCGGCTGCGCAGCAGTCGCAAACCCAGCCAACAGTGTGTGTCAGTTATATCGAGGTCTCAGGTTTTGGGGCCGCTGCGCAGCCCATCGGGGATAAATCCCCTCGCCACGACAGCCCATCTTCTCAAGCTCTTCTACTCAAGCCCTTCTACTCAAGCCCTTCCACTCAAGCCCTTCCACTCAAGCCTTAGGCTTCGCCTTCCTCGGCTTCAAATACTTCATCAATCCCTGAAACCACATCACCAGCGCCGGATTCCCCTTCAGCTGGATCGACTTGTCCTGAATCCCCTGCATAAACGCCAGCTGCTTGTTCTTCGCCTGCATCGTGGCAAAGGCATAACCCGCATCCTTGAACGCAATCGCAAACGCCGGCTCCGCCACCACCCCAGACTTGCTGGTAATGCGCTGATCCTTCACCACGAAATGCCGCGCCACTTTCCCGTCCAGCGTCTGCAGCTGAAACACCAGATCCTTGTCACCCAACTGCTGCTGGAACGCAGGATTTGTCCGGCTGGCCTTACCCATCAACAGACCCAGCATCCACAGTAGAAAACGAAATTTCATGCGCACAGCCTCAAAAGGAAAATGAACGGCCGGGGCAGTGTAAGGGATTCAGACGATAACGCCACTATCGGCCGCTATTGGAAGATGATGCAGCCCATTTCCCGCACGATGACCGCCAAGTCACACTTCTGCACCCACCGTCCTACACCTGTTGAAACACATCCCTGTAGGAGCTGCCGAAGGCTGCGATCTTTTGACCTTCCAGCCTGCAAACCTATGGGAAATTTCCTGCAAGGCGTGGTGTTGTGCGTGAACTAGGCAGGATGATGGTTCATCGATAGCCTCAATAGGTCACCACGAATTGGTGATACGGACGTGCAAGTCCGGTGAGAGTCCACATTGGTTATGGCAATTCGCCGAGCGTTTTCCTATGCTCGCGGATCGTTATGGCTGCTGTGTATGGGAGGCCTTCGGGTCTGCCGGGTGACTCCACCGGTCTTGCACACCTATGCACAGCTGCCACCACTTTCGAAGTGCGAGCGAAACGGTGTCGGCTCCTGAAACTGGAGTAAGACCGAATGATCAAACCAACACCCAATCCCCCCGAAACCCCAGACATATCGCCCTACGAATCGCTGGAATCCAAGAAATTCCACGAAGCCGCCGAACGCGCCCTCGACCACCACTTCAAACCGCGCACCGAATCCCAACCCAAACGCGAAACTGGCCTCTTCAGCCTCACCCCCGGCACCGACGCCGAAGCCCTGATGGCCAACGCCTCCGAAGACCTCCTGTCCATCAGCGCCATCGCCTGCGACCTCGCCGACGACCTCCACGGCTCCCGCCGCTCAGTAGCACTGGCCCTGAGCAGAATGGCGGACGGGGTGCGATTGATGGTGGAAGGGACGCTCGACCATATTGAAGTGCGGAACCTGGCGGCCAAGTCGTAGCGGGATTTGCGGATGAAAAAAGGGGACTTTAAGTCCCCTTTCTCAAGTACGTGAGTCACCACTGACAGCCTGTTTCAGGCAAAGCATTCATGTTGCTATCGTGTTCGAATATGTACTTCTTTCCGGACTTACGGTTTGTGTAAACGATTCCGTAAACGAAGGGATCCTGGCTCGCCATTACATAATCACCAGTCACAAGGCCTCCCGACACCTCCTCCCACTTCGTCGTGATTTCGGGGGGCCGATTAGGGTTCGGAAACTCTTCTTCCGAGCCTCCATAGACGAGAGTAAGCGCCTCTTTCGACTTACTGTACCTAACGCTCGCAACTTGCCATTTGGCGCTCGAGTCGTGATACGTCCGCAATTCAAAATTGCTGCTCTTACCCTCTTGTGAACGGAAGCAATAGATCTCCGTTTTGACCTCGCTGTGAGCCACAAGAGGAAAGAGGAATGACAACGCAACAGATAACATCCGGATTGATTTCAAACCGATCATTCCTTCAACGGTTCAGAGGTAACTGAAAGCGCATCCGCACGCTGCAATTCGCGAAATCCTCACGGAACAAACGCTCGCTCATTTCGCAGTGCCCATCCGCATATTGCTTCCAAAGCGGATCATCGAACTCATCCCCTCCCAGTCGCTCAATGGCGGCCGCTAAGTCTCTCTCATGATCCTTCCCCGCAATCGCAGATGCCGCCTTGTAAAAGCCATCTAGCGGTAAGCCCGTCTGCAGAGCAATCAACTCTCCCAACCGGGCATTGGTTGTTTGCACGAGACACGCGAGCCTTTCGATGGGTGCCTCTGCACCGGGCAAAGCCGACTGATAGGTATCCTCGCAAAACGACTCTTTGAAACGCACCCATTTCTTCTGCACATCGGTCAGCTGATTCTTGTCAGCAGGCGCCAAACTGACCAAAACTTTCTTATATTGCTCATTCAACACTGCATCGACTTTCTCGAAAGTCTGCTGACCACAAATGATCAAATCGGGATTGGAAAAACTGTCGGGATTACAGACTTCCTGGGCATGCGCAGGAATCAGCAAAGCAGCAAAAAAAACACCCGCGACCGGCCTACAGAGCGCCTTGAGTTTGATCATGACCCGGATACTCCGCCACTGCGCTCAGCTACCCGAGCAGGAATTTTCAAAGCCTTTCCCGCGTCCGACATACGCGACGCATATTGCTTGTACGCCGATACCGCTCGCTCTTTATCGTTCATAGCCCAATAGCTATCTGCGAGATTCAGGTAAGCCACCGTCCGCGCTGGGTTGTGTGCAATCACCGCATTCAACAGCTCAATGGACTCTGCGTAGTAACCCGCTTCGCCGAGTAAAAAACCTAAGTCGTTGGACCAGCCGGGACGCTGCGGGTAGTAGTACTTTGCGACGATATAGCTATCGGGGGGACAAGTGTCATGCGAGCCACCGCCCATCAACACGTAGCTCATCGTATCCTTGAGGGAAAACTCATCACCCTTTCTATAGGCTGCCAGCGCCATATCCAGAAGATCAGCCGAATCGACGGTCATCAATTTCTTAACACCCTCAATACGACCAACACGAGCAACCTGCAACTTCTGCAGCACTTCACGCCCATCGAAAGAAGCGAGAGTGATTGGGCCCAATGTCTGCACCGGCAACTCCACTACGCTGACGAGCGATCGATCACATGAGTCGTTATTCGCCACTTCTAGCAGAGCTTTCAGCTCAAACTGCTTCGAGCTTCTATTGAAGGCGAACAACAGGTTGAAGTTATAAACCGCGTTGTCTTCCTCACTGGTTACCAGCGCTATGTAATCCCCAGCCTCAACGAACGGCTGCTTGACGACAGCTTCCTCAGCCTGCGGATCAATGACAGTCATGACGCCAGGGCGACCTTTGAGTACATGGACGCTGAAGACACCCTGAAGCGCAGACGAGTACTGACTCTTGATCAGAGGCAGCGCCTTCGACGTATCGAGCAAGATGTTCTCATCACGTGCCTGTACCGGCGCAATCAACAACCGGTTGGAGACCTCGTCCGCTTCGCCCGCCAGCACAAAGACGTTTTGCCGAGATTCATCGCCTAATAAGTTTGCCGGGATTTCCTTGAGAACTTGGGGCGCAGCAAGCGCGGGAGAACCCGGTACAGCGACACAACAAGTTAGAGCGCAGAGAACGCTCTGCAATACGCGTTTCACTTTCTTCAATCCTTGATTCAATCAAATGATGTCCAAATACGCCCAATAGATCTTGCCCGTTTAAGCACCGGGCTCAAACGAACCGCATTTCAGTTCTTTGATTTGCTCATTCTGAATCGGAATCACACAGGCAAGGCGCCTCTCTCCAAGTCCACGAAGCTCCGTCAAACTGAGCGTCACGTGCAACCCATCTTCGGCAAACGCATGATCCTCAAACCCGGCATCGGCATAGTCCGTCCAAAATGCCTTGCCTTCGAGACTGCAGAACCGCTTGGAGGACAGCACTCTCCAACCGCCATTGGGCGCCAATATCTGGACTGTCAGGCAAGGGCTGCCAAAGGTGCTGACATAGCGCGCGACGACATCCCCAAATCGATGGGCGTCGGTTCTGGACACTTTGTTGAGATCGACCACATTACCCGGCTCATCAGCGACGATCGTGTCCAGATAAGCCGCACGTTCCAGACTCATTCTGGCCACGCAGTTGTTGATAGTCGTGACATGCGCTGCCACCCCAGGCTCGATTTCCGTGGCTTCAAGCGGGCATGTGGTGTCGCGTAGCTTGATCCAGGCGCGCTGGGATTCTCTGGCCATGGCGACCAGCGCCTTACCCTGCTCAGGGTCGCGCCGCTGTTGAGCCTCAAACCGTCCCAGCAGTTTCTTGTAGCTGGCATTGAGTTGCGTGTCGGCTTCCTTGCGGGCTGCCTCCACACACCGATCGACCTGGGCGCTAACGGTGATTTCTTTGCAGTCGTCCTCGGCATCGCAAAAGAGGCAAACAGGCATCCAAAGGACAACGCGATAAAACGCACAAACATGTTCAGTTTTTCATTCCCTGAATTGCGGATCGCTCAACTACGCGTCGAGGTATTTTCTGCGCCCTGCCGTCGGCACTCATCGCGTCGCGGTACTGGATGTAATAGCGCTGCGCTTCATCTTTGCGATCAAGGCGCCAGAGCGAGTCGGCAATGTTCAACATCAGTACCGTGCGTTTACCAACGGCTTCAACGCCGCGATAAAACTTCAGCGCCAGCTTATCGTTACCGCCCTCGGCCAAGTAGAAAGCCAAGTCGTTAAAAGCTTGAACATTGCGCGCCGGTGGGTGACAAGCCATATAGGACTCTGGACTTATAGTGCGAAGATTGAATGCGAGTTCTTCCACGCGAGATTGCGGCATCTCAATATTTGAGACCTGCTTCAATAAGTCCTTTGGAGACGGCGTCTGCATGACGAGGTCAGGCGCATCCTCTTCCCCAGAAATCCACCGATTGCCCTCCCACTTGCCGTCGCAAAACCTGGCTACGTGCTGACTGAGCACACAACCGGTCTCCATTGAAATGACCCCGCAACCAGTTTCCTCTGTGGAGATTTCTTCACCCTCTTGGCCAATGACAACGCCATACAGAGTCTGAAGGAGGAGCAATGTTTTCTTGTCAGGGCTTAGCCAGACCTGATGCGTTTCAGTGCCCACCTCGGGTACGTAGAGGGGAAACGTTTTTCCATTGGCGGTAAACGAGGCGACCGCCGACTCTGGAGCAGGCCTGCCCCATGTCTTGTCCTTCAGCGTCACTAAATGCTCGCCAACCCCCACAATCTGAATATTTTCAGACAAGGCATTGGCTGAAGCTGACAGGCTCATGACAATCATCAACCACTTAAGGCTGCCCGCGAGAGGACGGTTCATCCACTCACTCCTCATCCATCGGCGACGATTCCACGTCGGTCATGCTCAGCAGCCGAAATTCATTGTTCACAAATTCGTAGTAACGGTCCCGGTTACCACTTTCCAACGCATTTCCCTGCGCATCTTCTTCGCCGTCGAGCGTGATGCCGGAGACGATGATCAAGCGGCTGTCGGGCTGGTAAACCATGCCGAACGTGCCGCCGTCGTAAGCATTCGGCAGACCGCCAACCACCTCACCGGTCTGGGCGTCCAGCACCTCACCGCAAATGGCACTTCCGCCACAACCGAGTCTGTGCAGGATGTAATGGCCGGCGAAGTTGACCTTGCCTTGCAGGGCTTGTGCCCGCGCTTGGTCCATCATTGGGCTGCTGTTTTCTTGCGGCACCAGCTTATGGTTGGGGCCGGTGAAAACTGGTGTGACGGTGTAATCCTTGAAAGTTGGGTCGGCAGCGAATGCCATGGCGGTTGAAATTGCCAAGAGACTGCCCGCTACCAGTGACAGCCAGTTCATACGCAACAATAGTGTTTTCACTTCCTATCCTTCGAATTGATCAATTGCAACTCACCATCTCGATACAACACCTCACACCCCACCCACGCAGGGTCCACCTGCGGCATTACCGCCGACGGCTTGCGCAATTCCCGCAACAACGTCGAGCCATGGGACAACCGCCCGCCCATACGCGCAATCACCGCTCGTGCTGCTTGATAGTGCGCATGCCGCCCCGGATCGAGGGTGTCCTCCAACAAGATGTCCTCGCCGAGAATGCCTTGCACTTGTCCCGGATAAATCATGAACCCGGTCGCCTGCTCCGCACCTTCGCGACCGTCCTGCCAGAAGCTGCCGTCGCGGGTGCGCACGTCGGGATGCGGCGCGAACCAATGTTCGCGATCCGCCATGGGCATGGCGTGGTGAAGACGGAAGAAGATGCGCATCAGGTTGTCGCGATACCACTCGCGTACTTGCAGGTAGTAGCCGCGCAGGCCCGGCAGGCCGGTCGAATGCGCGAGGCGGATCAGCCCGGACCATTGCGGGAATGGCTGTAGCGGCAGTTCGCTCGACGCGGGTCGCGGGGTGGCTGGGTCGGTTTCCCACGGCAGTCGATGAGGACTGTTTTCCAGATTGTCGTACGCGGTCGGCGGGCGGCCCAGCCAGTCGCCGCCACTGCTGGCCAGCGCCGTGGCGATGCACAGATTGCCTTGCACCACGAACACGTAGAACCGGGTGAACCAGTCTGCCAATTGCTGGCCGTTGGCACTTTGCGCGACCAGTTCGGCCAGCTCCAGATCGAAGCGCTGCAAACCGTTTTCAAGGTTCAGCAAATGGCTCCGAGCCTTGCGTTGCATACGCAAAAACAGCGGCAACGAACGCAGCATTTTGAGCAGTTGCCACGGCAGATGCGGGGTCGCGCCACCGACTTCACCCGCGTAGTTGCTGGCGCTGATGCCCCAGTCGGCAAGTCGGGCGAGAAACAGATCATTGTTGATGTAGGACGCGCCGCCGAACACAGCAGTGAACGGCTCGTTGTCCTGCAGCACCCGCGCATCCCAACGCGCCATGATCGCCGGAATACTCGTTGCCGCGCGGCGCTGGGCGTACTCGACCAGCACGCTCGGTTGCGGCGGCAGAATCTCCGCAATGTTGGCGGCGGTCAGGTGCCGGCGCCAGCCGTAATCGCTGATCGGCCGGTATTGCAGGAGCCAGAGTTGCGAGCCGTCCCAGGCCCATTCGACGTCGCCGGGCACGTAGTGGAACACGCGCAACACGTCTTGCAGAAAGCGCCAGAGCCGGTCTTCGGTCAAGCCGTGGGACGGCATGAACGTGCCGCTGCGCCACGCATCACCTAGTCGCGAAAGCGTTGCTCGTGAGGGGCTGACGTGACCGTCGGCCAGCGATTCGAGATGACCTTCAACCCATTCGAGTTCTACCGAGAGATGTCGCACGAAAGCGATCCCGGACAATACCGGGGTGATGAAGCGCTGGACCACCACTTCCTCGACACCTTCAGCAGTCAATTCGGCGATGCGTTTGGGCACATTGGCGGTCGGCTCGCGCAGATAGGTTGTGCTCAAACCGGCATTTGCCGAATCGGCCTGATCCTCGCCATAACTGGAGGAGCGCACCGCCCAGGTCACGTCGGGTTGGGCAGCGAGAAATGCTGGCAGACGCGGATCATTGCAATCGTTGAGCGTCAGCGCCGCCGGCACCGCTTGCCGCGCCAGTTCAGCCAGGCGCAAACGCCCGCCCTTGGTGTGCGCGACAAACCCGCGCTCGCCCGACTCCAGCCACTGTGCGAACTGCGCGGGCGAGTCGATCCATGGGTAATGACCCCAACCGGGTTTGAGGCTGATAGTCAGATCAGCGCGAGCGAGAATCGTCGACCACGCCGCCGCTTGCTCGATGCCGAGCACAGCGTCCTGATCGCCCCAGACCAGCTCGACCGGATCGGTGATCCACTCCAGCAGCGGCAGCGCAGTGTCGGCACGAATCAGATCCCAATGCGGAACGAACGCACGGCAGCGCGCATAGCCCGCGCCCATGCGTTGGTACTGCTCGGGCGTCCAAGTCTGGTTGGAAAACTTGCGCGCGAACAGCGTCGGTTTGTTCGAGAGCAACCAGTGAATGGTCTTGCGAATCGGCAGCGGCGACATCAGTGCAGGCAACCGCCGCTGCCACAGAAACGCACCGACCGGCGCCAACAAAACGCTGCGGGAAAAGTGCCCCGGCCGACGTTGCAACGCATGCAACACCAGCAACGCATTGACCCCGACCGCCATGATCGCGCTGCCCTGTTCCGTCATCGCCAGCAAAGTCTGCGCGTAGTCCGCCAGATCCTCGCAGGGTGGCTGCGGATTAGCGCCGAAACCCGGCAACTCCAGCGGCACCAAGTCGTAGCGCTGAAAGTGTGGCAGCGCGTCGTCCCACCAATCGGCAGCGCTGCCGTTGCCGGCCAGCAGGTACATCAAGGGCTTGCTCATGGACGATCCTCAGGTCAGATCGCGTAGAGCGGCGTCGAGGGTTGGATAACGGAATGTGTAGCCGGCCTCGGTCAAACGCTGCGGCACCACGCGCTGACCGTCAAAAAACAACTGCGCCATCTCCCCTGCCAGCGCACGTACTGGCGCGGCTGGAATGTGGAACCACACCGGACGCTTGAGGACCTTGCCGGCCTGCTCGGCGAACGCTGCCTGACTGACCGTTTCCGGCGCCACCATGTTGTAGGTGCCGCGCAGACTGTCGTCATTGAAAGCCCTTGCGATCACCTGAAGCACATCATCGCGATGCACCCAACTCATGATCTGCCGACCATCGCCCATGCGCCCGCCGAAGCCCAAGCGGAACGGCAGCAGCAACGGCGTCAACGCGCCGCCCGGGCCGAAGACCACGCCGAGGCGTAGCACCACCTGACGCACGCCAAACTCAGTGGCCGGTTGCGCGGCGGCTTCCCAACGCGCGCAGAGTTCGGCCATGAAACCGTCGCCCTTGCTGGCGTGTTCGTCGAGGTTTTCGCTGGCATCGCGCACGCCGTAGAAACCGATGGCCGAGGCTTGAATCCACAGTGCTGGTTTGTGCTCGGTGTTCTTCAACCAAGTCATCAACGCTTCGGTGGTGCCGACTCGGCTGGCGAGTAGTTGCGCCTGACGCTTGGGACTCCAGCGTGGGCCGGCGACGGGTGCGCCGGCGAGATTGATCACTACGTCGAAGGTTTCGTCGTGGCTGAGTTCGCCGAGGGAATACACACAGCGGACGCGGCCGTTGAACAAGGTGGCGGCGCTCAACGGATCACGCGTTAGAACGCTAATTGAATGACCGGCGTCGAGTAACTGGTGGACTAAAGCTTCACCTATAAACCCTGTGCCGCCGGTGATCAGTACGCGCTTGAAAGCGCTGCCAACAAACGGGTTGGATGTGCTCGGAGTCTTTACTGAAGGGGATTTTCGGCGGTCATGGCGATATAGCCAAACCAGCGGCGGCAACAACACCAGCAACGCAAAACCATCGAGCCACAGGTGCGACCAGACCTGTTGTTGCGCTGAAAGCCACATGTCCTGCGGCGCCCATAACAGGATGCCCGCGATCAACCAACCCCAGACTGCCGGGGCTTTCAAGCGATTGCCCAAGTGCACCAGAGCGAGCATGTACAGCGAATAGCTTTGCAGCGTCGCGCCGAAAAGCGCGAGCCACCAGACTTGTTGTTCGTGGCCGGCCGCAGGTACCGCATCGGCGCCCCAGAATGCGAGTTCCAGGGTGTGCAGATAGCCGTCAAGTAATCCGGAATGCTCGGCCCAGGTCAGGGTGAGGCCGGCGAGAATGTGCACGATTGAGGCGGCGTATAGCCAGAGTACTAACGCGGGGCGAAGGGAGATCGAGGGGGCTGGCATTCCGTGTCCTGAGCGCATTCCTTGGGGGTGGGGAGTTTAAAGGAAATGCGTGGGGTTTCGGGGGTTGTCAGTAGCAGTAGCTGGGTTGGATTGGTGTGGAGGAGTTTTTCTTCAAGTGTTCCAAACCGAAACGGGCGCCATCACTACCCTTCGCGAGGGCCATTTGGTAACAGGCCATGGCTCGAGATGGATCTTTGGTACCCCATTCGCCGCTAGCGAAGGTAGATCCCAACTTGCTGATCGCGTTGGCATTGCCCATTTTTACGGCGCCCATCAGTGCTTGCTCTGCAAGCGCAGGATTTTTGCAGGGACCGTCGGATGTTAGTTCGTTGACATCGCAGTAAAACTCGGAAAGTCCCATCGCACCGTTCGGCAAAGTCGTGGCCGCTGCTTTGAATAGTGACTCCAAAGTATCCGTTGGCACCTGCGGCGCCATGCCCGAGAGGCTCAAAATAGCGGCTTTATAACTGGCAAGTGGGTCTCCGGAGTGTGCTGCACATAACAAGTTTTCCAGCGTGGCCTCATACAACTCAACGGTGCGAGGCTGGTCTTCCGGTGCACCCAATGCTTCGAACGCCTCGGCACGCTGGAAACAGAGACTTTCTTCCTTGCTCATAGTCGGCGTACTCGCCGCGAGCAGGTCTTTCTCGCGAATAGACCAGTCTTCAACGCCTTCAAGCACCCAGCACGCCTGACGGGAAAAATTGAAGACTTTGACGTTGCTCCAGCCGGCGCGTCGATCCACAACAGTTGAGTGGCTGTCGTCGTATTCCCAAATCACAACACCCGGCGTTTTGCGAGATTCAATAGATGCCATCAACGGATAGGCCAATCCGGCGCCCTTCTCGCCCGTGGTCACAGGCTCGAAACGTCCCGGCTCGGCTTTTGGCTTTAACACCATCGACTTGACGGTAAACGCGGTGAGCCGGCGCTGTGCTTCGATATCGGCAGAAAACACTGCCAGGAAGGGTAAGAAATCCTCGGATGGGCAAGCATTACTGGCGCTGACTTTTTCGGATAACTGCGCCGACTGTGCCGGCACAATCTTGTCCAGATACGCCGAGCGCTCGCGGCTCATTCTGGCGATGCACGAGTTAACAGCGAACACATGCGCAGGCATCCCCGTCTCGATCTCGAATGCTTCCAAAGGGCAGTTCGCATCGCGTAATTTCAGCCACGCACGTTGCGACTCTTTGACCTTCGCCGCGTACTCTGCACCCAACGCCGGATCTGCTCGATAGTCAGATTCAAGTCGCGCCATCAACTGCTTGTAGCTAACGTTCAACTGCGCATCGGCAGCCTTCTTCGCCGCCTCCGAGCAGGGCACCATTTCCAGGCTTGAGGTGACATGACTGCAGTCATCCTGCGCGTAGACTGCTGAAACCGGCAGCAGCAGAGTGGCCAGCAGGGTAAAAACAAAACGTTTCACTGTGTTCATCCTTGAGTCATTCAGGCTTTGCGTTTGGTGATTCGGGTGATGCATTGCTTGGGTATGTTCATTTCCCAGTAGGTGCTGAGCAACGCTTCGCGTTTTTTGTCGACGCGCAAGTTAACGAAGCCATCGCCGCAGTCCGGCTGCAACTCTTCGAAGGTGCCAGTTTTGACTTGGTAAATGAACACCAGGTAGTAGTGGTAAGTGCCCATGCCGTCATCGAGTTGCCAGACCGCGAAATCCTGGGCGTCGTCGAAATTGAAATCGTCGAACTGTATGTGGAGTTCGTTTTCGGCTTCAAAATCGATTGTTCGCGACTCGCTGTGCGTTTCGCTTTTAACCGCGATGTTCAGCTTGGAGCCTTCGAGAACCAGCGTCGCGTCGACGCCTTTGGTTGGACTGAACGTGGTGGTTTCGGCTAACGCCGGGATCGTCCACATCAGGAAAATCAGCAATAGCATGATATTTTTCAATTGCATAAACTCGCAATAATTCCACTTGCACCCACCGATGCTAAATTCAATTCATAGTTTTCATCTGCACACCTAATATACGTCACCACAGGGAGAGACACCTTTCAGTAGTCCTCCCCTGACTCCCCCAAAGCTTCAAAGGCCGGGGTAGGTTATTTTTTTTGCAAAAGAACTTTCATCCACCAAATCTTTCTTACTAACACCATACTTATTAATTAAATCGTCACGCGACCCTAACGATCCAAAAGAGCGAAACGAATTACTATAAACGTAATTCACCAACTTTCCATCCAACGAATAATAACCATGCCACTCAGGGCACGCACCACAGCCGCCGTAACCGCCGATGGAAATTAAGCTTCCCTTGCTCCCTTTAACACAAGCCATCGAAACGACCACATTAGAAAGTATCTTCACATTCGATCCGCTGCTGGTCACCTGTGATATTTTATCAACCTTCCGACGGTTCTCTTGTCCATTTATCTTGATTATCTGATCTGTACATACTGGGAGGCCACTGTGATCCTCCGACTTTGCGACGGTGTCATTTTGACAAATAGATACAAGCTCCACCTTCGATCCATCACATTCCAAGATATCTATTTTTTCAGGCAAGCTGGAATTTTGAGCAGAAGCAGCCATTGCCGAGGCACAAAAAAATGCTGCGACACCAACAAGATATTTTTTATTGAAATTCACCACATTACTCCATCAAGTCTGCAATAAAGCCGACCTTCATCGGCAGATCACTTTCACCAGCCAACTCTTGACTTACCATATTATTATACTCTGCAACGACATCCTCCAGCTTCACGGTAGGCTGACCATAAGGAGACCCTGGAAGACTCGCCCACTCTTTATTACATTTTTTAATAGCTGCCTTTATATCCCCTCTCATGATCTCTGGAAGTGCATCTCGACGATATTTCAGAATAACAACGCAGTATCTGTCTTGCATTGCAGGTGTAAAATCTGTAATACCGTGCTCTTCCCGCAGCTTAATGATACCTGGGTCATCCCAAACATATCTCATGACCTGATAGGCGCCGGCAGCAGTAGAAGAGATAACTTGACCGGTTTTCTTAACCGTCTTTTCCATAAGAAGACGAGGATGATCTGCAAACGTTTTTCCATAATCCTTAATAAAGGATTCTCCGCCAAACAGATGCTCATAACCTTCGAGCCCGATCGTTCCTTCACCAATCTTGAGCATTCTCAGGAAAGCCCGAATCCGCGCCTCCTCAATGGTCATAACATGAATTTTCTTCAAGTTATCGATAAATGCTATTGGGTGAAAGTGATAAATGGATTTCGGCAAAGCAATTTGCATTGCCCCTGCCATTTCGTCCCAAAAAACGAGCTTATCTATTCTTTCTTGTTCGAGTTTTAGTACAGTTGGGGATTCTAAAAGGATTTTTTTTAAGCGTGCCCACTTCGGTTCAGATGATTTTGCCTGCCACTCCGTAGGATGATAGGCAATAAGTTTGGTCCAGCGACTCCGTAGTTCTGCGTCTCGGAGCGCCGACTGCAACTCTTCAACAGTAACATTACCGTCCGCCACACCCTTGCTGTCGATTTCCGAGTAAATCTTCTTAAAGAAATCCGGCATCGCATCAACATCGAGAAAACCATCAGCACTTTCGTTATTCTCTTTGACAATGCTGAATCCTAGCCTTTCCCAATCATGTTGACTGATTACCGTGGCACTCTCTTTTGGCAAGAAACCTTCAAGCGAAGTAGTCTCCCCCTTTACTGAAAGCCCAAACCATTCTTTTCCGCTTGAATCTTTTGTAACTTTCACCTTACTCAAAGCTACAATTATTTTTTCCCCAAGAGGTGGCTGCTTTGGAGAAAAAGAGATTTTTCCATCCGCGTCAGTTTTTTCATATAGTACGGTGCCACTTTCAAGAACGAGATGCTGATTACCGCCTGTTAACCCTTTCGGATTTTTTATAAGGCTAGCGATATCATCACTACTGAAGACTTCAAGATGGACCTGACGCTTACTTATTTTCCCGCCACTTGGCCCCGCCAACACCTCATTCAAACCCAGGTAACCAATCGGGTCGCCAGCTTTGATTGCAATATTAGTAAGAACCACGCGATCATAATTAACAGGTATAACTGGCGCCCAATCAACAAGATGATTTGACTTATCATTCTCCACACAAGCCCAAAATGTAGATGGAACAGATCCACCTTTTTTCAATCCAGTAGGAGCGCCTGAGCTACTAGGTACAAAAGTGCACTCAGCCATTTTCAGCAGCTTACCTCTCACATCTAAATTCAGAACTTTTTCACTGTCAAACTCGATAACACTAGAAGTACACAAAACCATTTCTGAACTTATTGGGCTACCTGCTTTTGCACCGTTAACTTGTGACTCTGGCGGATTACGCAATTGCAGGCCTTTCGCGGTGACTGTAGCTCGAACCTTACCCTGCCAATATACAGGTCTCAACCTCTCAGTTTTAGACTCTGATGGGTATTGCGCAAAAGGCAGCAGATGCATATAAAGACTGAAAAAAGTCATTACATCTTCTGAAATCACACCACCTTTTTCAACAGGCCTACCAGGAAACTTATAATCATGCCTCACCAAGCAAAACGAACTTGAATAACGCAATTCGGTACTTGCGCCATCTTGCTCAAATACTGATTTTACGTAGTCTTCATTCAAACGATAGGCAACTACAACGCCGTCAGCAATACACCGAACAGGTTGGACGTCGGTGCATTGTGGCGCACTCAGCTCACTTACATGGATGCCACCATGCCAAAAACTATGCCCACCCAGCAAATAGTTTCCTGATACTTCTTTTTCAAGCACCGAATAGATTTCGTCCGAGCTCTCATATTGACTCCCATCCGCCTTTCGAATTGGAAACTGAAAAGTCATTATTGGTGCAGGGCTATTCTGTTTTGGTGCAGGAACTGGTGCGGGGGACGAAGCTTCACCTGTTCGAAACTCTTCTTTAGCCCTGAGAAACTTTGTAGGAATAGGCCAGTAGAAGGCCGGATCTTTAGTGCCAAAATAAGTAAATGATGGCCCTTTCCTCGTCTGCGCGCCGAAGAACTTTCCTGCGGTACCGGTGGGATTAACGTCAACAACAATGCCGGTATGAAATAACTTGTCCCCACCACCCAGCGGATCTTCATTAATCCAAAGAGCGATATCACCTTTCTTGACGTCTGGCGGAACAACGGTCGTGTAGTACGAGGAATCAACCATTACTCGCGTATCTTGATACGGGATTTTGTAGCCAGCCCCGGTCAGCAACAAATTAACCATGTGCGAGCAGTCGATCAACTTATTACCGGCCGCATTTGTTTTTATGCCATCGCCACCCATCTTGTACACGTAGCCACGGTTTTCGTAATTACCCGTTAAATCTAATGGTTCTGTCATTTCTGCATCCTGCAAATCAATAGCAATGGCTGGTTTCTGTGGCGTCAGCGGTTTGCGATTTCAATCTGGTTAAATTACTCAGGGCGATGGCATTTCCTTTACTGGCGGCCAAGCGATAGCAATCCAGTGCTCTGGAGGCATCCTTGGTTACCAATCTTCCGGTCTCGAACGTATCACCCAGTTTATTTTGAGCATCGGAAGAGCCCATCGATGCGGCGCGAATCAATTCCCTTTCTGCTTCTTCAGGATGCTGACAAGGACCCTCGGGGTCGGTGTCATTGCCATAACAATAGAAAGTGGACAATGCAGAAGCTCCGCTTGCCAGAGTAGTAGCGGCGGCCTTGAACAGGGCTTCGACTTTCTCTGTTTCCAATTGAGATGCCATTCCAGAAAGACTCAGACTGGCAGCACTGAGACTTGCCTGAGGATCGCCGGAAGCTGCTGCACACAGGTAGTTTTCCAATGCTGCTTCAAAGAGTTCTCCCGTCAGGGAGTATTTGTCCAGGCCACCAAGGCGCCCGTAACTTCGCGCACGCTGATAGCAAAAGTTCTCGGCGGTACTCAGGGTCGGCGTGGTCGCTTCAACAAGGTCTTTATCATTGATCGACCAGTTCTCGACGCCCTCGAGTACCCAGCATGCCTGACGAGAAAAATTGAAAATCTTGATGTTGCTGTTACCAGCTCGCTTGTCCACAACGTTGACGTGACTGTCGTCGATTGTTTCGACTTCAACCCCGTCTGTCTTGTCTGTGGCTAAAGGTGCCATCAGCGGAAACGCCAATGTGGAACTGCTGATCTCTGTCGTTTGCGGCTGAAGAGTCCCCCCCTCTCCTTCGGGTTTCAAAACCAGCGACTTGATCGTCATCGCAGTCAAACGCTGCTGGGTTTCAGCATTGGTTGAGAATGCCGGAAGAAACTGGGAAAAATCTTCCGACGGGCATTCATCCGCATAAGCGCTGCCATGAAACAGGCTCAACAGCGACGCGGTGGAAACCGCCATCGCGACGCCATTGCTCTTCTTCAAAAAACCATTCATGTCGATCACTCAGAAAACACAAAAAAAGCCTTCGGCTTAACCTTCTCAGGCACCGCATTCCCCAACGCCTGATCCATCAAACTCCCCGCCTTATCCTTATCTGCCGCCCCCGGCAGCACCGGCGGCTTAATCCCGATGCCAGTCCCACTCCCCGGCGACCCACCCGCATTAATCTTCACCACCGGCCCAACCACCGTCACCCCACCGCCATCCAGCTTGATAAAGCTCCCACCCCCGAGAATCGTCAGCTCTGTCCCCGCCTCGATAACAATCTTGTCCCCAGCCTTAAGGTGAATCTCTTTCCCCACGCTGGTCAGCTGCGCAGTCCCCAGCTTCACATGCTGGTTCTGCCCAACCGTGAGGTGATCATCCAGCTTCGCTTCAACCTTGCGGTCGGAAATCGTCGTGCGGTGTTCTTCGGCCTTCAGCTCGGTGTAGGTGTTCTTAACCACGGTGTCGTGACGTTCATTGCCGACGCGGATTTTCTGGTCGTGCTCGATGTTTTCGTCCCAATCACGCTGGGCGTGGATGTAGATCTGCTCCGCGCCTTTTTTGTCTTCGATGCGCAGTTCGTTATAACCGCCGCCGCCCGGGGAGCTGAGGGTTTTGAAGACGCTGCGGGTTTTGTTGGCCGGCAGAGCGTATGGCACCGGGTTTTCCTTGTGGTACAGGCAGCCGGTGACGAGGGGTTGGTCGGGGTCGCCTTCGAGGAAGGTGACGAGGACTTCCATGCCGACGCGCGGAATGCTGATGGCGCCGTAGCGGTCGCCGGCCCAGGAGCTGGAGACGCGCAGCCAGCAGCTGGTTTTGTCGTCGGCGAGGCCTTCGCGGTCCCAGTGGAATTGCACTTTGATGCGGCCGTATTGGTCGCAGTGGATTTCTTCCCCTTTGGGGCCGGTGACCATGGCGGTCTGGCTGCCGAGCACGCGCGGTTTCGGGTGTTCGAGGGCCGGCCGGTAGAACACGTCCCACGGGGTGGCGAGGAAGGTGTTGCGGTAGCCCTGGTGGAAGTCGTCCTTATTGTCGGTGGTGTCGCTGGTCACGCCTTCTTCGAGGACTTGCGGCTGTTTGCCTTCGTGGAAGATTTCGGTGAGCAGCCACAGGTCGTTCCACTCGCTACGCGGGTGGTCGGACAGGGCCATGAAGTAGCCGCTGACCAGTTTGGTCTGGTCGCCGCGACCCTCGGCCTGGCGGTAGTCGGCGCGGTGGCGTTCGAGGGCGCGCTGGCTGAGGAACTTGCCGCGCGCACGGTCGATGAAGCGGCCCGGGTAGTCGTAGTCTTCCAGATCCGGTTCAGTGCTCTCGCCATCCGGCTTGTAAGCCGCTTCCATCTGCAGGCGCGGTTTTTCGAAGTCGTAGTCGCGGCGCGTGGTGCGGCTGGTGCGGGTTTCCAGGCGCAGCTTGAAGCCCTTGATCACCGGTTCTTCGGCGACCATGCCACTGCCCTGTATGTAGGCGGTCGGCTGGCCGAGGTCGGGGAACACGGTCTGGTCATCACCGAACACCAGCAGGTGGGCCTTGTCGCTGTGCTGGAAGTGGTAGTGAATACCCTCCTCTTCGCAAAGGCGCTGGACGAAGTGCAGATCGGTTTCGTCGTACTGCACGCAGTAGTCGCGATCCGGGCACGGCTGGCTCAGCTGGAAGCTGTAGGCGTTGCCCTTGATCCCGTGTTCGTCGAGGATCAGCGCGATGATTTTCGGCGCCGACATCTGCTGGTAGATGCGCTGGTTGGTGCGGTGATGCAGGTATTGCAGTTGCGGCACCAGCGAGACCTTGTAGCGGGTCAGGCGCTTGCCGGCATCGCCTTGGGCCACGCGGTAGATCTGGCCGTGGATGCCCGAGCCCTGTGGATCGAACGCGAGAAACGCCTGCTTGTGCAGGAGCTTTTCCAGATCCAGATCGGGGTTTTCGCTGACCAGTTCGAGGTCGAAACGAAACGGCTGGCTGATGCCTTCAGTGCCGGTGAACGACAGCACTTGCAGGTCGCCCACGTAGTCTTCGACCTTGAGGCTGAAGTGGGTTTCGTTAGCTGGGTTGAACATAAAGCGCTCCCTGTTCGAATGTCGTCCGTTACGCCCGAAGTCGCAACCGTTGCAGCCAGGACGAAGTGGCGCCCAAGGCGTCACGCAATTGATCGGCAGTGATGGTGCGTTCTGCCGCATTGAAGCTCAGCGCCGTTCGCAGCGCTGGCCAGCCGTGTTTCGGTAAGTTCGCCGGAGCTTGCAGCTCGCGCTCCAGGTGCTCGTCGCGGGCCTGGGTCGAGGGCAAGCGGCGGAACGGGTGTTTGCCGCTCGCCAGTTCATAGATCACGCAAGCCACGCCGTACACGTCCGCGCTGGCCGACAACGGTTGGCCCTCAAGCAGTTCGGGGGCGGCGTAGCCCGGGGTCCAGGCGTTGAAGCGCTCGCGGCTCAGGTGCGGCAGGCCGGGCAACACGCCCTCGTCTGCCTGGCCGAGACCGAAGTCGAACAGGCGCAGGCCGTCTTCGCTGAGCATGACATTGCTCGGTTTCATGTCACCGTGCAGCACGCCGCGACGGTGGGCGTAGGCCAGCGTGTCGAGCAGCGGCAACGCGATGTCGCGCGTTTCTTTCCACGGCAGGCCGAGAGGCCGCTCGCAGAGCAATTTGTCCAGGGTCAGGCCACGCATGTATTCCATGGTGATGAAGGCCCGCTGGCAGTCGGTATCGACTTCAAAAGTGTGCGCACGCACGACGTTGTCGTGGCGCAGGCGTCGGGTCAGGGCGAACTCGCTGTAAAGCAAGGCACTGGCGTCCGGCGATTCGGCAAATTCTTCGCTGAGGATTTTCAGCGCAATGTAAGGGTCGGGATCGCCGAACTGCTCGTGCAGCAGATCCCGTGCCCGATAGACCGCGCCCATGCCGCCCGCCCCGAGCAGACGCTCGAGGTGGTAGCGGCCGGCGAGTACGTCCGGCAATGCACCGATGCTGGCCTTGGTCGGCGCCAGCAGCGGCTCGGCGTTGTTTGCCTTGGCGAAGGCGAAGTAGGTCAGGTTGCTGGCCTGCTCTTCGCTCATCAGCAAGTCATCGACTGAGGATTCGATTTCAGTCATTGGCGGATCACCACGGCAGTCAGGTTGTCCCGGGCGGCGCCACGCAGGGCGCCGTCGAACAGACGTTCCAGCGCCACATGCGGCGCGCTGAGGCTGAGGGCGTTGCCGAGGGCATCGCTGCTCAGGCCCTGATACAAACCATCGCTGCACAGCAAAAACGCATCGCCCGGATAGACCTCGAGTTCGAGGACATCCAGGGTCAGTTGTTCGGCCGCACCGACGGCTCGGGTCAACGCCTGAGCCGCCGGGTGCGCTGCCGCCTGTTCGACGCTCATCTGTTGCTCGTCGATCAGTTGCTGCTGCAGCGAATGATCCTTGGACAGCTGATACAGCCGCTGCCCGCGCCACATGTAACAACGGCTGTCGCCGGCCCAGATGCAGGCCGCGCGGTTGCCTTCCACCAGCAGCGCCACAACGGTGCTGCCCATGATGCTGTCGTGGCGTCCGGCGGTGACCGTCAACTCTTGCCCCAAGCGCCGGTTCAGCCAGTGCAGGCACTGGCGGATGGCTTTGAGGCGTTCGTCGAAGTCCTCGTGTTGCGGCAGTTCAGCCAGGCTGGCGACGATCAACTGGCTGGCGATGTCGCCACCCTGATGACCGCCCATGCCGTCCGCGACCACCCACAGCCCCTGCTGTGGCGAGTCGAGGAAGGCATCTTCGTTGCGCGCCCGCACCTTGCCCGGGTCGGTACGCGCCGCGCTGCGCCAGGGACTGGCCACCAGCATCAGAGCTGCACCGGCATACGGAAGGTACGCAGCACGCCCATGTCGAACGG
Organism: Pseudomonas sp. FW305-3-2-15-E-TSA4; assembly: GCF_058787295.1. Classification (NCBI taxonomy): domain Bacteria; kingdom Pseudomonadati; phylum Pseudomonadota; class Gammaproteobacteria; order Pseudomonadales; family Pseudomonadaceae; genus Pseudomonas; species Pseudomonas sp. FW305-3-2-15-E-TSA4. Next base: position 281,142 of record NZ_JBYSZP010000007.1, on the reverse strand, counting down.
GTTCGGCGTGCGCTGGCTGGTCAGCAGGTAGTTGGCGCGCAGGCCACCCACGTCGGCTTTCAGCACCAGCACGTCGCGACCGGTCAGGTACTCGGTCTGCATCAGGTCGAACAGACGGAACAGCGACCATGGGCCGGAGTTCTTCTCAATACCGATCGGACGCCCGGCCATCTTGTCCATCACCAGGCTGGTGCGACCGTCTTCAGCGTCGGTCGGCCACTTGAACGTCATTGGCAGGATCGGACCGTGGCGGTACTCCATGGTCTTGTCGCCGAACTTGAACTCGGAACGGCTCACCGCCGGATCGAGGGTGTACGGCTCCAGTTTGAACTGCACGGTCGGCTCGGCCGGGTTGATCGAGAAGAAGCTCTGGCGAATAGTCAGGGCTGCTGCCATCTGGTCGAGGTACATCTTCGATACCGGCAGGCTGTGACCGTCGACGCTGCGCATCCGGTAGTTGCCCGGATCACCGCTGACGAACGGACGCATGTAGCTGTCGAAGAAGCGATCGACGGTGCCTTGAGCGCGGAAGAACTCGCGGAAATCGCTGATCGCTACGTCGCTGGTGCTGCTGGCGCTGAACGGATAACGCTTACTGATGGTTTTGCCATACACGCTGTACAGCTCGTTCTGATAACGGCCGTTCAGGTATTGGTAAGCATCGTTGAGCACCAGGCGCCACGAGTCTTCGGCCAGCACATTGAACCACACGCTCAGCGGACGCGGCAGGCGACCCGAGGCTGCACGCAGGTTGGTCAGCGCATCACGCTGGCCGCTCATGCGGGTTTTCGCCATTTCGAACGCGGCTTGTTCCGGCGTGCTGGAGCGGGCCAGACCGGACAGTTGCAGTTGCAGGTCGTTGAGCGCGCTGATGGCCGGGGTCAGGTCTGCGGCCGGGCCGTTGTTGTCATCGAGCAAACGGTGCAGCGGCTCGAAGCGGCGTTGCAGCGACTTCTTCGCGGTGTCCGGCAGGCTTTTCGCCACGGCCATCGCCGAAGCCTTGTCCGCCACGGCAGACGCCAGTTTGCCGACCTTGCCCAGTTTGCCCTTCTGCCCTGCCAGTGCATCGGCGGCATCACCGGCTTCGTCCACCGGATCGGCAGCAGCCGGGAAGCGCGTGTTCTCGCGCACTTCCGTGAGCAATGCCAGCACCGGCGAGTTGGCCGAAGTCAGGCCCGCCAGTTGCTCGGCGCCTTCACCGGCGTCGCTGATCGGCGGCAAGGCCACCTGGCCAACGGCCTCGCTCCAGTAGTTGGCGTAGTCGCGGAAATACAGCTGCTCCAGCTCGACCATCAGGCGACGCAAGTCCATGTCGCTGATGCCCGCACCTTCGCCCAGCACCCAGTTGTCACGCAGGATGTCGGTGACCAGCGCCGAACCCTGCACCGAGAAATACTGCTGATAACCCTGTTGGGTGTAGAACCCCGGGATCACGTATTCGGTGCCGATGAACAGCGAACCCTGCGGGCCGAGGTGTTGGCTGAAACGGTATTCCGGCAGGTTGCGCGCTTGCTCGCGGAGCATGCGGTAGACCACGGTGGCCAGCGATTCGGCGCGCAGCACCTGACGTGCCTGAGTCACCAGTTGATCGTTCAGCGGGTAGATGAACGGCTGCTTCAGCAGGCGCTCAAGGTGGGTGTTCAGACCATTCTGCACCGCGGTGTTGCCGGTGTAGCGCTGCGACCAGTCAGTGGCGACCCAGTCCTTGAGCCACACGGCGTCACGACGGTCTTTCATGTTCAGCATCAGGTACGCACGCAGGCTGTTGAGCAGCTTGTCGCGGTCCTTCATATTGGCGCGAATCTGCCCTTCGAGCATCGTCGCGACCCGTGGCAGCAATTGCGCTTCGAGCTCGTGCTCGTAGGCTTGCTTGACCACCGGATTGACGTCTTCGCCCTGATACAGGCCGCCACGCTCGTGGTACGAGACGTCGCCTTTCTTCGGGAACACCTGAGTCGCGGCGTAGCTGGTATCGAGGGTTTTCAGCACGCCCATCGCATCATCACGCGGGGTCAGCGCCGAACGCTGCTGGGTCCAGTTCTGCGCCAGCGTGCGCAGGTTTTCCAGACGCTCATAGTTGGCCGAGAAACCACCGGCCCAGAGCATGCCGAACAGCGCCAATGCCGCCAGTGCGCCAACGTACAACGCACGCTGACCCCAATGGATGCGGCTGCGCTCACGCTTGTCGAGGCCGGCCAGATCCGACTCGGGGAAAATCACCCGACTGAACAGATGATGGATGAAGCGCGAACGGCCACTGCGCAGGGTTGGCAGCACACCGGCATTCATGCCGAGGTTGGCGCCGATGCCGGCGGTGGTCGCGTCCATTTCCTGCGTCAGGTGCGGAGCACTGGTCAGGTAGAAACCCCGCAGCAGCGACGCGCGCTGATACCGGTTGCCAGTGAACGCCATGTCGACGAACAGGCACAGGCGCTCGCCGATCTGCCCCAGTTGATGCGGGAAGTCGAGGATGCGGCCACGGCGCTGGGTATCGCGCTCGGAGTGCATGCGCATGATCACCTGATTGTTCAAGCGCCGCAGCAGCTCTTCGAATTCGCCGCGCAGTACCGCGACGTCGGTGCCGACCTGATCCTTGCGGAAACTGGTACCCAGCACCTGATCGCTTTCTTCGCGGGTCAGTTGATCGAAGAACTCGTCGAAACCGAGCAGCTTGTCCGCCTTGCTCAGTACCAGATACACCGGCACATCGACGTGCAGTTTCTGATAGACGTCTTGCAGACGACCGCGCACCTGGCGCGCCAGGGTGTCGATGTCCTGCTCGCTGCCACCGATCAGCGATTCCACCGGAATGGTCACCAGCACACCGTTCAACGGACGCCCGCGACGACGCTTGCGCAGCAGTTCGAGCAAGGTGGTCCAGGCATTGCCGTCGACTTCCGCGTCCGGCTGGGTGGTGTAGCGCCCGGCGGTGTCGATCAGCACACCGTGATCGGCGAAGTACCAGTCGCAATGACGGGTGCCGAGGGTGTCGCGGGTCAGCTTGCGGTCGATCTTGTTGATCGGGAATTCCAGCCCGGAGAAGTCCAGCAGGCTGGTCTTGCCGGAGGCCTGCGGACCGATCAGCAGATACCACGGCAAATCGTTGCGCCAGCGTTCGCTGCGGCCGCGATACAGGCTCGAAGTCTTCAGGGTTTTCAGCGCGTCCTTGAAGCGCGCCTTCAACTCTTTCTGCTCTTCTTCGATCAGCTCGTCACGACGGATGCGATCCTGGCCATCTTCGGTTTCTTCGACGGCTTTCTTGCGGATGCCCGCGCGCCAGCTGACGAAGACCATGGTCAGGCCCCAGATCAGGAACAACACGGCGATGGTCAGCAGACGCGAGGTCGCGCTTTCCCAGAACTTGTAGTCATCCACCGCCAACAACGGGCCGACGAACCACACCAGCAGCGCCACGAACAGCACCAGCAGCAGAGTCCAGACCCAGGTCTGGCGCAGGAAGGCGCCGACTTTCTTGAAAAACTTTTTCATCACACGTCCCTGTTTACGGCTGCGACTGCGGTTGCACCGCGGCCGGATCAAGCGGCTGATAAGGTTGCAGAACGGTGTCGCGCTGCTCGCCCAGGACCCAGGCGAAGCCCGAATACATCACCACCAGGCAGACCAGCGTGAACAGCACCACCATCCACGCCGGCACGATGCGCACCAGGTTGCGGCGCTGGTCGTTGAGGCCTTCCCAGTGCGGCGACAACTCGCGCGGCACGTCGCCACGCAACTGACGGATCTGCCGGTACAGGGCGTCGCGGATGCCTTCAAGCTCAAGCATGCCACGGGCCTGCACGCGGTACTTGCCCTCGAAACCGAGGGACAGGCACAGGTACATCAGCTCAAGCATCGGCAGGTGCTTGACCGGGTTCTTCGACAGCCGATCGAGCAGCTGGAAGAACTTCTCGCCACCGAACGTCTCGTTATGGAAGCTGCTGAGCAGGCTCATCTGCGACCACTCGCTTTCGTTGCCCCACGGCGTGGTCACCACAGCTTCGTCGACCACGGTGCAGAGCACGTAACGCGCGGCCATCACCTGGCTGCTTTCGGCGCCGTTGTGCAGGGCGCGCACTTCGAACAGTTTGAGCCCGGCGGTCAAGCGCTCGTTGAGCGCGTAGAGGTCTTCGCGGGTTTCGCTGTGCTTGAGGCGCACCACTTCCGAGAGCAGTTCGGACGACGCCGCCACCAGCGAATTCAGGCTGATGTTGAACGCCTCCGCCGGGCGCAGGCGCGCGGCGTAGATCATCCGTTCTTCCAGTTGCTCGAAGCGCGGCGGCGCGGCGAAGTCGGTCAGCGGACTGGCTGCCGGTCCGTGGCCCTGACGATCGAGCAGGACGGTTTTGTCGTCCTGGTTGTAATCCGTTTCCTTGATCATGGCGGTCAGTTCCTGATGGCCCAGAATTTCAGTTCAAGCTCGGCGAATTCGCCGGACACGTGGAACGCGAAGCCGCCGGAGCGCTCGAGTTGCGCCAGGTCTTCGGAACTGAGTTCGAGGATGAAGTAGGTTTTGTTCGAGTGGAACGCGATCTGCCGCGGGGCCACCGGCAACGGTTTGACCTTGATCCCCGGCAAGTGCAGGTTGACCAGTTGGCGGATACGCTCCACCGGGCCGACCTTGAGGTGCGCCGGCAAGCGGTGGCGCAGTTCTTCGGAGTCGCAGTTGGCACTTGCCGCCAACACGAACGACGCCGAGCCGAGCAGTTTGTGGTCGTGCAACGGCGACACGATGATGCCGTACTGACGCGCTTGCAGGATCAGTTCGATAGCGTGCTGTTCGAGCACCATCGACAGCACCTGACGAATCGCTTCCATCAGTTTGCGGAAGCTTGCACCCTGATCGGCGTGGGAATAGCGGCTGTCCAGACGCGGGCGCTTGCTGTCGCTGGAGAAGGTCGCCAGATCGCCAAGCATGGTCAGCAGCGTGCGGTACAACTCTTCCGGGTGTACCTGCTCCAGACCGAGGTAGTGGCGCAGCAGCAGTTCGGTACGGTTGATCAGTTGCAGCATCATGAAGTCACCGACTTCCGCGCCGCCGACCTTGCCGTTGGAGCGGATCCGCTCGGCGATCGTGTCGCCACGGTGGTTGAGCATGCTGATGACTTCTTTGAGGCACGACAGCAGATAGCTGGACGCGTGGGCCTGGATGTAGGTCGGCACGAAATCCGGGTCGAGGCTGATCACGCCGTCCGGCGTGGTGTCGAGCACGTCGCAGATCTTCAACTTCACGTAGGCCTGATCGCTCTGCTGCTCGCCGAGCAACAGTTTGAAATCCGGGCGACCACAGCTGACCTGACTGGCGGAATCGTCGCCGGCGTTGGAGTCGGCCACTTCGGCGTCGTACGCGGTGTAACGCGCGAGCACGTCGGACTGCTCCGGACGGCGCGCCTCGATGTGGTTACCGGTGACCAACGGCAGCGCCAGGTAAATCGGCGTGTTGCCGGTGTTCGGCGGTACGTCCAGCGCCAGCGGCTCGGTGTTGCCGCCGAGTTCGAACAGGCTGCCGTCCGGCAGGATCCCCGACGCGGCACTGATCACCAGTTTGCCCATGTTGAGGAACTGCAGGTCGATCTCCAGATTGAGGAAACCCCAGGTGTAGCCACCCAGCAACTGGGTGCGGGTTTTCATCTGGTGATCGTAGTAGCGATCGTTGTGCTGGAAGTGCTGCGGCCGCAGCAACATGCCTTCCTGCCAAATGACTTTATGGGTATTCATGTTCAGTCATCCGCCTTGGCGAGCGCTTCATGGGTGTTGCGGATACCGGCCTGATCGAGGGTGAGATCGGCCTCGGTCAGCTCCAGCGGGGTGACCTGCACGGTGTAGCGCCACTTGGTTTCCGGCAGATCACGGTAGGCGGCGAGAACGCCGACGTAGCGGCTGCCCTCCTCCACGCTGAGTTTCATTTCCACGGTTTCACCCGGGCGCAGTTCGAGTTCTTCGCTGGCCACCAGATCCGGATTGAGGGATTCCTTGGCGCGTTCGTAGAGGCTGAAGAAATCAGCGTTCTCGAAGGTCACCGGGTGCTTGAGTTCGAACAGGCGCACGACGATCGGCGAAGGACGGCCGTTGAGGTCCGGGTTGAGCTGATCGCTGCCGGTCAGCTTCAGATTGATCTTGGTCACTTTCGAGTACGGCGACAGCGACGAGCAACCGGCGAGCAGCACCAGCACGGTGAGCGCAGTCAGCGTCTTGAAAAAAGCGGTCGAGCGGCGAGACATGCGCATCATCCTTGGTGGTCGGTGTGGAGGGTGGAGATCAGGCGGATCTGTTCTTCGTAGGCTTGGGCGAAATCGCGGGCCAGCAGACGCTCGCTCCAGTCATCGTCCTGACGCAGGGCCTGGTGGTAGCGGCCGAACGCTCTCCAGCGCCCGCCCGAGGTGGCGATCAACGGCTTGTTGTCGCGCTCGAAACGCAGGGTCAACTGCTCTGGCGAGAAGTGCTCCAGCGTGCCGCGCACGGCGGCGCGGCTGGCGGTGAGCAGCGCGACCTGATGCGCTTGCAGATCGCGGAATGCACGGGAGATCGCCTGCTCGGCCGGCAGGTGCCCTGGCTTGTGCGGCTGCAACAGAATCTCCAGCGCTTCGCTCGGATCGACGGCGAATTTCAGCGGGTTCTTGTTGGTGCCTTGCACGGTGGTCTGGGCCAGACGCAGTTCGTTTTTCAACTCCGAACGGGTGCGCAGGCTCTGCTGCAAACCGCCAATGCTCTGCCGTAGCAGACGCGCGGCGTTCAGCGCCAGGGCTTCGCGGGCGTCGTGATCGAGGCCTTTGACATCCACGCCCAGCGCTGCGCCGAAATGCTCCCAGAAACCCTCGCTCTGCCGCTCGACGACCTTCGGGGCCGGAGCAGGCTCGGGCTCAACCGGGGCGATCAGCTCGGGCACCATCAGGCTTTCCATGTCGATGCGCGCGTAGTCGGCACGCTGACGGGAGTCCTCGGGCTTGGCCGTCGGCGCCAACAGTTCGTCGATTTCCGAATAGACGCGCTCTTGCTGTTCGATCGCGTTCAGCGGATCAAGATCGAGGAAGGCGTCGTCCGGAATGATGCTGCCGGCGGCACGCGGACGGCCGACCTCACCGTCGAAGGTCGCCGGGTCACGCACCAGCCGCGCACGAATCTCGAAGTCACCGAGCACGTAGGTGCTGCCGTGCTCGATGCGCACCGGTTCGCCCTTGTGCAGGCGTGCGCCGCTGCCGCCGTCCTGGACGCCGTTGCTGCTGGTGTCGGTGAGGAAAAACGTGCCTTCGCGGTAGCTGACAATCGCGTGGTGATTGGACAGATGCCGCTTGCGGTCAGGAATGATCCAGTCGCAGTCCTCGCCCCGCCCGATCACGCCGCCGGCCTGTTTGAAGGTCTTCTGGCACAACTCGGTGGGCACGAACTGCTTGGTGTTCAGCATTTCGAAAACCAGTTCCATGTTTGATGCTCCTTGCGGTCACTTGCCGCGATTGACCGCTTGCGGATCACCCAACGGGCGATAGTCGTTGTCGTTGAATTTGTAATTGCCGCTACAGCCGCCTAGGCCGCATAGAACGACGAGGGTCAGCAGGACAGCGTGCCAGTGACGAACAGACATCAGAGGGTCTCCAGGGGTAGACAAAGCACAAAGCGCCGACCCTTGCGGGCGGCGCTGAAATTAATTCTTTGAGTGGCCTCGAAGGCTCTACATCGAGGCCTTGAGCCAGACCATCGAGGTAAAAGTACCTCTTGTCGCAAGTGAGCAATTTGTGGCGAGGGGACTTGTCCCCGATGGGCTGCGAAGCAGCCCCGAAACCTGATTACCGGTTCTTTCAGGAGAACCGCGTTTGCTGGATTACGACTGCTTCGCAGCCGATCGGGGATAAATCCCCTCGCCACAGAGAAGTCCTTCAAGACAGGAGTTTTGCAAATGGCAAGAGCCAGGTTCAGATCAACCATCGAAATCACCCAGGTTGATATTCAACCGCCCGAGGCGGTAGAGCAGTGTGCGGCGTGGCAGGCCCAGTTCGCGGGCGGCGAGGGTTTGGTTGCCGTCGTTCTTGCGCAGGCAATCGAGCAACAGCGTGCGTTCGACCTTTTCCAGGCGTTCACGCAGATTCAGGCCGCTGTGGTCTTCGGGCATCGGCTCCATGCGCAGGGAGAAATGCTCGGCCAGCAATTCGCCGCCCTCGCACAACAGCACCGCGCGTTCGACCAGTGCCTTGAGTTCGCGCACGTTGCCGGGGAAGGTGTAACCGGACAGGTGTTCCAACGCCGCGCTCGACCAGCGCACCGGATCACGCTGCAAATACGCGCAGGTCTTCTCGGCGAAGTGCTGAGCAAGCTCGAGGATGTCGCCTTCGCGCTGGCGCAGGGCCGGCAGCTCGATCGGGAACTGCGCGAGGCGGTAATACAAGTCCTCGCGGAATTTGCCTTCGCTGACCAGCGTCGACAGATCGCGGTGCGTCGCGGCGATGATGCGCACATCGATCTTGTGCGTGTCGTTGGAACCCAGCGGGCGAATCTCGCCCTCCTGCAACACCCGCAGAATCTTCGCTTGCAGCGACAGCGGCATGTCGCCGATCTCGTCGAGCAACAGCGTGCCGCCGTTGGCCGCATCGAACAGCCCCGCGCGGTCACGGTCAGCGCCGGTGAAGGCGCCTTTGCGATAGCCGAACAGCTCGCTTTCCAGCAGGTTTTCCGGGACTGCTGCGCAGTTCTGCACGATGAACGCCTGAGAGCGACGCGGGCCGCAATCGTGAATCGCGCGGGCGACGACTTCCTTGCCGGTGCCGGTCTCGCCGCGCAGCAGCACGGTGTACGGGCTGTGCAGGACTTTGCTGATCAACGAGTGGGTCTGGCGCATGGCGGCGCTTTTGCCGATCAGGCCATAGCCGCTGATGCTCGGCACACTGCGCGCCACCGTGGCCGATTCTGCCGGCGGCTGGCGCAGACGCTGCAGCAAGTGCAACTGACCGAGGACGAACGAGCCGAGCTGGCCAAGGGAATCGGCAAAGCCTTGCAGGTCGACGTGACGACGACTGGCGCACAGCAGCAGGCCTTCAACCGCCTTCTGCTGATTGACCAGCGGCACGCACAGCAGCGATTGCCAGGCACCAGCGGTGGCCGGCAGAAAGCTGGTTTCGTGCAGGCTGGCACCCAGATCGTCGAGGCAGACCACGCGGTTCTGGCACAGGGCAAACTGCAGCAGCTGCTCACCGTTGTAGTCCGCCGGCAGGCTGGTGGCGGCGCGCGGTTGCAGCGCGCCGTCGAGGCATTCGGCGTTCATCCCCAGGCAGGTGTGGGTGGCGTCGAGCAGGTACAGCTGGGTCAATTCGCAACCGCTCAGCTCGGCCAACCCGCGCACGAAGTCACCCAGCAGCGCAGCACCGTCCGCCGCGCGCGACAGGCTGGCGAACTGCGCCAGCAAGGCTTCGGCATAGACCAGTGGCTGCGGCACTTGAGTGAACATCACACCCACCTCAGGCGAACTCGCACGTCACGCTGGCGTTGCCGTCGAGCGTGGCATGCACACGCTTGAGGCTTTCACCGGTGGCCATCGCATCAAGCAAGCGATCAGCCACCAGCGGCAGTACGTGCTGATCGAGCAGATGATCGATCAGGCGCGCACCGCTTTCGCTTTGCGTGCAGCGTTCGGACAGGTGATCGACGAGGTTCTGGCACCAGCTGAAATCCAGCTGACGGCGGTTGAGGCGCTCGCCGAGACGACCGAGTTTGATCTCGATCAGCTCGCGCAACACCGGACCGCCCACCGGGTAATACGGCACCACTTTCATCCGCGCCAGCAGCGCAGGTTTGAAGTGTTTGCTCAGCACCGGGCGAATGGTCTCTTCGAGCAGCTCGGCGGTCGGGCGGGCGCCGTCTTCGCAGAGGTCGCTGATCTTGTCGCTACCGAGGTTCGAGGTCATCAGGATCAAAGTGTTGCGGAAGTCTATTTCGCGACCTTCGCCGTCGTTGGCCACGCCCTTGTCGAAGATTTGGTAGAACAGGTTGAGCACGTCCGGATCAGCCTTTTCGACTTCATCGAGCAGCACCACCGAGTACGGCTTCTGGCGCACCGCTTCGGTGAGCATGCCGCCCTCGCCGTAACCGACGTAGCCCGGTGGCGCACCGATCAGACGCGAGACGGTGTGCTTCTCCTGGAATTCGGACATGTTGATGGTGGTGATGAAACGGTCGCCGCCGTACAGCAGGTCAGCCAGGGCCAGCGCGGTTTCGGTCTTGCCGACGCCGCTCGGGCCGACCAGCAGGAACACGCCGACCGGTGCGTCAGGCTTGTTCAGGCCGGCGGCAGTGGCGCGCATCGAGCGATCCAGTGCGTGCACGGCTTGTTCCTGACCACGGATGCGCGTGCGCAGGTCGGTGGCGAAACTGGCGACCTTGGCGTTGTGCTCGCGGGCCAGTTGCGCCAGCGGCACGCCGGTCCAGGCGCTGATCACTTCGGCCACCAGACGCGGGCAGACTTCGAAGCTGACCAGACGCTCTTTGACTTGAGCAGCGGTCAGAGCGCTGTGGGTCTGGTGCAGTTCGGCTTCCAGCGCTTCAACGCTCTGGCCTTCCTCGACCTCGGCGGCGATGGTTTCGATCACCGTGCCTTCGGCGTCTTCTTCAACGCTGACGGTCGGCTCGACAGCGGCAGCTTCGCGGGCCTTGGCCAGTTGCTGACGCAGTTCCAGCAGGCGCTCGGCCAACTGCTTTTGTTCAGTCCACAGGGTTTCCAGCGCGACCATTTCGCTTTCGGCTTCGTCCAGCCTCGCTTCCAGTGCGTCCAATGCTTCGTGGTCGATCAGCAGACCGGCCTCGGCATCGCGACGCAGGGCCTGACGCTGACGGCCACCTTCGGCCAGTTCGCCACGCAGGCGTTCGAGGCTTTCCGGGGCAGCGGCGAGGCTGATGCGCACGCGGGCGCATGCGGTGTCGAGGACATCGACGGCTTTGTCCGGCAGTTGGCGACCGGCCAGATAGCGCGCGGACAATTCCGCCGCCGAGACCACCGCGTCATCCCGCAGGTAGATGCCGTGGCTCTTCTCGTAGACCTGCGCCAGACCACGGAGAATTGTCACCGCTTCGCTGACGGTCGGTTCGTGCAACTGCACCGGTTGGAAACGCCGAGCCAGCGCCGGATCCTTCTCGAAATATTTCTTGTACTCGGCCCAAGTGGTAGCGGCGATGGTGCGCAGTTCACCACGGGCCAGCGCCGGTTTCAGCAGGTTGGCCGCGTCGGAACCGCCGGCGTTGCCACCAGCGCCGATCAGGGTGTGGGCTTCGTCGATGAACAGGATGATCGGTTTCGGCGAGGCTTTGACTTCGTCGATCACGCCTTTGAGGCGACGCTCGAACTCACCTTTGACGCTGGCGCCAGCCTGCAGCAGGCCCATGTCCAGCGACAGCAGTTCAACGTCCTTGAGCACCTGCGGCACTTCACCAGCCGCGATGCGCGAGGCCAGGCCTTCGACGATGGCGGTTTTACCGACGCCGGCTTCACCGACCACGATCGGGTTGTTCTTGCGCCGACGGGCGAGGATGTCGACCATCTGCCGAATCGCGCCATCGCGGCACAGCACCGGGTCGAGTTTGCCGTCGCGCGCTTGTTGGGTCAGGTTGTGGGTGAAGCGCTGCAACAGCGATTCGCCCTGCGCTGCCGGCTTGCCGTTGGCCGCCGGTTGCTCCTGTTGCGACAGGGCAAATTCCTTCAGGCGATCGATGTTCAACTTGGCGAGCAGCGGCTGGTAACGGCTGCCGGCATAGCGCATCGGGTTGCGCAGCAGCGCAAGGATCAGCGCGGCGTCTTCGACCTGGGTCTGGCCCAGTTCGAGGTTGGCCACCAGCAGCGCGTCTTGCAGCCACTGCACCAGTTCCGGGGCGAACACCGGGTTGCGCGAGGCGCTGTGTTCAACGCGAGATTGCAGTGCGGCGCTCAGTTCACCGGCATCGACATCCGCATCCTGCAAGGCGCGCGACAGCAAGCCGTTCGGACGCTCCAGCAGGCCCAACAGCAAGTCTTCGACGAGGATCTTGCTGCCGCCACGAGCCACGCAACGTTCGGCCGAACGCTCCAGATCACGACGGGTTTCGGCGTCCAGCGCCTGGATGAGTTGTTGCAGGTCTACGTTGATCATGGCTCACGTCCTTAATGAATTTTGCTGCCCAGGGTGACCACGCCGTCTGCTTTTTCGCAGCCCAGCCAACTGGTCCAACCCAGGCGACAGTCGTTCTTCTCACCAATGCGCAGTTCGCGGATTTCTTCCGGGCGCAGCACCAGGCGAATGTCGTAATCGAGCGGGTCACGCAAGGTGAACCGCACCAGCGCGCACAGCGGCTGGTAACCGAAACCGATCGGCAGGAATTCGTGGAATCGCTCCCAGTCGAGTTCGGTGATGTGAATGCGGAATTTGCCGCTGCGGTCGCGCACCCGCTCGCCCAGCACCAAGTCTTCACCGAGCAGGCTGTTGGCGCGTCCGAGGCGGTTGCGCTGCTCGTCGAGGATCTCCACGCGACGCTCGATGCACTGCTCGATAACCAGGTCCTCGTGCTTGAAGTAGTAACGCAGCACGGCTTCGATCAGCGCCGCCGAGTGCGCGCGCAAGCTGAGCAAACCGAGGTACGGCAGCAGGCGTTTCCAGTTCAGCTCTTTGGCCTTGCGGATCTCGTCGCCACCCAGACCGATCAGCGCGAACAGCTGCGAGGAGAACGGGTCGATCGCGCCGCTCTGGAAGCTGGCGCGATAGCGGTACTTGCGCCAGATCGGCAGCATCAGTCGTTGCAGGCGATGGTGGAACAGGTCGAGGAAGTTGCGCGTCGGGTTGCCGTCCTCGCTGTCGCCCAGAGCCTGCTCGCCGTAGAACGCCGGCAGCGGCGAACCGGAGCCGACCAGCCCGATCAGGTTGAAACGCATGCGCGCGCGCATCTGCCCGTGCTCTTCGAAAAACTCCACGCGATCGACGTCGCTGCGCGGAAAGCCCAGGCTCGGGTTGGCCTGGAACTCCACTTGATCGTACAGATCGTCTTCGCTCAGGTACGGGTGCGCCTCGCGCAGCCGGTCGATCACCAGCAGCACGGCCTGAAACAGCGAGTACTCGCGTATTACCTTGGTCAGCCCGCTTAAAGCAGGGGCTGCAGGCCCATACGTGGTGTCCATTGGTACACCTCTCCCTGTGTGCTTTTTACCCGCAGCTCGTGGTACGAATTGAGACTGGCGTAAAGCGCGAAAAACTCGTTAAGAACCGAGGCGAAAACGAACAGATCGCCTTCGCCGATATACCCTTCCGGGTCGATGGTCAGTTCGGTGCGCAGACCGCGCACCGGCAAGCCACGGTGCAGCCGATCGACGTGGTGGTGCTTGATGTGCTTGAGGCCGCCGAGCAGGCGTTTGCTGACCTTCTCCGCGTGCTGGTCGTAGTAGCGCGGCAGGTCGTAGGTTTCGAGAATCACCTTCAACGCGTTGACGTCGGCCAGCGACAGATAGTTGAGCGACATGTTGCTGATCAGCTTCCACAGGAAGTCACGGTTCAGCGGTGGCGCGAAGCTCGACGTGGCCGGGGTGATGTTGCGGAAACTCAGGAACTCCGGCGTCTCTTCGCAGGCCATGCAGATGTCGCCGAGCTTGAGCTTGCGCGGCAGGTTCTGGTTGGTGCAGATCAACTCGATCGACAGGGTTTCGTGGGCTTCGGTGTGGCGGATGCCGAAGCTCAGGTAGGTGTCGAGGCCGTCGTGCAGCAAGGACGAACGCTGGCGGATGCTGTAATGCGGACGGCTGTTGGGCACGTCGAAACTCGGGTCATGCTCGAACGATTCGAACGGCACGTACTCTTGATAACCGAGGCCGCCGGGCTTCCAGCCGGTGACGGTTTCCACCGAAAACACGCCGCAGTTTTCCAGATCGTATTCCGCCGGCAGCAGCAGGTATTCATCCTGTTTGCCATCGAGGCGGATCGGCAGGGCGTCGTGGGCGAACAGGTTGGCAATCGGCGTGCAGAACAGCTTCACGTTATCCAGGGTCGGACGCATACGCATGATCCCGCTCTTGCGGATATCGAAACGCAACTCCAGGCCGCGCATCTGCTTGAGCGTGTCTTCCGGCAGCGCCTTGAGAATGTCCAGACCGTTGACGTCGACGAACAGGAACTTGTCCTGGAAGGCGAAGTATTCCTGCAGATAGCGATAGCCACGGAAGGTGTTCAGCGGATACGGGATCAACGCTTCTTCTTCGGCAAAGCCCACTGGCTTGACCCGGTCACCCGGAATCTTGAACGCCATCGGCTTGCCCGCCACGCCATCGATTGGCTTGCCGGCGCCGTCGAGCGGGATCAGTTCGATGCCTTCCAGGTTGCGCAGCAGGCTCAGATACAGCATCTGGCTGATGTAGCGCTCGCCGGCGAAGTGCAAGCGCAGTTTGCTCAGCTCCAGTTCACCGAGGTGACCGTCAGCGCTCATTTCCAGACGCAGGCTGAGCAGCGAGCCGTCGCCCTTCACCGAGTAGTTCAGCGCGGCCAGATCCAGCGGCAAGACTTCGGTCGGGTAGCAGGTGCGGAAGCGGCAACGCACGTCTTCGATCGGCTTGCTTTCGATCGGCGTATCGCGCTCGACCACCAGCGCCGGCCCCGACCGCTTCAGCGGATCGAACTGCAGAATGCTGAACGCCGGCAGCGGGCGCATGTAGTTCGGCCACAGCAGTTGCATCAGCGAATGGCTGAGCTCCGGCAGCTCATCATCGAGCTTCTGCCGCAGACGCCCGGTGAGGAACGCAAAACCTTCCAGCAACCGCTCCACATCCGGATCCCGCCCGGCCTGCCCCAGGAACGGCGCCAGCGCCGGACTACGCTCGGCGAAACGGCGGCCCAACTGGCGCAGTGCGGTGAGTTCGCTTTGGTAGTAGTGGTTAAAGGACACGGGTTACCTGCCTGGTAGTGGAACTCATCAAAAAAATATCCTGTAGAGCGCAACCGTCACGCCCGCACAGAAATAGCCGGCGATCAGGAGATACGGCACGAGCAGAATCCAGCCGTAAGCCATGAATGCACTGTCGAACGGCCCGGCGATCAGACTGCACAAGCCATAAAGCATCCAGGGCACCGCGTAGAAAGGTATGAACTTCAACGGCGCCAGCCAGACCATTCGCAGCGCCTGCTGCTCATTGCGGCGCTTCGCAGTCCGCGATACCCACAGAGCAAACAACAGCAGCCCGGGCAAGCCGAAACACAACAGATACTCCCAGTGAGTCTCGGACGAATCGAATGTCGAAAATTCGCCAATCCACAGGCCATAAGATGAGAACGCCAGCATGGCCAAGAATGGCGTCCACAAGGCGCCCATGAAGAAACTCAGCTGCGCGCGACTGAGGATGGGCATCTCGTTCGATACACCAATCACGGGCAACCCCTCATCTTCGAAACCAAGTCCTGCGAAGCAATCGCAGGCAATGCCTGCCGCATCAGCTCCAGCGCAACTGCGCAGGTGTTCAACAGGTACACGTCATTGCGATAGACCCGCTGAACAGCGCTGGCAGGCAACGAGACCAGAAATGCGAAAGACCCTGTCCAGCCCAACATGCAGATGATCCCTGACAGTTTCATGGGCAGATCGAAACCTCACGGATCGTCCATTCCCGTTGCGTGCCTTCAGTGACCTTCTTGACCGCAGCCAGGCGTTGTTTCAACTGAGCGGAGTCAAGGGTCTTGTTGCCCGCGGCATCGTGGATGTTCAACTGATAGTTGCCTGTCATCCGGATCATATTCAGCCACATCATTTGACCGCTGCCGCATTCAGTTCCAGAACTGTTCCATCCTGTAAATAAACAACGTCACCACCGTCGTAACCAAGTAGGTCCTGGCTGGTTAACTTACGGCCCTCTTTAAGGCCGTGCTTTATCCAACCCTCAGCCCAGATGTCCCCACTCTCATAACGAATCTCAACGTAATAGGCTGGAGGATCTGATTTAGTGATTTCAAAAAAAACTCCTCCATCCTGCGCCCCGCTCCAATGAGCATTAGGATGATTTTTCAAGGTCGGCACCTTTCCGTCAGAACGCTCAAGCAATGAGTAGGCTGCGATTCCCAAAAAGAGCGTCAGCGCAAATATGGAAACGAAAGTCCACTTCAATACCTTCACTTGCTAATCTCCAAAGTGTCGGTTGAGAAGATGTAGTCCAGATCTGGTTCACTGAATTGAAATTGGGCCATGTAGGCACTTGGGACGACAACCCGCGTACGAAAAGGAATCGAGAAACCAACCGCCTCTGCCAAATCCGTCGCAAACGTCACACAGTTATGATTTCCGAGATCATATTCTTGCCGTTTGGCGTTCGAGTTTTCCGCCTCTTTCGCTTTGAGCCAAGTAAGCGCTTGGTCGTAGACATGTCCTCTCAAAACAACCCCGGTGATATTTCCGGATTGGCCGTGCTCGATGGCGATGTGTCTGAGGGTTTTCTTGAGGGACGATTCAGTAATCGAGCCACCTTTCAGTACCACGTCAGGAATTCGACCAACGCGTACCCGCCCTGCCGGTCCAGGCCCGGGATAACGACCATATTCATAATATTTTGACTGACCCGTTTTTCCGTTAATTACGAGAACGCCCGCATGTCCGAGGTAGGGAGCTTTGCCACCGGGTATCTCTATTTTTTTACCGAAAAACGTCGTCTGATAGCCGTCGATGTGGATTTTGTAGTCTGGAAAAACAACTGGAATAACGTAGTCGTCGTCACCCACCAAATAGATTTGAACCGGCGCCACATCAGCTGCAGGCGTCGTTACTACGGTTGAGACTTGAGCCGCTTGACCCATCTCACTCTCCTCGCAAAAGCCAGTTCGGCTTAGCAGCGAACTGAACGCTTTGTGATTGAGCCTTTTGACCCAAGGGCTTCGAAAAACCCACCTCGTCTGTCACTCCCTGCACCTGCGTCCCATCCTCTAGTGTCGCTACATAGGAGACGTTTTTGAGTGGTGCCCCGGAAGCAGCGTCCAAGAGCTGAACACGAACATTGAACCCAAAAATACTCAACGGAATCGGTGGAACGAACGGTGCAGGCGTATGCGAATTCCCGATGATTACCGTCCCGGAGCCGGCAGTGACCTTGTTACCATGGGCCCCGACTGAACCTACGGTGGCGGCAGGTTTGCCATTGATCAAAACCGTGGTCGCCAGATCGCCAACCAACGCACCACCACACGCCGAGGCATCGCCTTGGCGGGCGGCCGCGAGGCCGTCGAAGAACACGTCGCCGGAACCGGCGGCGATCGGGTTGGTACCGTGGCCAGGAAGTGGGCAAGCGGTGGGGTCGGATACGCGTGCTGCGGGTTTGCCAGACATCGGGAATCTCCTTAGGTGACCTTCACTTGACCGCTGCCATCCAGGCGCGCGGAAAAACTGACCTGACGCTTGAAACCCTCGACTTCCAGCAGGCCTTCGATGCTGAAGGCCAGCCGTAGCTGGTCGTGGTCACGCGGCAGGGAAATGACACGCACGTTGCTCAGGCGCGGCTCGTAGGCTTCGATGAAGTTTTCGATGGCCAGACGGGCCTGACTCAGGGAGTCGTGCAGGCTCAGACGCATGTCATTGAGATCGGGCAACCCGTAGTCGGCCAGCGTTTGCACGCTGCCGGCCCGGGTGCTGAGCATTTTGGCCAGGTGGGCAGCCACTGACGCCATGGCACAAGCCTCAAGGCTGTTGCCCTTGCGTAGTTGCGCGTCGCCGTTGAGGCGCTCGAACAGGCTGCCGTATCCGTCCATGAGTCGCTCTTACTCTTTGTCCAGCTTGCCAACCAGCGACAGGGTGAAATCGGCACCCATGTACTTGAAGTGCGGACGCACGTTCAAGCTGACGCGGTACCAGCCCGGCTCGCCTTCAACGTCGCTGACGATCACTTGCGCAGCACGCAGCGGACGACGGCCACGGACTTCGGCGCTCGGGTTTTCCTGGTCGGCGACGTACTGGCGGATCCACTTGTTCAGTTCCAGCTCGAGGTCGGTACGCTCTTTCCACGAACCGAGTTGCTCGCGCTGCAGCACTTTCAAGTAGTGAGCCAGGCGGTTGACGATCATCATGTACGGCAGTTGGGTGCCGAGCTTGTAGTTCAGCTCTGCCGCCTTGCCTTCTGCGCTGATGCCGAAGAACTTCGGCTTCTGCACCGAGCTGGCGGAGAAGAACGCCGCGTTGTCGGAGCCTTTGCGCATGGTCAGGGAGATGAAGCCTTCCTCGGCCAGTTCGTATTCACGACGGTCGGAGACCAGAACCTCGGTAGGGATCTTGGTTTCGATTTCGCCCATGCTTTCGAAGTGGTGCAACGGCAGATCTTCAACCGCGCCACCGCTCTGTGGGCCGATGATGTTCGGGCACCAGCGGAATTTGGCGAAGCTGTCGGTCAGCTTGGTGCCGAACGCGAACGCGGTGTTGCCCCACAGGTAGTGCTCGTGGCTGTTGGCAACGGTTTCCTTGTACACGAACGATTTCACCGGGTTTTCTTCCGGATCGTACGGGTTACGCAGCAGGAAACGCGGCACGGTCAGGCCGACGTAGCGGGAGTCTTCCGAAGTACGGAAGCTCTGCCATTTGGCGAATTGCGGGCCTTCGAAGTGGTCTTTCAGATCCTTCAGATCCGGCAGGCCGGTGAAGCTTTCCAGACCGAAGAATTTCGGGCCGGCGGCGGCGATGAATGGCGCGTGGGACATGCAGGAAACGCTGGCCACGTACTGCATCAGTTTCACGTCCGGCGAGCTTGGGGACATGAAGTAGTTGGCGATGATCGCGCCCACCGGCTGACCACCGAACTGGCCGTATTCAGCAGTGTAGATGTGCTTGTACAGGCCCGACTGCATGACTTCCGGCGAGTCTTCAAAATCGTCCAGCAGGTCTTCTTTGGAGACGTTGAGGATTTCGATCTTGATGTTTTCGCGGAAGTTGGTGCGGTCGACCAGCAACTGCAGGCCACGCCACGACGATTCCAGTGCCTGGAAGTCCGGGTGGTGCAGGATCTCGTCCATCTGACGGCTGAGCTTGGCATCGATCTCGGCGATCATGCGGTCAACCATGGCCTTCTTGACCGGCTCACCGTTGTTCTGCGGCTTGAGCAGTTCTTCGATGAACGCCGACACGCCACGCTTGGCGATGTCGTAGGCTTCGTCGTCCGGAGTCAGACGGGTTTCGGCGATGATGCTGTCGAGAATGCTGTACTCGCCGCTTTCGGCGCTCTTCTCTTGTGCTGCGCTAGTGCTCATTGTGTTGGCTTCCTTGGCTGGAGTCTCAGGCGTCCGGGGCTGCGGCGTTCAGGCCCAGCTCACCGAGTACGCGACCGCGGGATTCGTCGTCGGCGAGCACGCCTTCGATCGCTTTACGGAACGCAGGTGCGTTACCCAGCGGGCCTTTGAGGGCCACCAGCGCATCGCGCAGTTCCATCAGTTTTTTCAGCTCAGGCACTTGCTCGACCAGGCTGGCCGGGTTGAAGTCCTTCATCGAATTGACGCGCAATTGCACAGCCAGCTCGTCGGCCTCGCCATCTTCCTGCAGACGGTTCGGCACGCTCAGCGTCAGACCCAGCTCTTGCTTGGCCAACACTTCGTCGAAGGTCATCTTGTCGATGCTGATCGGCTTGCGATCTTCGATTTTGCGATCGTCCTTGCGGTGGGTGTAGTCACCGATTGCCAGCAGCTTCAGCGGCAGTTCAATCTCTTCCTGAGCACCGCCGGTGGCGGGTTTGAAGGTGACGTTGATGCGTTCCTTGGGGGCTACCGAGCCTTCTTTGGCCATGGCTTTTCTCCTTGCGGTTGTGGCCCTGGGGCCTATTCGAGTACCACTTCGAGATCGAGGTGGCACAGCCTGCGATAAATCTCTTCCTTGCGTTCACGCACTGCATGGTTCTGCGGCAACAACTCGCAGCAACTGTGCAGCAGGTGCAGCACTTCCAATGCAAGATCGGGCTCCCAGGCGTGCAGGCCTGAGTCCTGTAATGTCTGATCGAGGGTTTCGAGCTGGTTCTTGGCCAGTTCGTACTTCTTGGCCATGAAGCACAGCCGCGCGAGGGCGAACTGCCAGAAGAACCGCTCGCGTCCGCCGTGGGCCGATTGCAGTCCTTGCTTGAGCGTCTGCACGGCAGGCTTGAGGCCTTCCTTGCGCAGCAGCGGCAGCACGTCCTGCAGGGCCTTTTCCCAGGCGGGCTGGGTTTCGACATCGTCGGTTTCGACCTTGCGCGGCGCGCTGGCGCTTTGCAGGTGCGGCATGACATTGCCGGCGATCCACGCCCGGGTGGACGGATCGGCAAACGGCGCGCCGTCATGGAAACGACATTCGATGATGCCGGGCAGGCGCTGAACCAAAAGCGCGAAGTGGATTTCCACTTCGCGCATTGCCATCTCGGCGTTGAGGTTCTGGAGACATTCCCAGACCATCCGCTGGCCATCGAACCAGAACGGCGCCTTCGCCAGGCTCGCCTCCAGTTCCACCAGCAGGTCGGCGTATTTGCCCTGATCGAAGCGATCCTGGTACTGCTTGAGTTTGTCCACCGGCAGGCCGCGTAGCACGGTGATCTGCTCGGCGTTGCGTTCGGGCACCGCGTCGATCGGCAGCCAGAGCAAAGTGCGGTTCAGGCGCAGGGCGCGCAAGTCGGTGGCCTTCTGCTTGAGCCACCAGGCACACAACGGACGCGCGCTTTCCTGCTGCGCGCGCAAAGCCTTGTAGGCGTCTTTTTCGTTGTCGATCGGTGCGCCGGGGGTCAGCAACTGGCTCGCGGCCTGCTTGACCTGCGCCACCGCTGCGCCCACCACACCGGGGGCCGGCTGATTGTCGGCGGCACGCTGGATCATGGTTTTCAAGCGACGCGAGAGCGGCAGCAGCAGCGGTGCGTCATCGCCCAAGTGCTCGGTGCATGCGGCATCGAGGCCGGCCAGATGCTCGGACAGTTGCCGGAACATCGGCAGCTGTTCCTTGATCGCGATGTTTTCAGTGAGCACCTGCTCCAGGCGCGGCACCAGCCAGCCGATGGCAGCGGCACGGGTGCGCGGTTTGAGCGGGTGAACGTCGGCCCAGTGGTTTTCCGACAGATGGTGCAGCAGACCGAGGCCGGCCAGCAGCCCGGGGAAGGATTCACGCTGGTACAACGACCAGGTCAGCCAGGCGCCGACGCGTAAATCCTTGGATTGGGTACGCAGCAGATTTTCGCTGTTTTCACGGATTTTCAGCCAGTCGATCTGCCCGCTTTCGTGCATCGACGAGGCTTTGGCCAGCTCGCTTTCCAGCGCCTCGAATTCGCTCGAAAAACGAACGTCTTCGCCCGCGAAATTCTCTTTGGAAACAGAGACTTTTGCGAGTTCGAGGTAATGGGCGGAAAGTTTGCTTGAGTAGGACATCCATGGCCTTTAATTAGGATTACAGTCATGCGCCTATTGGAGTTGCCGCGGCGCGGGACAGTATCGAAGAGCAGTGAAGCGACTCATCCAATTGAGATGTGCTCTTTCAAGTGGGCGCATCGTAATCACTATGATGGCCACTAGCAAGCATCTGGTTAAACAACAAGACGAAGTGTTCATTGGACCGTGTAGGAGATCGCCCTATATGTGGCAGGGGAATCCCTGATGGCGATTTATATTGTGAACATTTGCCCTGCGCCCTCAGAACCCTTGATCCAGAGCGGCCCGATCCCGCCTGCGCGAATCGCGTCGAACATCCGTCCTATTACACGGGGGCCAGCATGACAACTCTCGAAAAAAATAGAAGTAGGATTTTTCCGAGAACCCGCTGGAATTACAAACAATTCAGCGGGGACAACGCGCAACAACAAAAGTGCCATCAATTTGATGGCAATTCATTTTTCTGAAACTTTATTCATCTCGTGAATGCTGTACTTCAGTGCCAACTCAATAATTATCGAAGTGCGATCCAACAGTCATTTCCACCACTTACGCAACACTTCCACGCCGAAAATACTCTGACAAATGTCAGGGATAATTCTTACATCGTTTTATTTCCCACGTTGCCAGCTTGCCTTGGTAAATTCTTTTCGACCGGTAATGTCAACCAGACCGGCTGACTGTTGAGCCACGGTCCGAAGCCTGCATCTCATTCGGCTCCCGAGCCCGGAGCCGCCAAGGAGCTTTACCTCATGGAATTGAAAGCCATATTTTTCGCAGCACTTATTTGGTTGCCAACAACTCAAGCGTCAGCGGACACCCCGCCACTGGACGGTCATTACTATCTGACTGGTGCAATGGAGATGGGCGCCGAGCTGCTGCTGCGCAAGGACGGCACGTTTGACGCGGGCGTGGCGTATGGCAGCGCTGACGGGTTTGCCAAGGGCACCTGGCAGGTGGAAAACCACACCGTGACGCTGAAAAGCAATACCAAACCGGCGTCGAACAGCGATTTGTCCGGCCTGTTCCAGGATCTGCAACTGGCGATCGAGCCGAACTGCCTGGCCGTGGATTTCGGCAACGGCAAGGCCTGCTTCCGGCGTTAACAAGCCGATTTTCAACCACAAAAAATGGGCACCCGACCGCAATCGGTGTGCCCATTTTTTATTGCAGTTCTCCCCGCTACTCAGGGAGTTCGCCGCAATTTAAGGATTGACGCTGTCTTTCAACGACTTGCCTGGCTTGAATGCCACGGTGTTGCTGGCCTTGATTTTCACCGGTTCACCGGTTTGCGGGTTCTTGCCGGTGCGGGCGCCGCGGTGGCGTTGCAGGAAGGTGCCGAAGCCCACCAGCGTGACGCTGTCCTTGCGGTGCAGAGCGCCGGTGATTTCTTCGAGGACGGCGTTGAGAACGCGGTTGGCCTGTTCTTTGGTCAGATCCGCTTTTTCAGCGATTGCAGCGGCGAGTTCTGGTTTACGCATTAGTGAAGCCCCTTTGACGGTTTTTTGTTGTTATGTCCGTGCTGTTCTCGTTGGAACAGCGCCCAAGGCGCCGCAGGCTCTACTCTGCGGCAGACGGGAGTGAGAATGGCACGCGGATACCGGCGGCGCCAGTCTCCCCGCGACCTTTGTAGGGGCAAAAGCGGGGTGATTCCGACAGAACGACCGGTATTTACGCCAGCAGGGCCGGAAGCTGTTTGTTCAGGGCGAGTTTTTCCATCACCGCCGCACCGGTCAGCGCGTAACCGAGCAACTGACCATCGGCGCTGCGGCACAGGGCCTTGATGTCGGCGCCCTGCCCTTCGACAGTCCAGACGCCTTCGCTGCCCCGTGGCGGTGGCGAAACGACCAACGGGCATACCGGGGTTTTCACCGTGATCGGCATCGCGCCGTAAGTTACGGCCGTCGGATTGCCGGCCAGGGTTTGTGCCAGCGCACGCGCACAGCTCATGAGGGGCATCACGTACAACAAATTCAGCCCATCGACCTCGGCACAGTCGCCCAGGGCGTAAATATTGGCGTGGGACGTCTTCAGATACCGGTCGACTACGACACCGCGATTGACCTGCACCCCGGCCGCCGCGGCCAGATCGATGCGCGGGCGCAGGCCGATGGCCGACACCACCACATCGCAGGCAATCACCTGACCGTCGGACAGATGCGCCTCCAGACCGTCAGCGACCTTCTGCAGGCGAGTCAGCACCGGGCCAAGGTGGAAACGCGCGCCCAGGCTTTCCAGCCCGGCCTGCACGGCTGCTGCAGCGGCCGGGTGCAGCAGCATCGGCATCACTTGCTCGCAGGGTGCCACCAGTTGCACCTCGTAGCCGCCGAGGATCAGATCGTTGGCGAATTCACAGCCGATCAGCCCGGCGCCTAGCAACAATACGCGGCGCTTGCCCGCAGCGGCTGCACGAAAGCGCGCGTAATCTTCGAGATCGTTGATCGGGAACACCCGATCGGCGCCATCACCTTCGATCGGCACACGCACGGTTTCCGCGCCCCAAGCGAGGATCAGGTCGCGGTAGTACACCGCTTCTTCGCCGATCCACAGGCGCTTGTGGCCAGCGTCGATGCCGCTAATGCGCGTGTGGGTACGCACTTCGGCCTTCAATTGCTCGGCCATCGCGCCGGGTTCGGCCATGCTCAGGCCATCGGCATCCTTGTTCTTGCCGAAACCGGTGGAGAGCATCGGTTTGGAGTAAGAGCGCCCGTCATCGGCGGTAATCAGCAGCAGCGGGGTTTCGCCATCGAGTTTGCGAAACTCGCGGGCCAGGTTGTAACCCGCAAGCCCGGTGCCGACGATTACGACAGGTGCGTTCATGCCTTACTCCTTGTTTGTGCTTAGTTGATTTCGATCATTTCGAAGTCCGACTTGCCGACGCCGCAGTCCGGGCACAGCCAGTCTTCCGGCACGTCCTGCCACAGGGTGCCCGGCGCGATGCCGTCATCCGGCCAACCGTCGGCTTCGTTGTAGATCAGGCCGCAGACGATGCATTGCCACTTTTTCATTCAGGTACTTCCTCAGGTTTCAGGCTTTTGTCGGCGCGGACGGTCGATGGTGGTTGCGCTGCCATCCGGCTCAGGGCGTTTTGTACTGAGGGTGCCGGGCAGATGCAAGCCTGTTCGGCGCAACGGCGCCCCGGATCCATCAAATTCGCAGCACGCCATGTTAAGCTCGCCGCCTCATTTGCGGCCAATAATGACTCATTGTGCAACATTCAAATGCCTCCCCGGCCCCGCTCTGGCTGACTCAAAGCCGACTGACGCCCCTTCCCGATTCGTTGACCCTGAACTGGTTGTTCGACGAAGGCTCGCTGACCCGCCGCCTGACGCGGCTGTCGAATGACGGCTTCAGCGTCACGCCGCTGTTCGAAGGCTGGGACACCCTGCGCCGCGACGAATGCGCGGCGCTGGAGCTGGCCGAAGGCAGCGAAGGCTGGGTGCGCGAGGTGTATCTGCGCGGTCACGGCGAGGCCTGGGTGTTCGCCCGCAGCGTGGCCTCCCGCGCCGCTCTGCAAGGCGACGGCTTGCACATGGACGAACTGGGCAGCCGCTCGCTGGGCGAACTGCTGTTTTGCGACCACGCCTTCCAGCGCCGCGCCATCGAGGTCTGTCACTACCCGCAGGACTGGCTGCCGCCAGCCTGTCGCGCGCCCGAACTGTGGGGCCGCCGCTCGCGCTTCGACCGTGGCGCCTTGAGTGTGCTGGTGGCGGAGATTTTCCTGCCGACGTTGTGGAGCGCCGCCCGCACCCATCCGGAGAACTGCTGATGTACCAGAGCCTGCTCAAGTCCCTGAACCGCTTGAACCCGCGCGCCTGGGATTTCATTCAGCTGACGCGCATGGACAAGCCGATCGGCATTTACTTGCTGCTGTGGCCGACCCTGTGGGCGCTATGGATTGCCGGTAAGGGCTCGCCGTCGCTGGCCAACATTGTGATTTTCGTCCTCGGTGTGGTGCTGACCCGCGCCGGTGGCTGTGTGATCAACGACTGGGCCGATCGCAAGGTCGACGGCCACGTTAAACGCACCGCGCAACGACCGCTGGCCAGCGGCAAGATCAATTCGAAAGAGGCGCTGGTGTTCTTCGCGCTGCTGATGGGCGTGAGTTTCCTGCTGGTGCTGTGCACCAATGCGCCGACCATCTGGCTGTCGCTGGGCGGTCTGGCGCTGGCGTTCACCTACCCGTTCATGAAGCGCTACACCTATTACCCGCAAGTGGTGCTCGGCGCGGCGTTCTCGTGGGGCATGCCGATGGCGTTCACCGCTGAAACCGGTGAACTGCCCGCCGCCGCGTGGCTGCTGTGGATTGCCAACCTGCTGTGGACGGTGGGTTACGACACCTATTACGCGATGACTGATCGTGACGACGACCTGAAGATCGGCGTGAAATCCACGGCGATTCTGTTCGGCGAGGCGGATCGGGTGATCATCCTGAGCTTGCAGGCATTGTCGCTGGGTTGCCTGCTGCTGGCAGGCTCGAAGTTCGAGCTGGGGACGTGGTTCCATCTCGGCCTGTTGGTGGCCGCTGGATGCTATGCGTGGGAGTTCTGGTACACCCGTGATCGCGACCGCATGCGTTGCTTCAAGGCGTTTCTGCACAACCACTGGGCCGGGCTGGCGATTTTTGTCGGGATCGTGCTGGATTACGCACTGCGTTGATCCACAAAACCTGTGGGAGCGGGCTTGCTCGCGAAGGCGTCGTGTCAGTTGGCCTCTTCGTCAACTGACACACCGCTTTCGCGAGCAAGCCCGCTCCCACAGGGGATTTGCGTTTACTTGGCCTTGGCGACGTGCCAGGCGCCGTCCATCTTGCCTTCACCGGTCATGTCACCAGCCTTCTTGTCCATGACGAAGGTGTACAGCGGTTTGCCCTCGTAGGCCCATTGCATCTTGCCATCGTCACGCTTGATCACGGTCCAGTCGCCCATGGACTTGTCGCCGGCCGTAGCCATTAGTGGTGGCCAGTTCGCCGCGCATTTGTCGTTGCACATGGACTTGCCCGCAGAGTCTTTGGCAAAGGTATACAGGGTCATGCCCTTGTGATCGGTAAACATGCCGTCCTTCTCCATCGCTGGCTCAGCAGCAAACGCCATGGTCGGTAAAGCAACGGCAGCAGCCATCAGCAGAGCTTTGAAAGAAGCAGTCATTTGAGTCATGGAAACCTTCTTTTGTGGTTGTCAGGATTCGGACTTAGAGCTTAGTCCAGGATCACGCCAACCGCCGGGCGACTAAAATACTGTCACACGACTGCAATAATTCCGTTATCTAATGCGGCGCAAGACAGTTAAATGACAAGAGGATTAAGGCATGGTTGGCAGGAGCATTCTGATCGTCGACGACGAAGCGCCCATTCGCGAAATGATCGCCGTTGCGTTGGAAATGGCCGGCTATGACTGCCTCGAGGCGGAGAACTCGCAGCAGGCACACGCCATCATTGTTGACCGCAAACCGGACCTGATCCTGCTCGACTGGATGCTGCCTGGCACCTCCGGCATCGAACTGGCCCGCCGTCTCAAGCGCGACGAGCTGACCGGGGACATCCCGATCATCATGCTCACCGCCAAGGGCGAAGAGGACAACAAGATCCAGGGTCTTGAAGTCGGCGCCGACGACTACATCACCAAACCGTTTTCTCCACGCGAACTGGTCGCACGCCTCAAGGCTGTGCTGCGCCGCGCCGGCCCGACCGATGGCGAAGCGCCAATCGAAGTCGGCGGCCTGCTGCTCGACCCGATCAGCCATCGCGTGACCATCGACGGCCGTCCGGCCGAGATGGGCCCGACCGAATACCGTCTGCTGCAATTCTTCATGACCCACCAGGAACGCGCCTACACGCGCGGGCAGTTGCTGGATCAGGTCTGGGGCGGCAACGTCTATGTTGAAGAGCGCACCGTCGACGTGCACATCCGCCGCCTGCGCAAGGCCCTCGGCGACGCTTACGAAAATCTGGTACAAACCGTGCGCGGCACCGGCTACCGGTTTTCCACCAAGGCCTGATCCGACCGCCAGACTCGCTGACAAGGACCGTATTTTCCGTGAATCAAAACTGGCATGGCACCCTGATTCGCCACATGCTGTTGCTGGTCACAGCGTGTCTGGTGATCGGCCTGATCACCGGCTATTACGGCTGGAGCCTCGCTGCCGGCCTGGGCATTTACCTGGCCTGGACGCTCAAGCAACTGTTGCGTCTGCACGAATGGCTGCGCCTGCACCAACCCGATGAAGCACCGCCCGACGGCTATGGCCTGTGGGGCGAGGTGTTCGACAGCATCTACCACCTGCAACGCCGCGACCAACGGGTGCGCGGGCGCCTGCAAGCGGTGATCGACCGGGTGCAGGAGTCCACCGCCGCGCTCAAAGACGCGGTGATCATGCTCGACAGCGACGGCAACCTGGAATGGTGGAACCGCGCCGCCGAAACCCTGCTCGGCCTCAAGACCCCGCAGGACAGCGGCCAACCGGTGACCAACCTGGTACGGCATCCGCGCTTCAAGGAGTACTTCGAGCAGGAAAGCTACGCCGAACCGCTGGAAATCCCTTCGCCGACCAATGATCGCGTGCGCATTCAGCTGTACCTGACGCGCTACGGCAACAACGAGCACTTGATGCTGGTGCGCGATGTCACGCGTATCCATCAGCTGGAACAGATGCGCAAAGACTTCATCGCCAACGTCTCCCACGAACTGCGCACGCCGCTGACGGTGATCTGCGGCTACCTGGAAACCCTGCTCGACAATGTCGAGGAAGTGAACCCGCGCTGGAGCCGCGCGCTGCAACAGATGCAGCAACAGGGCGGGCGCATGCAGACGCTGCTCAACGACCTGCTGCTGTTAGCGAAACTGGAAGCCACCGATTACCCGTCGGACAACCAGCCAGTGCAGATCGACGCCCTGCTGCAGTCAATCAAGAGCGACGCCCAGCAGTTGTCCGGGCAGAAGAACCAGAAAATCACTCTCGAAGCCGATGCGCGCATCCTGCTCAAGGGCAGCGAGGCGGAACTGCGCAGCGCCTTCTCCAACCTGGTGTTCAACGCGGTGAAATACACCCCGGCCGAAGGCAATATCCGCATTCGCTGGTGGGGTGACGAGCAAGGCGCGCACCTGAGCGTGCAGGATTCCGGGATCGGCATCGACAGCAAGCACCTGCCGCGCCTGACCGAACGCTTCTACCGCGTCGACTCCAGCCGCAACTCCAACACTGGCGGCACCGGGCTGGGCCTGGCGATCGTCAAACACGTGTTGCTGCGCCACCGCGCGCGGATGGAGATCAGCAGCGTGCCCGGTCATGGCAGCACGTTCACCTGCCATTTCGCCCCGGCCCAGGTGGCCCAGGCACGGGCCATCAGTGCCGCCGAGTGATACCGGCCAGCACGCGCCACTAGGCAATCGCCATGTCAGCCGCTACATTGACTGACTTGCGTCTGCCTTTCAGGCGCGATTTCTTCTCTCTTACGAATCACACGGAACCTGCAAAACTCCATCATGGACCCTTCCCCTGGCTTGTCCCTCGCTACGATTTTCGCCGATTTCGGCATGATTCTTTTCGCTCTGATCCTGGTTTTGCTCAACGGCTTCTTCGTTGCGGCGGAATTCGCCATGGTCAAACTGCGCTCGACCCGGGTCGAGGCCATCGCCGACAAGAACGGCTGGCGCGGGCATATCCTGCGCACCGTACACAGTCAGCTCGATGCGTACCTCTCGGCGTGTCAGCTCGGTATCACCCTCGCCTCCCTCGGTCTGGGCTGGGTCGGTGAGCCGGCATTCGCGCACATTCTTGAACCGCTGCTGAGCGCGGTCGGCGTGCAGTCGCCGGAAGTGGTCAAAGGCATTTCGTTCTTCACCGCGTTCTTCATCATTTCCTACCTGCACATCGTGGTCGGTGAGCTGGCGCCCAAGTCGTGGGCGATCCGCAAACCCGAGCTGCTGTCGCTGTGGACGGCGGTGCCGCTGTACCTGTTCTACTGGGCGATGTACCCGGCGATCTACCTGCTCAACGCCAGCGCCAACGCGATTCTGCGGATCGCCGGCCAAGGCGAGCCCGGCCCGCACCACGAACACCATTACAGCCGCGAAGAACTGAAACTGATCCTGCACTCCAGCCGTGGTCAGGACCCGAGCGACCAAGGCATGCGCGTGCTGGCCTCGGCGGTGGAGATGGGCGAACTGGAAGTGGTCGACTGGGCCAACTCCCGCGAAGACCTGATCACCCTGGAATTCAACGCGCCGCTGAAAGAAATCCTCGCGATGTTCCGTCGCCACAAGTTCAGCCGGTATCCGGTATACGACAGCGAACGTCAGGAGTTCGTCGGCCTGCTGCACATCAAGGACCTGCTGCTGGAGCTGGCGGCGCTGGACCACATTCCGGAGTCGTTCAACCTGGCTGAACTGACCCGCCCGCTGGAGCGCGTATCGCGGCACATGCCGCTGTCGCAGCTGCTGGAGCAGTTCCGCAAGGGCGGCTCGCACTTCGCCGTGGTCGAAGAGGCCGACGGCAACATCATCGGCTACCTGACCATGGAAGACGTACTGGAAGTGCTGGTCGGCGACATCCAGGACGAACACCGCAAGGCCGAGCGCGGGATCCTCGCGTATCAGCCGGGCAAGCTGCTGGTGCGTGGTGATACGCCGCTGTTCAAGGTTGAACGCCTGCTCGGAATCGACCTGGATCACATCGAAGCCGAAACCCTCGCCGGTCTGGTCTACGAGACCCTGAAACGAGTGCCGGAAGAGGAAGAAGTGCTGGAAGTCGAAGGCCTGCGGATCATCATCAAGAAGATGAAAGGGCCGAAGATTGTGCTGGCGAAGGTGTTGATGCTGGATTGATGGGCTGATCGGGCACCGCGCCGATTCCTTCGCGAGCAGGCTCGCTCCCACAGTTGAAATGCATTCCAGGGTGGGAGCGAGCCTGCTCGCGAAGGGGCCAACAGATACAACACATCACTGTTTGCCCAACGCAAAGTTGGGCAACGCCCCCAGTGGTTGATTGAACTGATACGGAATCGACACCAGCCCCTGCCCGGTATTGCGCTGCACCACAAAGTGCAGGTGCGGGCCGCTGCTGTTGCCGGTATTGCCGGACAGCGCCAGCGGGCTGCCAACCGTCACCCGCTGCCCCTCGTGTACGCTCACCGAACCTTGCTTGAGATGCAGGTACACACCCATCGTGCCGTCGTCGTGCAGCACCCGGACGAAATTGCCGGAGGCATCGTTGCCGCGCCCGCTCTGTGAATTTTCGGTTTTCACCACCACCCCGGCCCGTGCGGCAATGATCGGTGTCCCCACCGGCATGGCGATGTCCATCGCATACCGGTTCTTCGGCCCATAGTGGCTGTACTGGCCGTTGGCACCCTGACTGAGACGGAACGGCCCGCCCCGCCACGGCAACGGATAGCGATAGCTCTGCGCAGCGCCTGCGGGGTCACCCAGCGAGTACTGGAATTGCGGCGAATACACCAGCGGCTGACCCCGGCTGATCGCCGTCAGCAACGCCAACCGCGTATTGCTGCGCGCCGGCAGCACCCGGCGAATCGTCTGCGCCGGAGCGCCACGCACATTGCTCAGGCCGGTAAACGCCAGCGCAATCTCGACCGGCGCATACAGATCGTTGCGCACGAACACCACGTCGCTGCCCTTCTGCTTCTTGATGTCGAGGTACACCTGACGTTCGAGGTGCTCGACCATGCGGTCCTGAAACACGAACACCTGCGAGCCTTTGCTCGGCCGGTCGCTGTACGAGACCACACCGTTGGCATCGGTGGATTTGTAGATGGTCATGGCCACAGTCGAGGTGGAGGCCAGGAAAAGACCACAGAAAAACAGCAGGCGCGCGAGCATGGGCAAAGAGTCTGTCGAAGGAAGGCCTGGAAATGAGCCTAGCAGGTGAAGCAGACCAGGCTAGTCGACAGATGTTTCAAATTGGGCGGTCTGGGAAATCGATGTCGTAAGTGATGGCCCCTTCGCGAGCAGGCTCGCTCCCACCTATGAAATGCATTTCAAGGTGAGAGCGGGCTTGCTCGCGAAGGCGGTGTGTCAGGCGACGAGGATCAAGCGCCCGGAACGAAGTGCTTCTGCGCCGTGCCGCGGGCGATCAGGCGGGAGATGTAATCGAGCTTCTGCGCATCCTGGTCGACGAAACGGAAAGTCAGTTGCAGCCAGTCGCTGTCGGCTTTCTGCTCGTGGGCAACGATGGCGTGCAGGTAGCCGTTGAGGCGGGCGATTTCGGCGTTGTCGCCCTGCTCCAGGTCGAGCACGGCGCTGTCGAGGATCTGCGGCAGGGTGTCAGTGCGTTTCACTACCAGCAGCGCTTCCTTGATGCTCAGGGCCTTGATCACGCATTGCTGGGTGCCACTTGGCAGGCGCAACTGGCCCTGGCCACGACCACCGACTGGCGCTTTCGAGGCAGCCGGGGCCTGCACCGGCGGGCTGTTGAGCAAACCGCGCGACGGCGCAGCAGCTGGCGTTGGCGCGACAACAGCCGGTTTGGCAAACGGATTGACCGCAGCAGCGGCCGCCGGCGCAGCACCGACCACGGCAGGCTTGCCGCCGGTCAATGCGCTCAGGGAATCGTTGCCGAACGCCGAGTTCATCTTGGTCGGCGCACTGTTCATCAGGGTGTCGAGCTTGCCAACCTTGTTCAGCGCCTGCTTGACCTTGGTCAGCAGTTGTTCGTTGGTGAACGGCTTGCTGACGTAGCCGGAAACCCCGGCCTGGATCGCCTGCACCACGTTCTCTTTATCGCCACGGCTGGTGACCATGACGAACGGCATGGTCTTGAGATTGTCCTGCTCGCGGCACCAGGTCAGCAGCTCGAGGCCGGACATTTCCGGCATTTCCCAGTCGCACAGCACCAGGTCAAACGCTTCCCTGGCCAGCATGGCCTGGGCCTTTTTGCCGTTGACGGCGTCCTCGGTGCGGATCCCCGGGAAGTAATTACGCAGGCACTTTTTCACCAGGTCACGAATGAACGAAGCATCGTCCACGACCAACACACTGATCTTGCTCATCCAACACCCCTATAAAAATCCCGGCAAGCATACCGCTTTTACTGATGGCACATCGCCAACAATCTTCAGTCACGCCGGGACTTTTCGTTCGCGGGTGCTGCTTTTTAATTCGATTTCCTGATTCAGGCGCCCTAAACAAAAACGCCCGGCCAAAGGGCCGGGCGCTTTTCTCAGGCAATCTTACTTATCGTCAGCATTGCCCGGAACATTAGCGGTTTCGCCGCTTGTACCTTCAACTTCTTCTTTCATGCGTTTGAGGCCCAGGTGGCGCACATCGGTGCCGCGCACCAGGTAGATCACCAGTTCCGAGATGTTGCGCGCATGATCGCCGATGCGTTCCAGCGAACGCAGCACCCAGATGATGCTCAGAACCCGCGAGATAGAGCGCGGGTCTTCCATCATGTAGGTCGCCAGCTCGCGCAGGGCGGTCTTGTATTCGCGGTCGATGACCTTGTCGTACTGCGCCACCGACAGCGCCAGATCGGCATCGAAGCGGGCAAACGCGTCCAGCGCATCGCGAACCATGTTGCGCACCTGATCGCCGATGTGACGGACCTCGACGTAACCGCGCGGCGCTTCACCTTCTTCGCACAGCTGAATGGCGCGACGGGCGATCTTGGTCGCTTCGTCGCCGATGCGCTCCAGATCGATCACCGACTTGGAGATGCTGATGATCAGCCGCAGGTCGGACGCCGCCGGCTGACGACGGGCGAGAATGCGCAGGCATTCTTCGTCGATGTTGCGTTCCATCTGGTTGATCTGGTCGTCGATCTCGCGCACCTGCTGGGCCAGACCGGAATCGGCCTCAATCAGCGCGGTGACCGCGTCGTTGACCTGCTTCTCGACCAGCCCGCCCATGGCCAGGAGGTGGCTGCGCACTTCCTCAAGCTCGGCGTTGAACTGCGCGGAGATGTGGTGGGTAAGGCCTTCTTTACTAATCATGGTGGCGTCCTTGGAGCGTCCGGTAAGGTGCGGTGGGCCGCAGCGTCAATTCTGTGAATAACCGCAACTGTCAGCCGTAACGACCGGTGATGTAGTCTTCGGTCTGTTTCTTCGCCGGATTGGTGAACAGGGTATCGGTGTCGCCGAATTCCACCAGTTTGCCCATGTACATGAACGCCGTGTAGTCGGAAACCCGCGCGGCCTGCTGCATGTTGTGGGTCACGATGACGATGGTGAACTTGGACTTCAGCTCGTAGATCAGCTCTTCGACTTTCAGGGTCGAGATCGGATCGAGGGCCGAGCACGGTTCGTCGAGCAGCAACACTTCCGGTTCAACGGCGATGGTGCGCGCGATCACCAGACGCTGCTGCTGACCACCGGACAGGCCGAGTGCCGAGTCGTGCAGACGGTCTTTGACTTCGTCCCACAGTGCCGCGCCTTTCAATGCCCACTCGACCGCTTCGTCGAGAATGCGCTTCTTGTTGATGCCCTGGATGCGCAGCCCGTAGACCACGTTTTCGTAGATGGTCTTGGGGAACGGGTTGGGCTTCTGGAACACCATGCCGACGCGGCGACGCAGCTCGGCAACGTCTTCACCTTTGCGGTAGATGTTGTTGCCGTACAGGTTGATCGCACCTTCGACACGGCAACCGTCAACCAGATCGTTCATGCGGTTGAAAGTACGCAGCAGCGTGGACTTGCCGCAGCCGGACGGGCCGATGAACGCGGTCACGCGCTGTTTCGGAATGTTCATGCTGACGTCGAACAGCGCCTGCTTCTCGCCGTAGAACAGGCTCAGGCCCGGGACTTCGATGGCCACGGTTTCCTGCTCAAGGCTCAGGCTCTGCTTGTCGCGACCCAGGGCCGACATGTTGATGCCGTGGGTATGTGTTTCGTGCTGCATGGGAGGCTCCCTGTGCTAACAAATTCGGTTCGGTTTTTGTGGGAGCCAGCCTGCTGGCGATTCAGGCGCTGCGGTTCGTCTATGAAACCGCGGTGATGCCTTCGCGAGCAGGCTCGCTCCCACATAGAAATCAGTGCTGCAAAATCAGCTATCCAGCGCTTTGTATTTTTCGCGCAGGTGGTTACGGATCCACACCGCCGACAGGTTCAACGTGGCGATCACCAGCACCAGCAGCAGCGCCGTGGCGTACACCAGCGGTCGTGCCGCTTCGACGTTCGGGCTCTGGAAGCCGACGTCGTAGATGTGGAAGCCCAAGTGCATGATCTTCTGGTCCAGGTGCAGGTACGGGTAGTTGCCGTCCACCGGCAGCGACGGCGCCAGTTTCACCACACCCACCAGCATCAGCGGCGCCACTTCACCGGCGGCGCGGGCCACGGCGAGGATCATGCCGGTCATCATTGCCGGGCTGGCCATTGGCAGGACGATCTTCCACAACGTTTCCGCCTTGGTCGCGCCCAGCGCCAGCGAGCCTTCACGGACGGTGCGCGGGATACGCGCCAGACCTTCCTCGGTCGCCACGATCACCACCGGCACCGCCAGCAGCGCCAGGGTCAGCGAGGCCCAGAGCAGACCCGGAGTACCGAACGTCGGCGCCGGCAGTGCTTCGGGGAAGAACAATCGGTCGACCGAACCACCCAGCACGTAAACGAAGAAGCCCAGACCGAACACGCCGTAGACGATCGCCGGAACGCCGGCGAGGTTGTTCACGGCGATGCGGATGATCCGGGTCAGGGCGTTCTGCTTGGCGTACTCACGCAGGTAGACCGCCGCCAGCACGCCGAACGGGGTGACGATCATCGCCATGATCAAAGTCATCATCACCGTGCCGAAAATCGCCGGGAAGATCCCGCCTTCGGTGTTCGCTTCACGCGGATCGTCGGAAAGGAATTCCCAGACCTTGCTGAAGTAGAAACCGATCTTGGTCATCGTGCCCATGGCATTCGGCTGATAGGCGTGAACCACTTTGCCCAGGCTGATTTCGATCTCTTTGCCGTTGGCATCGCGAGCAGTCAACGCGTCGCGGTTGAACTGCGCATGCAGATCGCTCAGACGCGCTTCGATGTCCTGATAACGCGCGTTCAGCTCGGCACGCTCGGCGTCCATGTCCGCTTGCGCGGTGGCGTCGAGCTTGCCGTCGAGTTCCAGTTTGCGCCCGTGCAGACGGATGCGCTCGAGCCCTGCGTTGATCGCACCGATGTCGGTCTTTTCCAGCGATTTGAGTTGTGCAGCAAGGCCGTTCACACGGTTGATCCGCGCTTGCAGCTCAGGCCAGGCCGCTTCGCCTTCGGCGATCACCTTGCCGTCCTGTTTGACGTTGACCAGGTAGCCGTAGAAGTTGCCCCACTCGCGACGCTCGATCGCCATCAGTTCCGGCGGCGTGGTCTGCTTGGTCAGCCATTCGCCGACCACCCAGGTGAAGTCGTTGCCGTTCAGGTCACGGTTGCCGACCTTGATCAGCTCGCGGGTCATGAATTCCGGGCCCTGATCAGGCACCGGCAGGCCGGCGCTCTTCAGGCGTGCGCGCGGCACTTCTTCTTTCTGTACCACTTCGCCAATGACCAGGTGATTGGCCTGGCCCGGTACGTCGTAGCTGGCGTGGATCAGGTCCGCCGGCCAGAAGTGACCCAGACCGCGCACGGCAATCACCGCCAGCAGGCCAATGGTCATGATGACCGCGATGGACACCGCGCCACCGCTGATCCAGACGCCCGGGGCGCCGCTCTTGAACCATCCATTCAGGGAGTTCTGTTTCACAGACTTCTACCTTTCTTAAAGCGACGAGTATTTCTTGCGCAGACGCTGACGAATCAGTTCTGCCAGGGTGTTCATGACGAAGGTGAACAACAGCAGCACCAGCGCCGAGAGGAACAGCACGCGGTAGTGGCTGCCGCCGACTTCCGACTCGGGCATTTCCACCGCGACGTTGGCGGCCAGGGTGCGCAGGCCTTCGAACAGGTTCATTTCCATGACCGGGGTATTACCCGTGGCCATCAGCACGATCATGGTTTCGCCGACCGCACGGCCCATGCCGATCATCAGTGCGGAGAAGATGCCCGGGCTGGCGGTGAGGATCACCACGCGGGTCATGGTCTGCCACGGCGTGGCACCGAGCGCCAGGGAACCGAGGGTCAGGCCGCGCGGCACACTGAACACGGCGTCTTCGGCAATCGAGTAGATGTTCGGGATCACCGCAAAACCCATCGCCAGACCGACCACCAGAGCGTTGCGCTGGTCGTAGGTGATGCCCAGGTCGTGGGAGATCCACATGCGCATGTCACCGCCGAAGAACCAGTTCTCCATGTACGGACTCATGTACAGCGACAGCCAACCGACAAACAGGATCACCGGAATCAGCAGCGCACTTTCCCAGCCGTCCGGGACTTTCAGGCGGATCGACTCAGGCAGACGACTGAAGGTAAAACCGGCGACCAGAATGCCGATCGGCAACAGCATCAGCAGGCTGAAGATGCCCGGCAGATGCCCTTCTACATACGGCGCGAGGAACAGACCGGCGAAGAACCCGAGGATCACCGTCGGCATCGCTTCCATCAGCTCGATCACCGGTTTGACCTTGCGGCGCATGCCCGGGGCCATGAAGTAGGCGGTGTAGATCGCTGCGGCAACCGCCAGCGGCGCAGCCAGCAGCATGGCGTAGAACGCCGCCTTCAGGGTGCCGAAGGTCAGTGGCGACAGGCTCAGTTTCGGTTCGAAATCGGTGTTGGCGGCGGTCGATTGCCAGACGTATTTAGGCTCGTCGTAGTTCTCGTACCAGACCTTGCTCCACAACGCGCTCCACGACACTTCCGGGTGCGGGTTGTCGAGCAGCAGCGGTTGCAGCTTGCCGCCGGCCTCGACGATCACCCGGTTGGCGCGCGGCGACAGACCGAACAGGCCCTGGCCTTCGGCCACCGGCTCGACCAGCAGGGTGCGGTGCGCGGTGCTGTGGAACACGCCGAGCTTGCCGCTGGCATCGAGGGCCACGAAGCCCTTGCGACGCTCTTCGGCGGTAATTTCAACAATCGGCGTGGTGCCCATCTGGAAGGTGCGGATCTGCTTCAGGCGCAGCTCGCCATCGGTATCGCGAGCCATGAACCACTGGGCCAGACCACCCTTGGAATCACCGATGATCAGCGAGATGCCGCCCACCAGTTGCGTGCTCGCGGTGACTTCGGCGTCAGCGTTTTCCAGCAGTTTGTAGCGACCGTTGAGGCTCTTGTCGCGCAGGCTGAACACGTCGGCCTGGGCACGCCCGTTGACCACGTACAGCCATTGCTGGCGCGGGTCGACGAAGATGTTTTTCACCGGTTCAGTCATCTGCGGCAGCTCGATACGCTTCTGCTCGTTGCTGACTTCGCCGGTCATCATGTTTTCTTCGCTGGTCAGCGCCAGCACATTGAGTTGCGAACCGGTCGAGCCGACCAGCATCAGCGTCGAATCGGTGGCGTTGAGGCTGACGTGCTCCAGCGCCCCGCCGCTCTCGTTCACCGCGATCGGCGCTTCGCCATACGGGTATTCGATGGCCGGAGTGATGGTTTTCTTGCCATCGGGGTAGCTGACTTTATAGGTGTGACGGAACACCAGCGCCTGACCGTTGGACAGACCCACGGCTACCAGCGGATGACCTGGCTGGTCTTCGCCAATGGAGGTCACGGTGGTGCCAGCTGGCACAGGCAGATCGACGCGCTTCAATTCAGCGCCACTGTCGATGTCAAAGAACAGCGCCTGGCCCTTGTCGGAAACGCGCATCGCCACCTGATTCTGCTCTTCGAGCGAAATCATCAGCGGCTTGCCGGCGTCCTGCATCCAGGCTGGGGTAATGGCATCTTTCGCGGTCAGGCTGGCACCCTGGAACAACGGTGCAACGACGTAGGCGAGGAAGAAGAAGATCAGGGTGATGGCTGCCAGCACCGCCAGACCGCCAACGAGGACGTACCAGCGGGTGAAGCGATCCTTGAGCGCGCGAATGCGGCGCTTGCGTTGCAGCTCAGGCGTATTGAAATCAATGCGCTTGGGAGGGGAAGTCGTAGTCATTGGGGAATTGGCCAGATCATTCATGCGCTCACCCTAGCGATCCTGTATGACAGAAAGATGACAGTGCAGTGACGCAGCAAATCCACCGCCAGCGGGTACTGGAGGAGGATCAGAGAATTCGAAGATTCTGTGGGAGCGGGCTTGCTCGCGAAAGCGCTTATTCAGTCAACGAAGATGCCGAATCTGAAGGCCTCTTCGCGAGCAAGCCCGCTCCCACAGTGGAGTCCGAAGGGTATTTACTACGGACTCAGTTTGTTACTTTTTTGCGACTTCAGCGCCGCCTTCCTGCAGACCCAGGTCAGCCAGTGCTTTTGCAGCAACCTTGGCCGGCAGTGGGATGTAGCCGTCTTTCACCACAACTTCCTGGCCCTGTTTGGACAGAACCAGTTTCACGAACTCGGCTTCCAGCGGGGCCAGAGGCTTGTTCGGGGCCTTGTTCACGTAAACGTAGAGGAAGCGCGACAGCGGGTACTTGCCGTTCAGGGCGTTTTCTTCGGTGTCTTCGATGAAGTCAGTGCTGCCTTTCTTCGACAGAGCAACGGTCTTCACGCTGGCAGTCTTGTAGCCGATGCCCGAGTAACCGATGCCGTTCAGCGAGGAGCTGATCGACTGCACGACCGACGCCGAACCTGGTTGCTCGTTGACGTTAGGCTTGTAGTCGCCTTTGCACAGGGCTTCTTCCTTGAAGTAGCCGTAAGTGCCGGATACCGAGTTACGACCGAACAGTTGCACTGGCTTGTTGGCCAGGTCGCCGGTCACACCCAGGTCGCCCCAGGTTTTCACGTCGGCTTTGGCGCCGCACAGACGGGTGGACGAGAAGATCGCGTCAACCTGTTCCATGGTCAGGTGCTGGATCGGGTTGTCCTTGTGCACGAACACCGCCAGGGCGTCCACGGCCACCGGGATAGCGGTTGGCTTGTAGCCGTATTTCTGTTCGAAGGCCGCCAGTTCGGTGTCCTTCATCTTGCGGCTCATCGGGCCGAGGTTGGAGGTGCCTTCAGTCAGCGCAGGTGGCGCGGTGGCGGAGCCAGCGGCCTGAATCTGGATGTTTACGTTCGGGTATTCTTTCTTGTAGTTCTCAGCCCACAGGGTCATGAGGTTAGCCAGGGTATCGGAGCCGACGCTGGACAGGTTGCCCGACACACCAGTGGTTTTGGTGTAGCTCGGGATAGCAGGGTCAACAGCGGCAACCGCGTTGGCAGTCGCAACGCCAGCAGCGACAAAAGTCATTGCCGCCATCAAACGCTTCAGTTTCATGCCTTACTCCTAGCAGATAGGGTGTGTTAAGTCGGGGCCAAGTATCAGCAGGCCGTGTGAACACTCTATGGCTGAAATATGACAATTGGATGAAAGGCCAGCATCCGGGTTTTACTGAATGATTCGAGTCGCCCTCATTCGCGAGCAGGCTCGCTCCCACAGTTGAAATGCATTCCAATGTGGGAGCGAGCCTGCTCGCGAAGGAGCCGGTACTGCTGGAGGAAATTCCGGATCAGCGCCCCTTTTTCCAGAGCCACGCCCCCACCAGAATCCCCATCGCGCACAGCACCGCCACATAGTAAGCCGGGCCCATCGCACTCTCTTTAAGCAGCAGGCTGACCACCATCGGCGTCAGGCCACCGAAGATCGCATACGCCACGTTGTACGAGAACGACAATCCGCTGAAGCGCACCACCGGCGGGAATGCCTTGACCATCACGTATGGCACCGCACCGATGGTGCCGACCAGCAGGCCGGTCAGGGCATATAGCGGGAACAGCCAGTTCGGGTGATCGCCGAGGCTGTGATAGAAGGTCCAGGAGCTGATCAGCAAGCCCAGGGAACCGAAGACAAACACCCGGCCGGCGCCAAACCGATCCGCCAGGGCACCGGAGATGATGCAACCGACGCTGAGGAACACGATCGCCAGGCTGTTGGATTGCAGCGCCACTGTCGCTGAGAAGTGATAGACCGTCTGCAGCACGGTCGGGGTCATCAGGATCACCACGACAATCCCGGCGGACAGCAGCCAGGTCAGCAGCATCGAGACCGCAATCGCCCCGCGATGGTCACGCAGCACCGCACGCAGCGGTACTTCTTCGGCCAGCGCCTTGCGCAGTTGCAGCTCGGCGAACACCGGAGTTTCGTGCAGCCAGCGGCGCAGATAGACCGAGAACAGGCCGAATACGCCGCCGAGCAGGAACGGGATCCGCCAGGCGTAATCCGCGACTTCCCCCGGTGTATAAATGCTGTTGATTGCCGTGGCGACCAGCGAGCCGAGCAAGATGCCGGCGGTCAAACCGCTGGTCAGCGTCCCGCAGGCGTAGCCGATGTGCTTTTGCGGCACGTGTTCGGAAACGAAGACCCACGCCCCCGGCACTTCCCCGCCAATCGCCGCGCCCTGGATAACTCGCATCAACAACAGCAGGATCGGCGCCCACATACCGATCTGCGCGTAGGTCGGCAGCAGGCCCATGATCAGGGTCGGCACGGCCATCATGAAAATGCTCAGGGTGAACATCTTCTTGCGCCCCAGCAGGTCGCCGAAGTGCGCCATGACGATGCCGCCCAGCGGCCGCGCAAGGTAACCGGCGGCGAAAATGCCGAAGGTCTGCATCAGGCGCAGCCATTCGGGCATGTCGGCCGGGAAGAACAGCTTGCCGACCACAGTGGCGAAGAACACGAAGATGATGAAGTCGTAAAACTCCAGCGCACCGCCCAGGGCCGATAGCGACAGAGTCTTGTAGTCATTGCGGGTCAGGGGGCGTGCAGGTTGCTCGGGCTGCGCGAGGCTCGAAGGCGCTGTGGTCATGGCAAGGGCTTCTCTTATAGGCGGATCTACCGCCACAACAACGCTGGCTGTGGCTTGGGCAGGTTCGGCACCATAGCAAATTGTTCGAAAAAGCACATAGAGGCGCGTATTTGACGGTCGAAATCAGAACCCGATGGTCGTCGCGGAGTCTACCGACCGATATACTCGCAACCTTGCTCCGGTTTGTAGGGGGTTGCTGTGCGAAAACGTCGTTGGCCCGGCCTTTGAACGGGATCAGCCGGTTTCGCAGAGTTTCCCCTTTAGGCGCCTATGGAAAACGTGACGAACGCAGTATGTTCGGTGCTGAATCGTTTTTCCTGAAGACGGCTACCACCAGCAATACCAACGAAGAGTCACGGGTCAGAGGCACCCCCGGCATGATAGAGCTCGAACAAGAAGATCCGATCCCGCAAGGCGACCTGGCCTTGCAAATTACCGCACTCCCGCGCGAAACCAACGGCTTTGGCGATATTTTCGGCGGCTGGCTGGTGGCGCAGATGGATCTGGCGGGTACCGCAATGGCCAGCCGCGTGGCCGGTGGTCGCGTAGCCACTGTCGCCATCGACCGCATGGCCTTCCTGGTGCCGGTCGCGGTGGGCGCGCAATTGTCCTTTTATACCCAGACCCTGGAAATCGGCCGCAGCTCGATCCAGATGATGGTCGAAGTGTGGAGCGACGATCCGCTGTCCAGCGAGTGGCGTAAAGTGACCGAGGCGGTATTCGTCTTCGTCGCCATCGACGGCAGCGGTCGCACCCGCTCGGTGCCACCACGCGCGCGTTAAACATCGCCGCGGTTTGCGGTCGATAGTCGTTCCAAGTGTCTGATCGAGAGTTGCCCCATGAACACGCCCAACGTTGAAGCGGTGAAACTGGATGAACTGAACTGCTGGCGCATCCGCCACGGTCAGGCCGAAGTGCTGGTGGCCCAGCAAGGCGCGCACATCCTCAGTTATCAGATTGACGGCCAGCCGCCGATCATCTGGCTGAACGACAAGGCTGTGTTCAAGACCGGCAAGAGCATCCGCGCCGGTGTGCCGGTGTGCTGGCCTTGGTTCGGCAAGTTCGAACGCAACCCGCAGAGCGTGCAGGCCATGTACACCGGTGAGCAACCGGCACCCGCGCACGGTCTGGTACGGGCGATGGATTGGGAGCTGGGCGGCATCGAATCAGAGGCTGACGGCGTCAAGGTTGAATTCAGGCTGCCCTACCCCGAAGGTGGCCTGCCGGGCTGGCCGCATCAGGTCGATCTGACCCTGACCCTGCATCTGAATGATCAGTTGCACATCAGCCTGACCAGCCACAACCGAGGTGTCGAAACCGTCAGCATCAGCCAGGCGCTGCACACTTATTTCGCGGTCAGCGATGTTCGCAACGTGCAGGTCGACGGTGTGGACGGTCTGGATTACATCGAGACCTTGGACAACTGGAAGACCAACGCCCAGAAGGGTGACCTTTATTTTGCCGGCGAAACCGATCGCATCTACCTCGACGCCCCGCCGCAGTTGAGCATCGTCGACCCGACCTGGGAACGACGCATCGTGCTGACCGCCACTGGCTCACGCACCGCCGTGATCTGGAACCCGTGGATCGACCGCGCGGCAGCGCTGACCGACATGGACAACGATGGCTGGCAGCGCATGCTGTGCATCGAGACGGCGAATGTGATGGATGATGTGGTGAACCTGGCGTCGGGTGCGAGCCATACGATGGGCGTCAGCATCGGCAGCAAACCGCTCTAACCAACACCGCAATATCAATGTGGGTGAAAGCCTTTGTGGTGAGGGGATTTATCCCCGATGGCCTGCGGAGCAGGCCCCTGCCCTTGATTCAAAGCGGGGGTCGCTTCGCAACCCATCGGGGACAAATCCCCTCGCTACAATTGTTCAGATGTTAGAGATCAGACTCCTGCACCACCCGCACTTTGTCAGCTTCCAGCGCATACGCCGCATCGGCCAGGTCATTGCTGACCTTCTCGATCTTCAGCGTGCCGGTCACCCACAGCGGCGTGTAGATGTCATCCAGCTTCAAACCTTTGGGATAACGCACCAGCACCAGTTGATTCGGTGGTGGCGGCGGCACGTGGATGCAGGCGCCCGGATACGGCACGAGGAAGAACAGCGTGCTGCGGCCCTTGGCGTCGGATTCCAGCGGCACTGGGTAGCCACCGATGCGGATGTGCTTGTCGTTCATCGACGCCACGGTCTTGGTCGAATACATCACCGCCGGCAGGCCTTTAGCCTGTTTCATCCCGCCCTTCTCGGTGAAGGTGCCGGTGGCTTCCGGGGAGTTGTGGTCGATTTCGGGCATGGCCTCGAGGGCTTTCTGGTCCGACTTGGGCATCAGTTCCAGCCAGTCGGTTTCCGGCAGTTCGCCGGCGTGGGCCAGACCGCTGCCCAGCAAAAGAAGAGTCAACAGAAGACGGCGCATGGAGGTGCTCGGTAAAAGATGCTCGGATAAAGGAAGGACGTTGAATCGCCGAGCATTCTAGCCCTCCCTGCCGCGTTGGCAGAGAGGACTTGGTCGCTTGGATCAGTTCTTTTTGATCAGGCCGTAGATCACCAGCAGCACGATCGCGCCGACCAGTGCACCGATGAAGCCTGCGCCCTGACCTGCCTGATAGATACCCAGGGCCTGGCCGCCGTAAGTGGCCGCCAGCGAACCGCCGATACCGAGCAGGATGGTCATGATCCAGCCCATGCTGTCATCGCCCGGTTTGAGGAAGCGTGCCAGCAGGCCGACGATCAAGCCGATAAAGATGGTTCCGATAATTCCCATGGCATTTCCCTCTGACTCTGAATGGTAGATATGCCAAAGCCTAGTCAGACTTTGGCATCCTGCCATGAGAGAACGGCGGCTCCCGAAGGTTCCGCCGTTGCCAGATGAAACTGTGGTTACTCGGCGATAAGCGCTTCGACCTTGACGATCTGTGCCTGCAGCGTGGCCATGTCGGCGCAGCGCAGGTTGGCGTGACCGACCTTGCGCCCGGCCTTGAAGGCTTTGCCGTAGTGATGCAGATGGCAGTCTTCGATGGCGATGACTTTCTCAACCGGCGGAACCACGCCGATGAAGTTGAGCATGGCGCTCTCGCCGACCTTGGCCGTCGAACCCAGCGGCAGGCCGGCAACGGCGCGCAGGTGGTTTTCGAACTGACTGCACTCGGCGCCTTCGGTGGTCCAGTGCCCGGAATTGTGCACACGCGGGGCGATTTCGTTGGCCTTGAGGCCACCGTCGACTTCAAAGAACTCGAACGCCATCACACCGACGTAATCCAGCTGCTTGAGCACA
The DNA here is from genome assembly GCF_058787295.1 of Pseudomonas sp. FW305-3-2-15-E-TSA4. NCBI lineage: Bacteria > Pseudomonadati > Pseudomonadota > Gammaproteobacteria > Pseudomonadales > Pseudomonadaceae > Pseudomonas > Pseudomonas sp. FW305-3-2-15-E-TSA4. Next base: position 236,815 of record NZ_JBYSZP010000007.1, on the reverse strand, counting down.
CGGCTGGAGTAGTCTTCGGCCAACGCCTGCAGCGGGTGATCGGTGCTGGCCACCGACAGCTTGAGGATGCCGCTGTCGTGGGTGTTGTGTACCAGCGGATAGAACTTCGTTTCACCATCACGGGCACGCACGGCGATCAGCGAAACTTCGCCGGTGAACGGCACGAAGCCTTCCAGCAGGCAGGCCACGCTGCCCAGCTCGGCGAATGTACCGACCACGTCTTCCGGCTTGCGCAGGACTTTCTGACCCTTGCCGTCGTAACCCAGGGTGCGGGTTTTCAGCACGGCCGGCAGACCGATGGCAGCCACGGCGGCGTCCAGGTCGGCTTGCGATTGAATGTCGGCGAAGGCCGGGGTCGGGATGCCCAGCTCCTTGAACATGCTCTTCTCGAACCAGCGGTCGCGAGCGATGCGCAGGGCTTCGGCGCTCGGATAGACCGGGACGAATTGGGAGAGAAACGCCACGGTTTCCGCCGGGACGCTTTCGAACTCGAACGTCACCAGGTCGACTTCATCGGCCAGTTGGCGCAGGTGATCCTGATCGCCGTAATCGGCCCGCAGGTGTTCGCCCAGTGCTGCGGCGCAAGCGTCCGGCGCCGGGTCGAGGAAAGCGAAGTTCATGCCCAGCGGAGTACCCGCCAGCGCCAACATGCGGCCCAACTGGCCGCCACCGATTACACCGATCTTCATCTCAACAACCTCAGGCAATACGTGGGTCTGGATTGTCCAGGACGCTGTCTGTCTGCTCGGCACGGAAGGTTTTCAGTACCGCGTGGAACTGTGGATGCTTGGCACCAAGGATGCTCGCCGAGAGCAGCGCGGCGTTGATCGCGCCGGCCTTGCCGATAGCCAGGGTGGCAACCGGAATGCCCGCCGGCATCTGCACGATCGACAGCAGCGAATCGACACCCGAGAGCATCGACGACTGCACCGGAACGCCCAGTACAGGCAGGTGGGTCTTGGCCGCACACATGCCTGGCAAGTGGGCTGCGCCACCGGCACCGGCGATGATCACCTCGATGCCACGGCCCTCAGCCTCTTCGGCGTACTGGAACAGCAGATCCGGGGTGCGGTGAGCAGAAACCACCTTGACCTCGTACGGGATGCCGAGCTTTTCCAGCATATCGGCGGTGTGGCTAAGGGTGGACCAATCGGACTTGGAGCCCATGATCACGCCAACCAGTGCACTCATCGTCGCGCCTCTTCTCTCTGGGCGCCCGCAGGCGCGTCAAAAACAACAAGCCACGCAGGATTGCGTGGCTTGATTGTACGAAAAATGGCCGGACGTACCGGCCGAAGGCCGCGCAGTATACCGCAAAGAAAGCAATAAACAGCCCCCGAAACGACCATCTGTCAAATCAGCCAGAGGCCCGGTTTTATTGACTTGAAGGTCAGCGACAGAACACCGCAAATCCGCCCTGTGGGAGCGGGCTTGCTCGCGAAGGCGTCAGGTCAGATACATGAATCTCGACTGACACACCGTATTCGCGAGCAAGCCCGCTCCCACAATTGGATCTGCGGTGGCTCAGGAAGCCTGTGCAGCGCCGCCTTCAAGCTTGCGCCACAGCAACCGCACGTTGGCCTTGCGCACCAGTGCGCAGCGATACAGGCGAATCTCCAGCGGCACGTGCCATTGCGGGCCGCCGCAGACCACCAGTTCGCCGCGAGCCAGCTCTGCCCGCACACTCAACTGCGGCACCCAGGCGATGCCGAGCCCCTCCAGGGCCATGCTCTTGAGGCTGTCGGCCATGGCGGTTTCATAGATGGTGGTGAAACGCAGCTGGCGCTGGCGCAATAATCCATTCACCGAACGCCCGAGAAACGCCCCGGCGCTGTACGCCAACAGCGGCACACTGGCCTCGCCTTCCAGATCGAACAGCGGTTTGCCATCGGCATCGGCTGCGCACACCGGGAGCATTTCGGTCTGGCCCAGGTGCAGCGACGGGAAGATTTCCGGGTCCATCTGCATCGCCGCGTCCGGGTCGTAGAACGCCAGCATCAGGTCGCAGCCGCCTTCGCGCAATGCATGCACCGCGTCGCCGACGTTGGTTGCCACCAATCGCGTGGCGATGTTCAGCCCTTCGTTGCGCAGTTGCGCAATCCAGCGCGGGAAGAAGCCCAGCGCCAAAGAGTGGGCGGCGGCGACTTGCATCACTTCGCCCTGCCCGCCTTCCAGGTGATGCAGATGGCGCAGCACTTCGCCGAGCTGTTCGACCACGGTGCGCGCGGTCACCAGAAACAGCTGTCCCGCTGCCGTCAGCTCGATCGGCGTGCGCGAGCGGTTGACCAGCGTCAGCCCAAGCGCCGCCTCCAGGCTGCGGATCCGCCGACTGAATGCAGGCTGGGTCACGAAGCGCCGTTCGGCCGCCTGCGAGAAGCTGCGAGTGGCGGCCAGGGCACTGAAGTCCTCGAGCCATTTGCTTTCCAGATTCATCACGCCCTCCCGGACACGCACCAAAACAGGTCACACGTCTGCCGCGCAGGCGGCGTCACACGGGCATTATGCCGAATGTGCATAGGCCAGTGTTTAACAGCATTGGCCCAAAAAATCCCACAAGCCTAGCATTCGCAGCGTTCCGGCACAGACCGGGTCCATATCGAGATGATTTCTATCATGTCCTCCGCTGCATCTTTCCGCACAGAAAACGACCTGCTTGGCGCCCTCGAAGTACCGGCTCAAGCGTATTACGGCATCCAGACCCTGCGAGCGGTGAACAACTTCCGTCTCTCCGGCGTTCCGATTTCGCATTACCCGAAACTGGTTGTGGGTCTGGCGATGGTCAAACAGGCCGCCGCTGACGCCAACCGTGAGTTGGGTCATCTGAGCGAAGCCAAGCACGCTGCCATCAGCGAAGCCTGTGCCCGATTGATCCGCGGTGATTTCCACGAAGAGTTCGTGGTCGACATGATTCAAGGTGGCGCCGGTACGTCCACCAACATGAACGCCAACGAAGTGATCGCCAACATTGCGCTCGAAGCAATGGGTCACCAGAAAGGCGAGTACCAGTACCTGCACCCGAACGACGACGTCAACATGGCGCAGTCGACCAACGACGCCTACCCGACCGCGATCCGCCTGGGTCTGCTGCTGGGTCACGACGCGCTGCTGGCCAGCCTCGACAGCCTGATTCAGGCCTTCGCGGCCAAGGGCAAAGAATTCGATCACGTCCTGAAAATGGGCCGTACCCAGCTGCAAGACGCCGTACCGATGACTTTGGGTCAAGAATTCCGTGCTTTCGCCACCACCATGGGCGAAGACCTGGCCCGTCTGAAGACGCTGGCCCCGGAACTGCTGACTGAAGTGAACCTGGGCGGTACCGCGATCGGCACCGGCATCAACGCCGACCCGCGCTATCAGGCGCTGGCCGTTCAGCGTCTGGCGCTGATCAGCGGTCAACCGCTGGTGCCCGCCGCCGACCTGATCGAAGCCACCTCCGACATGGGCGCCTTCGTGCTGTTCTCCGGCATGCTCAAGCGCACCGCGGTCAAGCTGTCGAAAATCTGCAACGACCTGCGCCTGCTGTCCAGCGGTCCACGCACCGGCATCAACGAGATCAACCTGCCAGCGCGTCAGCCAGGCAGCTCGATCATGCCCGGCAAGGTCAACCCGGTGATTCCGGAAGCCGTTAACCAGGTGGCCTTCCAGGTCATCGGTAACGATCTGGCGCTGACCATGGCAGCCGAAGGCGGCCAACTGCAGCTGAACGTGATGGAGCCGCTGATCGCGTTCAAGATCCTCGACTCGATCCGTCTGCTGCAACGCGCCATGGACATGCTGCGCGAGCACTGCATCGTCGGCATCACCGCCAACGAAGCGCGCTGCCGCGAACTGGTCGAGCACTCGATCGGTCTGGTCACCGCACTGAACCCGTACATCGGCTACAAAAACGCCACCCGCATCGCCCGTATCGCCCTTGAAAGCGGCCGCGGCGTGCTGGAACTGGTGCGCGAAGAAGGTCTGCTCGACGAAGCCATGCTCGCCGACATCCTGCGCCCGGAAAACATGATTGCCCCGCGTCTGGTTCCGCTCAAAGCCTGAGCCGACGCGTTATTTGTAGCACCGCTCACCAGGTCGAGGGACTAGACACCTCTCACCTTTTGAGGGCTTGGGGATTTGTCCCCAAGCCCTTTTTTTTAACTTTCTGATCCTGAGACCCGTATGTCTGGGGACTGAACAATGTAGAGGTGAGTCATTGTGATGAGGGGGGATAAATCCCCTCACCACAGGGTTTGCATCAACAGAAGAGCAGTTCCCGCACAAGCCCGGCGCCGGTAACGCCGGGTGTTTCAACGCTTCGTTTCGTCGCTTGCACCACGAGCGTGCAGACGGGCGCCGCACTGATCGGTATAGTGCCGCCCCTCTTCGCGTGAGCGGTCGTCGGTAACGAGGCCATAACCCATGCGAAACCCGAACTAATAACAAACCCGCGAAATGGATCCGGGACGAAACCTTCGCCTCACCTGTCGTGCCGCGCGCAAACCGGTGTAACGCGATGTTTCTGAACATCCAGCATTTGCTTACACAAAAAACAGCGAGGAAAAATCCATGCTCGAAGTCATCAACGACTTCCTCTCAGGGAAAGTACTGATCGTGCTCATTGTCGGGCTCGGTAGCTACTTCACGATTCGCTCGCGTTTCGTTCAATTGCGGCACTTCTTCCACATGTTCGCGGTGTTCCGCGACAGCCTGAAAAGCAGCGGCGGGCAACTCAGCTCGTTCCAGGCCCTGATGCTCAGCCTTGCCGGCCGCGTCGGTGCAGGCAACATCGCCGGTGTCGGCATCGCCGTGACCCTCGGTGGTCCGGGTGCGGTGTTCTGGATGTGGGTGACCGCACTGGTCGGCATGTCCAGCAGCTTCTTCGAATGCACCCTGGCGCAGGTCTACAAGCGCGCCGATGGCGACGGTCTGTACCGTGGCGGCCCGGCCTACTACATCCAGCACGGCCTGAAGTTGAAAGGCATGGCAGTGGTGTTCTCGGTCCTGCTGCTGGTCACCTACGGCTTCGCCTTCATCGGCCTGCAGTCCTACACCGTGACCCACTCGCTGCAGAACGCCTTCGCCTTCGACCCAAGCCACACCGGGATCGTCCTGGCGGTGCTGCTGGCCATCACCTTCATCGGCGGCATCAAGCGCATCGCTGCAGTGTCCGATCTGCTGGTACCGGTCAAGACCCTGGCGTACATCGGCGTGACCCTGTACGTGATCGGCACCCAGATCGAACACGTGCCAGCGATGCTGGAAACCATCTTCAAGAGCGCCTTCGGTCTCGACCCGGCCTTCGGCGGCCTGCTCGGCAGCGCCATCGTCATGGGCGTGAAGCGTGGCGTGTTCGCCAACGAAGCGGGCCTGGGCAGTGCGCCGAACGTCGCCGCCGTGGCCTCGGTGAAACACCCGGGCGCCCAGGGCGTGGTTCAGGCCTTCAGCGTGTTCCTCGACACCTTCGTGATCTGCACCTGCACCGCGCTGCTGATCCTGTTGTCGGGCTTCTACACCCCGGGCTTCGAAGGTGACGGCATCGTCCTGACCCAGAACTCGCTGGCCGCCGTGGTCGGTGACTGGGGCCGCATCTTCGTCAGCGTCGCGCTGTCGCTGTTCGTCTTCACCTGCATCCTCTACAACTACTACCTGGGCGAAAACAGCCTGCAGTTCCTCAGCCGCAACCGCGCCTTGCTGATGGTTTTCCGCGGTCTGGTCCTGGCGCTGGTGGTATGGGGTTCGATGCAGGATCTGTCGACCGTGTTCGCCTTCGCCGACATCACCATGACCTGCCTGGCCTTCGTCAACCTGATGGCCCTGGCCATGCTGTTCAAGGTCGGCATGCGCGTGATGCGCGACTACGACGAACAGCGCCGTGCGGGCATCAAGCAGCCGGTGTTCGACTCCAGCAAATTTGCCGATCTGGATCTGGACCTGAAGGCCTGGCCGACCGAGGCGCCAGCTGCCGACAAGACCGCAGCCGAGCCGCAAGGCGTGCCTGCAGCGCAACGCTGACAGGTGAATGACGGGCGCATCCCCTGCGCCCGTCAGTTATTGTGATGCAATAACTTGTAGGAGCGAGCCTGCTCGCGATAGCTGTCTTTCAGCCAACATCAATGTTGAATGATGAACCGCTATCGCGAGCAGGCTCACTCCTACAATGTCATCTCTTGTGGAGACCCTCAGATGATTGCCAATTCCTTTCCCGCCGCCCAAAACGTCATGGTGCTCTACACCGGTGGCACCATCGGCATGCAGGCCAGTGCCAACGGTCTGGCCCCGGCGTCCGGTTTCGAAGCGCGGATGCGCGACTACCTGCACAGCCAGCCTGAACTCGTTGTGCCGCAGTGGCGCTTCCGGGAAATGTCGCCGCTGATCGACAGCGCCAACATGACCCCGGCCTACTGGCAGCAACTGCGCGAAGCGGTGGTCGATGCGGTGGACGTGCAAGGCTGCGACAGCGTGCTGATCCTGCATGGCACCGACACCCTGGCCTACAGCGCTGCGGCGATGAGTTTCCAGTTGCTCGGCCTGCATGCCCGGGTGTGTTTCACCGGCTCGATGCTGCCGGCCGGCGTCACCGACAGCGATGCCTGGGAAAACCTCGGTGGCGCGCTCGTTGCTCTGGGTCAGGGTCTGGCGCCGGGCGTGCACCTGTATTTCCATGGCGAGCTGCTGGCGCCGACCCGTTGCGCGAAAGTGCGCAGCTTCGGCCGGCATCCGTTCAAGCGCCTGGAGCGTCAGGGCGGCGGGGTGAAAGCGCCGTCGATTCCGGCCGCACTGAACTACAACCAGCCGAAACAACTGGCCAAGGTTGCTGTGCTGCCACTGTTCCCCGGCATCGGCGCCGAGGTGGTTGATGGCCTGCTGGCCAGCGGTATCAAAGGTCTGGTGCTGGAGTGCTACGGCAGCGGCACCGGACCGAGCGACAATCCCGAGTTCCTTGCCAGCCTCGGCCGCGCACGGGACAACGGTGTGGTGGTGGTTGCGGTCACGCAGTGCCATGAAGGCGGGGTCGAGCTGGATGTGTATGAAGCCGGCAGCCGTTTGCGCGGCGTTGGCGTGTTGTCCGGTGGCGGCATGACCCGAGAAGCGGCGTTCGGCAAGCTGCACGGCTTGCTCGGTGCGGGTCTGGACAACGCCGAAGTGCGGCGTCTGATCGAACTCGACCTGTGTGGCGAACTGATCTGACACCACCCGAACCCTTGCAGGAGTGAGCCCTTGTGGCGAGGGAGCTTGCTCCCGCTCGACTGCGCAGCAGTCGCAGTGTTTTGGGGCCGCTACGCGCCCCAGCGGGAGCAAGCTCCCTCGCCACAACAGCCCTCACACCGTTTGATCTTCACCCGGCATATAACTTGCTGCCGTTTCCAGTACCTCCAAGGCTGGAAGATCTTATGCTCCACTCCCACCTCACCACGCTCAACGCCGTCTCACTGGTGCTCAACACCTTCAAGGCCGAAGGCCTGTCGAGCGACGCGCTGCTGGCCGGCAGCGGCATCAGTGCGGCGGATCTGGCCCGTGCCGACACGCGCATCACCACCAATCAGGAAATGCAGGTCTGCGCCAATGCGGTCGCGCTCAAGCATGACATCGGCCTGGAACTGGGCCGACGGATGCACGTTTCCTGCTACGGCATCCTCGGTTACGCCCTGCTCACCAGTGCCACCTTAGGTGACGCTTTGCGCCTGGCGATTCGCTATCCGGCGCTGCTGGGAACACTTTTCGAACTGAGCCTGGAAGACGACGGCGAGCGGGTCTGGTTCGTCGCCGCCGATTACCGCGAGAGCCCGTCGATGGCGGTGTTCAACGCGGAGTTCTGCCTGGTGTCATTGAAGGTCATCTGCGACGATTTGCTTGGGCATCCGCTGCCGCTACTGGCGACACGCTTTGAACATGCCGCACCGGATTACCGCGACAGCTACGCTGAGCACTTCAACAGCCCGCTGCACTTCGGCGCCAAGGACAATGCTTTCGCCTTTGACCGGCGCTGGCTCGATCAGCCGCTGCCATTGGCCGACAGCATCACCCACCAGGCCATGGCCGACCGCTGCCGCAAACAGAACATCGAGTTCACCGGGCGGCAGGCGTGGCTGGGGCGGATTCGCCAGTTGCTCAGTGCCCAGCTCAATGCAGCACCGGGGCTGGAGGGGCTGGCCCAGCAAATGAAGTGCTCGCCGCGCACCTTGCGCCGGCATCTCAAGGACATGGGCAGCAGTTATCAGGAACTGCTCGACGAACTGCGCTTCGAGCGCGCCAAGCAGATGCTGTGTGAGGATCAACTGCCGATCTACCGCATCGCCGAGACCCTGGGTTTCAGCGAGACCGCGAGTTTCCGCCATGCGTTCGTGCGCTGGAGCGGTGTCGCGCCGAGCCAGTTTCGCCCTCATTGATGTTCCAATGTGGGAGCGGGCTTGCTCGCGAATGCGCAGTGTCAATCGCGATCAATTTATCTGACATACCGTATTCGCGAGCAAGCCCGCCCCCACCGGGACGCATTTCATGCCTGAATCTAAGCAAGGCTGTACTGAAAAGAGGGGCGAATTGCGGTCAGAGTTTTTGGCCATATCGATCCCCTTTTGGCCTTTCCTGCCGTTCTCCGATTCGCCGCGCGCCGCAACACTGGGGGCAACCGAATCAGCCCCCTGCGGAGAACAACAAATGCTGACGATCTACTCGGACGATCACCACCTGCACCACGGCCGCTGCGAACTCATCGACGGCCAGCTCAAGCCGTGTTTCGAAATGCCGTCGCGCGCCGACCACGTGCTGCAACGGGTACAACACCAGAACCTCGGCCCGGTAGAAGCGCCAACGGATTTTGGCCTCGAACCGATCGCGCGCATCCACAGCCGCGATTACCTCGACTTCTTCAAAGGTGCGTGGGCACGCTGGACCGAATTCAACACCGACGGCGACTTGCTGCCCTACACCTGGCCCGCCCGCACTCTGCGGCAGATCAAACCGACCAGCCTGCACGGCCAGCTCGGCTACTACAGCTTCGACGGCGGCGCGCCGATCACCGCCGGCACCTGGCAAGCAGCCTACAGTGCAGCGCAAGTGGCGCTGACTGCCCAGGCGGAAATCCAGCGCGGTGCACACAGTGCCTTCGCCCTGTGCCGACCACCGGGACACCACGCCGCCAGCGACTTGATGGGCGGTTATTGCTACCTGAACAACGCCGCCATTGCCGCTCAGGCATTCATCGATGCCGGCCACAAGAAGGTCGCGATCCTCGACGTCGACTATCACCACGGCAACGGCACCCAGTCGATTTTCTATGAGCGCAGCGACGTGCTGTTCACCTCGATCCACGGCCACCCGGAAGCCGAGTTTCCATTCTTCCTCGGCTACGAAGATGAACGTGGCGGAGGCGCCGGTGAAGGCTTCAACTTCAACTATCCGCTAGCGGCCGGCTCCGGCTGGGATGTGTGGAGCGCGGCACTGGAACAGGCCTGCAACGAGATCGACAGCTATGGCGCCGACGTCATCGTCGTGTCGCTGGGCGTCGACACCTTCAAGGACGATCCGATCTCGCAGTTCAAGCTCGACAGCCCGGATTACCTGGCCATGGGCAAACGCATCGCCGCCCTCGGCAAACCAACCCTGTTCGTCATGGAAGGGGGTTACGCGGTGGAAGAAATCGGCATCAACGCGGTGAACGTGCTGGAAGGTTTTGAACAATGAACCGACTCAAGCACTGCATTGCGCCAGCCCTGTGCGCCGCGCTGCTCAGCGTCGGCGCCCACGCCGAAGAACGTACCCTGCGCGTCTACAACTGGTTCGACTACATCACGCCCAAGGCGCTGGAAGATTTCAAGGCACAGAACACCCAGACCAGACTGGTCTACGACATCTTCGACACCAATGAAGCGCTGGAAGCCAAACTGCTGACCGGCAACTCCGGCTATGACGTGGTGGTGCCGTCAAACGTGTTCCTCGCCAAGCAGATCGAGGCCGGGGTGTTCCAGCCGCTGGATCGCAGCAAGCTGCCGAACTGGAATCACCTCGATCCGAAACTGATGAAGCTGATCGAAGCCAACGACCCGGGCAACAAATTTGCCGTGCCGTACATGTACGGCACGATCCTGATCGGCTTCAATCCGGCCAAGGTCAAAGCCGCGCTGGGGGATAACGCGCCGGTGGACAGCTGGGACCTGATCTTCAAGGAGGACAACCTCAGCAAGCTCAAGCAGTGCGGCGTTGCCCTGCTCGACTCGCCGTCGGAGATTCTGCCGCTGGCCCTGCAACACCTGGGTCTGGACCCCAACAGCAAAAATCCGGCGGACTATGCCAAGGCCGAAGCGCTGCTGATGAAGATCCGGCCGTACGTGACCTACTTCCATTCGTCCAAGTACATGGCCGACATCGCCAACGGTGACATCTGCGTCGCGGTCGGTTATTCCGGCAGCTTCTCGCAAGCGGCCAACCGCGCCAAAGAGGCGAAGAACGGTGTAGTGGTCGACATGCGCCTGCCCAAGGAAGGCGCACCGATCTGGTTCGACATGCTCGCCATTCCCAAGGGCGCGAAGAACACCGAGGATGCCTACACCTTCATCAACTACCTGCTGCAACCGGCGGTGATCGCGCCGGTCAGCGACTTCGTCGGGTATCCGAACCCGAACAAGGACGCCACCCAACTGGTCGATCCGGCGATCCGCAACAACCCCAACCTGTACCCGACCGATGCGGCGATGGGCACGCTTTACACCCTGCAACCGCTGCCGCGGGATGCCGAGCGGGCACGCACCCGGGCCTGGACCAAGATCAAGTCCGGTACCTGAGCCGACGCTGACGACAAGACCCGCCGCCGTGCGGGTCTTTTTTTGCCTGCGATATCTATCTACCACCTTCGGTGCTCGGCCCGTCACTACCTTGCAACGCATCGCCCGCCGCCACTTTCGCGGTGCCTGCTGTTCTGACCAAGGATGTGACCATGCCAGAAACCCTCAACTCTCCCGCCGACCACAAGCTGCCGGATGATCAAGACGCCCTGCTCACCCAACTGATCGCCGGCCCCTCAATCAGGGAAGTCGCCACCCGCGCCCTGCAACCGGCACTGAAGACGCTATACCCCAAGTTACAGATCGACCCGCGACTGGCAATGGTGGTGACACCTGGCTGGACCTTGCGTGACCAGCGTGTCGTCCCCGGGCCGCGACACTTCGAATCGCTGACCGATGCGCTGGTGCGTCATGGCGTCGCCAACAAGCCAGTGACCTACCTGGATGGCGAGCACTACCTCACCTTGCATCCTGCGCACGAGACACCGGTACAACTGCCCGTCAACATCGAGGCTATCGCCAGGCTGCTCAATGAACTGGCGCCGCTGCTGTTTGTTGCCTTCGAGGAACAACAGGTCGATTACTGGAACCAGTTCACCCGCGCCTCCGCCCCGCGCTGGCAGGGATTGTCCAGGTCCCTGCGCGAACTGTGGAACGTCGGGACGAACCCGGCGTGGGACGACGACCAGCGCGCCATGGCCCGGAGTCTTTTCGACCATCCGCAAAAAACTGCCCGCAGTACCGATGATCGCTATCAGTCCCGCGCCTGCCTGATCGATCTGGACACCACGCGCGATGGCACTTCCACTCACCTGCACGTCCTCGATATGGCCGTACTGATCGGCACGCTCGGCAGCCGCACGCTGATTCTCACCCACACCATCACTCGTGGTTTCCAGGCCTTCGATACCCTGCAGGAACTGGGTGCCTCACTGCAGACCCAGACGGACGGACCGCCGCCTGCAACCCTGCAATGGCGGCTGATCGAACCTGACGGTGACTACTTCGATCATCTGGCGTGCAATCTGATCGCCCTGCAGGCCGACGCGATTGGCGAGCTGGCAAACGAACCGGCGACAACCAACCTGACGCCCCACGTCAGCCGCGCCACCAACGAACTCGATCCCACGGACAAGCAGTCGTCTTCACGCTTCAACCTGGTCGAGCAAGCGTTGCCAGAGTGGATGGTCGACGCCTCGCCCAGCGACCTGACTGCCTACAGCCGTCATCTGATGGATCTGGCGCAGGTGCAAAGTCAGAACGCCGAGCAGTCCTTTGACGACGGCATCAAACCGATTCGCGAGTTCGCGCTGGAGCAACTGCAGGCGGCCCTGCTCAAGGAGCATCCCGAAGCCACTGAACTGAATCTGGCCGAGATTCGCATCGTGGTCGACAGCGTGGTGGTGTGGGGCAGTTTCACACCGTTGCTGGAGCCCGAACGCAGCACCTTCAGCCTGGTCGATCTGGCGTTGCAGAACCTGATTGCCTTGCCGCTGGGCAACAAGACCGTGAGCAGTATCGGCAGCACTGCGGTGCCGGCATGGATGACGGCTGATTATCTGGAGAGGTTGATCGTCAGTGTCGATATCGGCCAGACCTATCCTGCGCTGATCAGGCAAAAACTGCGCGATGACCCGCTGGAAAGCCTGCGAAGGCAGAACCTGTTCACCAGCCGGCTGCGTGTCGAATTGCCGTTACTGGCGTTGCAGCAGAAGATTCGCGCGCAGGGCGGGGTCGACGAGGCAGGCTATCGCTATGTCGCGGCCGTGGTTCAATTGCTGGATGACAATCGCCGGGTGGACGGTCAGGAGATCGTCATTCGGCCGCTGGCCTTCAATCCCGCGTGGCGCCCGGGGACAACCACCGATGAAGTGGCCAACATGTTCGTGATCGGCCCCCGACAGATGGACAAGGGCCCCTGCCTGCTCTACCGGCCGCTGTCCGATCATGCCTTGCTCCAGTACCCGTCGCCGGCCAACCTGGTGTACGCCATCAAGCATTCACCGACATTGCGTCAGGCGGTCCTCGCCTGGTTGCCGGACAGTGCGCGCGCCAACTATGCCAATTACGTATTCAGCGATGATCGACCCTCGGTATGGTCGCTCTCACAACTGCTCGCCGATCCACTGACTTCCTTGCAGATGAGCGGCACGCTGACCTTGGGAACAGCAGTCATCGCTACCAATTACCTGGCTTTTCTGTTCAAGGCCAACGTCAGTGCAATGGTCGAACTGGCGAATCGGCAATCGGTGTCCAATAGCGAAAGTCGCTGGGAGAGCTTCAAGCATGCGGGCTGGATGATCCTCAGCGCCGCACTGCCGTTTTTCGGTCGAACCGTCGGTACGGCCGCCTGGATCTGGCAAGTGCTGGACGATCTGCAACAAACCTTCGATGCCGCTGCCACAGGCGACACCGGGCAGCAGAAAACCGCGATGACCGATCTGTTGCTGACCCTGGCCATGGTGCTCGCCCATCACGCCAGCACCCGTAACGCGACGCCTCGGGACATCACTGAAAAGAAGCCGGTGACCGTCGAAACCGAGCCCAGGGAGCCGGCACCACCAACGCCGGTAAGCATCGTGCAACGCCCTGATGTGATCGGTGAGTATCCGGCGCAACACCAGACTTCGCTGATGACCGACACCGCCCTGAGCCTGACCCAAACCCTGGATCGGTTTGCCGTTACGCGCCCCGAAGCGCTCACCCCGACCGGCAGCGACGCCGGCCTTTATCGTCACCTCTATCGGCATGCCAACGGGTACTACGCACCCGTGGGTGAGCGCTGGTTCGAAGTGGCGGTCGCCGACACCGGTGAGGTCTCGATCATCAATTCGCAGCGACAGCCCGGACATCAGGGCCCCGGGTTGATCCGCAATCGACGGGGCGAGTGGTTCGTCGACACTCGCCTGCGTCTGCGCGGCGGTGGTCTGTCGAGTCGGCGCAAGGCCAAAAGACGGGAAAACAATGAACGCATCGCCGAACTCAAGAAACAACTGACCGAGTTCGATAACACGCGCGAGCAGGCCCGCGCAGAGCTGACAGCCGCCCACACCGCCATGACCACGGCCAGCGATGACACTCTGGTGGCGCAGCAGACCACGTTTCTTGCAGCACTTGAACGCCGCACCGAGGAATACGCGGCGCCCATCGACCAGCTGAAATCGCTGAACCTGCTTGAGACCGTACCCCATTTCCGCACCGCCATGACCGAGATGCTCGGTACCCAGTTGTTCTTCAACCAGACATGGCTCACTCAACGTGACCCCCTCTTCGCCAGAACCCTCAAGGAAACCCTGGTGCTGCTCGAGGCCGAGGAAACGGCTGCAGGCACCGGTGACCCCGTCACCTACCGCAGAATGTACGATTTGACCGAGGACATGATCAGCAAGATCGAGTTTGCCCAGTCACGTTTTCAGGAGTTGAGCCGACTGGGCAAACGTGCCGCTGAAGTCGCCAATACCTATCGCGCAAAGCTGCCTGTGTTCAGTCTCAATGATCTCAAGGCACTTCAGGTGTCGCTGGCTCGCGACATCTGCCTGAAAGATCAGGCTTCGCCAGCGCTGACTCAGGCGCAAGGCGATCTGGTACGCCTGCTCGACACAACCAACCTGGTTATTCAGACCTCCCAGGAACTGCTGCTCGACCAGACCAGCCTGGGGGCCAACGAGCGGATCGAAGGCCTCAACGGCATGCTCGAACAGTTCGTCGCCATCGATCAGTCGTTCGAGGATTTCGCCCTCAACCACAAGGATGTGTTGCTCGACGAGCCCTTCAGCCACACGCGTAAACGAATCAACGAGTTTCAGCACCAGACCGAAGAGCACCTGGCGCAATTGCTCCTCGAACACCGGCCGGTGGAGCCTCGGCCCGGTCCTTCAAGGCCAGCGCCAGCCTCACGTAAAAGGATTATCAAAACCCGCTTCAAGGGCACAGTGGTCGGCGAGTTGCGTTCCTCGGCGCCCGGGCAACCAGTCCTGCTGGACGTGAAAGCGCCCATGACCGGGAACGTCATCGCCACTTTTCACGAGAAAACGCCCGGTGTCTGGGTCGAACGCATTCAGCCCGGACGGCGCCGCCCGCCTGCTCCGGTAGCGGATCTCGCCACCCAGATCAGCCAGGGCCAGGCGCTGCTCGATGGCGTAGAAAGCTTCATCCGGCAAACCGAAGCCCATGCCAAAAAACCTGGTCGGATTCCGGTCGAGATCGAAGAGCAGTTCCAGCGCAAGGCCGAACAGCTCGACGAAAGCGCGAAAAGCCTTGAACAGGCCCGGCTGCGGGCGAACAGCACCGAGGAGCCGCCAGCCCTGATCGCCCAATTGAACCAGGCGGGTGAACGCCTGTACGCCGAGGGCTACCGGATACGGGTCGAGATGACCAAGCAACAACCGCCAACTGCCGCCCGGGTCGAATGGTTATTGCACAAGGATGAGATCGACATTGTGTCTGGCGGTGCCCGGCGTCGCCTCAAAGGCCCGCGCAGGGATTATCTGCAGGAGTACGAAATTCGCGAGCGGCGCACCGGCAAGACGTTGTGGTACGCGCACTTCCATTACAACAGCCCCGATGCACCGGCCGACGCCTTCACCGCCGCCCATTTGAAACTGCAGGAGCAACGGCGGATGGCCGGCGCCTTCGACCTGGACTCAGCCACCAGCAACCCGCAAATCATCGCTATCTATCGCAGCGCGATCAGCCCGCAGCTGGCGCGTTCGCTGTTTTTCTCATAAGCCCCAAACGTCAAAAAGGACAATGACAATGACAATGACAATGACTGAGCATTCAGCGAACACCGAAACCCATGCATTGCTGCAAAAGAGCCAGATCGTCCATCAGACCAGTCGCGGACCCACAGTCGATGAAGTCGCCAGCGCAGTGCTGCGTCAGGCGCTCGAAGCGCTGTATCCACAACGCAAGATCGATCCCGAGCAGGCCATGATCGGCACGCCACAATGGCAATGGCTGAACGCGGAACGAGTGGCCCTGCCGACCCGATTTGAATCACTGACAGAGGCACTCGTCCGGCAATTTTTCAACGGCTCCAGCGCCAACTATCTCGAGGGTGAACACTTTCTGACCTTGAACCACCAGGCCACGCCAGTGGTGCATATGGATGTCGATATCGAGGCCATTGCCGATCTGCTCAACGATTATGCGCCCCTGTTGTTTGTTGCCTTCGCCGAGCGACAGCTGGATTACTGGAACAGCACCCGACGCCAGTTGCCGCGCTGGCAAGAACTCTCCGATGCCCTGCGCGAAGCCCTGAACGTCCATAACGCCGAGGGCTGGGACGATGAACAGTGCCTGGTCGCCCGGGCGATTTCGCGGCGCCCGGACAAACAGGAGCGCCAGCGTCACGACATAACACTGTCGGACATCCGGGTGTGCCTGATCGACATCGACTCGGTCGATGCTCAAGGCGCTGCCCGGCACCTGATTCTGGGCGGCGCCGTGGTGATTTTCGGACGCTATGGCCTGCGCGATCTGGTCATGATGTACACCGTGGAAGATGGTTACGAGACATTCGACTCTCTGCAGCAACTGGGTGAATCACTGCCGCAGCGTATCGAACTGTTGCCGGCCGGACAGAATCTGCAGTGGCAGTTGTTCGAACCCGAGGGCAATTTTTTCGACCACATGGCGTGGGTCCTGATTGCCAACCAGCTCGATGCCATCCGGGCAATCACCCGACAAAGTCTCGACGAGGAAAGCGAGGACGGCTCCTCCCTTCTGCCCCTGATCGAGCAAGCCAGCGAACCGCAGAAAAACACCCTCATCGACCTCGATGATTCGATACCCGACTGGTTGCTCGACGCTTCGGCTTCCGAGCTCGATCAATACAGCCAATCGATCAATGCGCTGGGCCAGTTGTACCGGCAGGCAGACAAGGCGCTGTTGCCAATCCCGCCGATCGATACCTATGCACGCAATTGCATGCGTGAGGCGATCATTGCCGATCAGCCATCGGCGGCCGGGCTGCCTTTGGACAAATTGCAAATCCGCATCACCAACAGCTTCGAATCGGGAGGCGTGACACTGCCCGATCCGCATGACACCCATGTCGAAACCCTGGGCGAGTACGCCTTGCAAAACCGCACGCCGTATCTGGCGACTCTGCAATTCGACCCGCCACAAGCGCTGCCGCAGTGGCTGACTGTCGCCTACCTGACGAAGATGGCAAACAAGATCGACATGGGTGAGGTATACCCCGGCTTGATCAGGGACAGACTGATCAACGATCCGCAGCAGGCCCCCCTGCAGCAGCGCTTTTACATCCGCCAGTTGCACGCACTGCTGCCGCTGATTGCACTGGAATCCAAGCTGCGTCGCCTCGGCGGCGTGGATGAGCAGGGGTATCGCTGTGTCCAGGAGTGGCTCAAACCGATACCCGGTCATCCACACACTGTGGTCATTCGTCCGCTGACGTTTATCCATGCCGGGGAGACTGTTGGCGATGTTGTCACCAACATGTTCATCATTGCTCCGCGTCTGCCTGGAGCCGGGCCATGCCTGCTGTATCGTCCGTTGCTTGAGCAGCCATTGCTGCAATTCCCTTCAACGCAAAACCTGCTGTACGCCGTCCATCAGCCAGGCGAACTGAGAGATTCGGTGCTGGCGTGGCTGGCGGATTCCCAAACCAGCTTCAAATATGCCCAATACACCTTCCCCATCGGTCTGCCCAGTCCGTGGCTGGGCGCGCAATTGCTCGCCGAGCCCTGGACCAGCGTCAAGTGGGCCGGGCCGGTCGGGCTTGCCTCCACGGCGCTGACTGGCGACGTGTTCCCGGTGCTGTTCAAGACCCATGCACTGGCGATGGCCGAACTCGCCGACCGACAGTCGTTGTCCAATGCGCAACGCCGCTGGGCCTTGCTGCGAGACAGCGGGTGGGCGTTGTTCAACGTTGCCGCGAACTTTCTCTGCGGCCCGGCAGGCGCGGCGATCTGGGTCTGGCAAAGCATCAGCGAAATCGATCAGGTCGTGGATGCCCACAACCGTGGCGATACCCACGCCCAGTGGAGCGCGGTTGCCGATATGTTGCTGAACCTGGGCATGATCCTGGCCCATCATGCGGCCACCCAACGCACAACCGGCCCCCGCACAGCGTTGCGCAGCGAAGGCGCAAGCGATATCGAAAGCGAAGGACTGCCCCGGATCCAGACCGCCCCTGCACAAGCGCCTGTCCCGCCCACGGTTACACACGTCACCACGCTGCTGAAGGACCAACTCCCGGCCAGCCATTACTCCTCGCTTGAAGCCTACGGCTCGGTGCCCCGGCGTTCGCCCGGTGCCTTGGCAACGTTTCTGAATACTCTGGCCGTGCCGGCTCCCGACCTCACGGCAGCCGCCGTGGAAACCCTGCTGCGCGGCAAGGCGACCCTGTATCGCCTCGCTACCAGCACCTATGCGCAGGCGGGCGATCGCTGGTTCCGCGTGATTGAAAACGATGACCAGCAGGTGCAAATCGTTGATCCGCAGACACCGTCAAAAACCGGTCCGCTGCTGATTCACAACCAGCAAGGCCAATGGTTCGTGGATACCCGACTGCGTCTGCGCGGTGGCGCCGGGGGCACCAGCCTGCAAAGTCAGCTCAAGGCCCAGCGCAAGGAAAAGGAAACCCAGAGGAACCAGCTCGGTACGGCTCTGGAAGCATTCAGAAATCAGGAAGCCGTCGGCAACGCTGCTCTGGAACAAGCCCAGTCAGCCATGCTTGGCGCCTCCGGACAAGCCCACGAAGAGGCGACCCGGCGTTACCTTGAACACGTCGAAAAGCTGATCGGGGATTACGACGAGGCCTTGAAAATACTCGGCCAATGGCGCCTCAAAGGGGGGAGCGATGGCTATTTCGTCGAATTGCAGCGCATGACCACTTTGCTGCAAAAAAACCTCAGCCTCTGGTTCGTTCTCAAACGCAACGCTTACGCAGTATTGACCCGTAAATTGGCTCAACACACGGTCATCGATACACCGCAAGCGCTGCAAAGTTACAACGAGGAACTGCACCAGGCTCTGGCGTTGAGCCAGGACATGATCGCCCGCCTGCAGCTGTCCCGTACCTCCTTGGAAACCCTCGACACCATCGGCAGTGCAGGCATGACCACCGCACAACGCTTGCGCCAACTGCTCCCGGCGTTTAACCAGTGGGACCTGAAGTCCAATGCCATCGGCATGTCTCACGAGTTGTGCATGCAGGAAACAGCCACCGAAGCGGCGCGGGAAGCCACCGGTTGGCTGATAATCGAAGCCGCCACCGCCACACACCGCCATGCCGCCCTGATCAGGAAACCCGACAACGGCGACAGCACTGCGCTGCGCATTGATCGTCTGAGCCGACTGATTGATGTCTATGTCGATGCCGATCAGCGTCTGGGGGACTTGCCAGGCGAATATCCGGGCATGGTGGTTGCGGCAGAACTGACGCGGCTAAGAAGCTTGCTCGGCGAATTCAGACAACTGGCGCAGGAGCAACTGAGCGAACTGCTGCCGGAAACCGGAGCCCGCAGCACGCCGGCCACACCGGGCCCCTCTGTCGCAGGACCGTCCCGACCGGTTGGCAAGGTCACCAAAAGCCGGCCTCGTGACCCTGCGCCCGCCAGGCCCGCAGCCGCCAGCGAATCACCTCTGGAAGAAATGCTTCCCGTCAGACCCACCGCCTCCCCGACGACGCAGGTGGGCGACATCGAGTTCATTGCCGATGCCCTGAACCAGAATGAGCGAGTGCAGGCGTTCATTGACCGGACCCGGCGTGACGCTCTGAGGCCCAACCGCATACCGGCAGACATGCAGGATCTGTTCGATCAGCAGGCTCGGCGACTGGAACAGATTGCTGCCAGCGTCGAACAGGCGCAGGCACGCATTGTCGCCTCTGGAGGCACGCGGTTGCCGGTGGGCAACTTGAGTGCGGAACTCAACAGCGCCGCGATCCGGTTACGTGCTCAAGGCATCGCCGTGCGCGCCAGTCTGCTCAAGGACCGCCAACCTCGACAAGCCTATTTGCAATGGTTGCTGGACAATCATCAGGTACGGATCGTCAGGAACGTCCAGGGCCGGATCAAGACCAAAAAGCGCCAGGATTATTTTCAGGAGTATCAGATACTCGACAGCACCCAGCATGATCAGCCGTTATGGCTCGCGCATTTTCACTACGACTCGCCCGAAGCCGCGCCGGAACAATTCACCGCGGCGCACCTGAAAATCGCCGATGCGCATTTGAAGACCCTCAGCGCAGAACGTCGACAGGCTCTGACAAGTCTGACGCCAATCGATTACGTGCTGCGCCGGATTGGCGATCCGAGCCTGTTCCTGCAACTCGAAGCACAACCGTGATACCGCCGTCGGGCGCGTCGATCCGCGCCCGCTTCAGAGGGTGTGCCACACGGTTCGCAAACGCTCGAGCGCCGCTTCGATTGCGCGCTCAGGCACCGCGGCAAAGCCCAGCACCAGTCCGGCGCGCTGGTCGACCGGGGTCGTGGAATCAGGCAGCCAATAGCTGCTCAGACCATTGATCTCGACGTCAACGCTACGCGCCAGTTCGATCAGTTGGCTTTCACGCGCCACACTGGCGACCGGCACGGTCAGGTGCAGCCCGGCGGCAACGCCGGGCAACTGGCCGACGCCCGGAATTTTCTGCGGCCAGCCACCGAGCAGGACATTGCGTCGGCTCAGCGCCGCGCGGCGCATGCGTCGGATGTGCCGCTGGAAATGCCCGGCGGCCATGAACTCGGCCATCACCGCCTGGGTACTGACTTCGGAGTGACGCACATCCACCGCACGCCTTTGCGCAAATGCCTCCACCAACCCCGGCGGCAACACCAGATACCCCAGGCGCAACGCCGGGAACGCGACCTTGCCGAACGTGCCGACATACAGCACTCGCCCCTGTCGATCGAGAGCGGCCAAAGGCGCCAGCGGCGCGCCGCTGTAACGATACTCGCCATCGTAATCATCCTCGACGATCCAGCCCTGCGTGCGCTCGGCCCAGGCCAGCAATTCGAGGCGGCGGGCCAGACTCATTACCACCCCTGTGGGGTACTGGTGGGATGGCGTGACATAGATAAGGCGGCAATCGGTCAGTCCTGCCAGTTGCTGACAGTCGATTCCCTCGCTGTCCACCGCCACCCCGTGCAACCGGGCACCGGCCACGGCGAAGGCATGACCGGCCGCTCGATACCCGGGATTTTCAATCGCTACGCCGTCGCCCGGCGCTACCAGCAACTGTGCACAAAGGCTTATGCCCTGCTGTGCGCCACTGGTGATCACAATTTGCTCAGCCGTGCACTGCATGCCCCGTGAGCTGCGCAAATAGGCCGCGATCATCCCGCGCAACCGCGCATCGCCCGCCGGATCGCCATAACACAACTGCTGCAAATCCGGCTTGCGCCAGAAAGCCGCGTTCAGCTTGGCCCAGACGTCAAACGGGAACAGATCGAAGGCTGGAACGCCGACCCGAAAAGCACGCGGCGGACCACTGGGTGGCAGGGCCAGATGATTGTTTTCAACCCGCCGCAATGCATCGCTGTGGATAACTTTACTGGATGGAACCACAGGTAAATCCAGCCAATTTGTGGATAAGGCTGTGGGTAAGCTTGTTGAAAACCCTGTGGATACTTTTGTGGATAGTTTTTTTGTGGGCAATGCGCTTTGCGGCAATTGCGCCACATACGTGCCGTCCCCGACGCGGCCCTCGATGAAGCCTTCGGCGTACAACTGATCGTAGGCGCGCACCACGCTGTTGCGGGAAATCGCCAATGCCGCCGCCAGATCACGGCTGGCCGGCAGCCGCGTGCCACTGGCCAGACGCCCGTCCAGCACGCGCAGACGTAGCGCCTGATAGAGCTGGCGGCTCAAACCCTGACGGCGGTCGAGCTCGATACCGGCCGGATTAAACGGCATGGACAGCGTGGGCGATTCGGGCATGACAATGGACCTATGAAATTGGTCATCAATGGCTCTTACAACAGACCAATAGCCTGCCTAGGATGCAGGCATTCGCCAAGGAAAACCTCTCCATGTACACGCCCCGCGCCTTTGCCATCGACGAACTGTCGCAACTGCACGAACTGATCCTCGCCACTCGCCTCGCGATTCTGGTGAGCCACGGTGAAAACGGCCTGCAAGCCAGCCACGTGCCAGTGCTGCTGCACCGCGAACAGGGTCCGAACGGCACGCTGTACGGGCACCTGGCCAAAGCCAATCCGCAATGGAAAGACCTGCGCGACGGCGCTGAAGCGATGCTGATATTTGCCGGCCCCGACGCCTACGTCAGTCCGGGGTTTTACCCGAGCAAGGCCGAGCACGGCAAAGTCGTGCCGACCTGGAATTACGTCGCCGTGCACGCCTATGGCCACGCCGAAACCTTCAGCGACGGCGGGCGCCTGCTCGACATCGTCAGCACCCTGACCGATCGCCATGAAGCCGGTCGCGTGCAACCGTGGAAGGTCGACGACGCGCCGGCCGACTATATCGACGGCATGCTCAAGGCCATCGTCGGTTTCGCCATTCCCATTGACCGCCTTGAAGGCAAGCGCAAGCTCAGCCAGAACCGCAGCGCCGAAGACATTGCCGGCGTGCGCGAAGGCCTGGCTGCCAGCCCCGACATTGCGGACCGAACCCTCGCCCACTTGATGCGTTAAGGAAATCAGCATGAGTCAGATCCAGATCCGCCCGGTGACTGCCGGTGATCACGCCGCCTGGCTGCCGTTGTGGCAGGCCTACCTGCGCTTCTACAACAGCGAGTTGCCGGACGCCGTCACGCACAGCACCTGGCAGCGTTTCCTCGACCCGAGCGAGCCGACCCACGCCGCTCTCGCCTGGGCCGACGGTAAAGCAGTGGGCATGGTGCATTTCATCTATCACCGCTCCAATTGGAGCATCGAAAACTCCTGCTACCTGCAGGATCTGCTGGTGGCGCCGGAGACCCGTGGCACCGGCGTCGGTCGCTTGCTGATCGAACACGTCTACGCCACCGCCAGGGCCGACGGTTGCTGCAAAGTGCATTGGTTGACCCACGAAACCAATGCCACCGCGATCCAGCTCTACGAGCGCATCGCCGAGCGCCCGGGATTCATCCAGTTTCGCAAAGCCATTTAAGGAGCCGCGTACATGACCACTTCACTTGCCGACTGGAAAGGCGTCCCCGCCCCCACCGCGACCTTGCTCGAAGGCCGCTTCATCCGCCTGGAGCGACTCGACCCGGCGCGCCACGCCGATGATCTGTTCAACGCCCTCGAAGGCCCCGGCGCCGACCCGAAGCTGTGGGATTACTTGCCGTATGGGCCGTTCCCCGAGCGCAGCGTTTTCAATGACTGGTTGAACAACCACGCGGCCAGCAGCGATCCGTATTTCTTCAGCGTGATCGACCGCGTCACGGGCGAGGTGCAAGGCATTCTGAGCCTGATGTCGATCGTCCCGGCGCAGGGGCGCATCGAGATCGGCCACGTCACCTTCGGTGCGCCGATGCAACGTTCACCAAAGAGTACCGAAGCGGTTTACCTGTTGGCCAAATACGCCTTCGAACAGGGCTATCGTCGCCTGGAGTGGAAGTGCAACAACGGCAACGCACGCTCCAAATACGCCGCCGAACGCCTGGGCTTCAGCTTCGAAGGCGTGTTCCGCCAGCACATGGTGGTCAAGGGCCAGAACCGCGATACCGCGTGGTATTCGATTGTGGATTCGGAGTGGCCGGCGATTGCGGCAGGGTTCGAGCAGTGGTTGAGCGATGCCAACCAGACGCCGACCGGGCAGGTGAAAGGTTTGGTCGAGTGCCGTAGTTAAATCGTCAAAGCGAAAGATCGCAGCCTGCGGCAGCTCCTACAGGGTGAACGTCAATCCCATGTAGGAGCTGCCGAAGGCTGCGATCTTTTGATGTTTATTTACACCAGTTTCTGCGCCAGCACCGCAATGTGTTCCGGCCCGATCCCGCAGCAACCGCCCAGGTGACTGGCACCACGCTGCTGCCAATCCCTCGCCCAGTGCAGATAGCCCGGAGGATCCAGATCGTCGCGCAGCGGATCGAGGCCGTCGTTGGCCGTCGCCTCTTTCGGTTGCGGTGGAAACGCATTGGCATACGCGCCGATGTGAATCTGCACACCCAAACGCTCAAAGGTATCGCGCGCCGCATCAATCGCCGCGCCGATCACTTCCGGCTGGCTGCAGTTGAACAGCAGCGTCTCCACGCCCAACTCCGCCGCCACCGCCGCTGCTTCGGCCACCGGTTCGCCGGAACGCAGACGCGGCACCTCGTCCGTGTCTTCGTCCTTCAGGGTAAATGACAGCCAGAACGGCTTGCCGTCCTGCGGCAGACCGGCGCGGATGGAACGCGCCTCGATGATCGAGCTTTGGGTTTCCGCGAGCCACAGGTCGACATGTGGCGCCAGGCCGGTCACCAGTGGCGTCAGCAATTCGTTCACCCGCGCCGCTTCGAACAGATCCGGGCGATAGGAGCCGAACAGCGGCGGCAACGAACCGGCCACTCGCACCGCTTTGCCCGATGCCCGCACCGCACGCTGTGCCAGTTCTCCGGCCAACGCCGCCAGTGCCTGACCTTCAGCGGCAAACCGCGCCTCGCCAATATGAAACGGCACCACCGCATAACTGTTGCTGGTGATCACATTGGCGCCGCTGGCGATGTAGGCGGCGTGCACCGCTTCGACCGCCTGCGGCGCTTCGATCAGGGCCAGCGCCGACCACTCGGGCTGCCGAAACGGCGCCCCGGCGCGTTGCAACTCACGGCCCATGCCGCCATCGAGAATTACCGTGCTTGCTGTGCCCATATGCTTTTCGCTCATATGCTTATGAAAATTACTCACTACCAGAGTAGTTCTTATAACTATTTAATACGCACCATTCGGTTAATAACAACCCCTTTTTTTCAGGTGTCGACTGTGAAACTTCAACCGCTACTGGCCTTGGGCCTGACGATTCTGGCCGCGTCCACTCAAGCCTTCGGCGGCGCCACACTCGATCGCGTCGAACAGAAAAAACAACTGGTCGGCGTGCTGATGGAAAGCTACCCACCCTTCTCGTTTCTCAATGAGCAGAATCAGCTCGACGGCTTCGACGTGGACGTCGCCAAAGCCGTCGCCGACAAACTGGGGGTCAAGCTGCGCCTCGAAACGCCATCCTGGGACGTGATCGCTGCCGGCCGCTGGAGCGGGCGCTATGACATCTGCATCTGCTCCATGACCCCGAGCAAGGCGCGCGCCGAAGTGTTCGATTTCCCGGTCGAGTACTACGCCTCGCCCGCCGTGATCGTGGTCAACGCCAAGGACGATCGCATCCACGGCGCCAAAGACTTGAGCGGCAAGAAAGTCGGCCTGACCAGCGCCTCCAGCTACGAAAGCTATCTGAACAAGAATCTGGTCATCGAAGGCGCCGAAGACACGCGCCTGGAGTACCCGTTCGAGGATGTGCAGATCGCTCCGTACGATACCGACAACGTCGCCTTCCAGGATCTGGGTCTGGGCGCCGGTGTGCGCCTGGACGCCATCCTCACCAACCTGGTGACCGCGCAGCCGCGCCTGAATCAGGACCAGCGTTTCAAACTGGCGGGCGCGCCGCTGTACTCGGAGCCGAACTCGGTGGCCATCGAAAAGGGTGACGCCGAGTGGGACGCCAAAGTGCGCGAGGTGTTTGCGCAACTCAACCAGGACGGCACGCTGAGCAAGCTGTCGCAGAAATGGATCGGCGCCGATATCAGCCAATGACTGCCTTCCCGACACCTCCACAGCCGCCGCAACCGGTGGCTGAATCGCGCCTGCAACGGCTGTTCGGTTTCCGCACGCGCCTGTACCTGACCTGGGCGGCGATGTTCAGCCTGTTCGCCGGGTTTTTCCTCAGCTTCGATCTGAAGCTCTCGATCATCCTCGACAAGCTGCCGAATCTGCTCGGCGTGCACCTGGCGCCCAACGGCTTTCTGCAGGGTGCGGCACTGACCCTGTTTCTCTGCGCCTGCGCAATCGTCGCCTCGTCCTTGCTGGGCTTCGTCACCGCTCTGGCGCGCCTGTCGAAAAGCGCCGTGGCGTTCGGGATCGCCAGTTTCTACACCTCGTTCTTTCGCGGCACGCCGCTGCTGATCCAGATCCTGTTGATCTACCTCGGCCTGCCGCAACTGGGTGTCGTACCCGGCGCAGTGGTAGCCGGGATCATTGCCCTGTCACTTAACTACGGCGCCTACCTCAGCGAAATTTTCCGCGCCGGTATCCTCGGCGTGCCCTATGGCCAACGCGAAGCTTCGCTGGCGCTGGGCATGCGCGAGAGCGTGATCTTCTGGCGCATCACCCTGCCCCAGGCGATGCGCACGATCATCCCGCCGACCACCAACCAGTTCATCTCGATGCTCAAGGACTCGTCACTGATCTCGGTGATGGGCGTCTGGGAAGTGATGTTTCTGGCGCAGTCCTACGGCCGCTCAAGCTACCGCTATATCGAGATGCTGACCACGGCGGCGATCATTTACTGGCTGATGTCGATTGGGCTGGAGTTGATTCAGGCGCGGATGGAGCGGCATTACGGCAAGGCTTATGTGCGGCGTAGCTAGGGTAATCAGCACCTTGCGCCAGCGTCGGGCTTTAATTGATCTCTCTTCGGATCCGCACCACGCCCATTTTCAGTCCAAACGGACGAAACACCGCATTCAACGATTTCAATGTCTGATTGCCCTCGCCATGCTCGATATGCACCAGCGTGCGAACCGATATTTTGCACATCCTGGCAAACTGGGTTTGATGCAGACCGGTCACTTCCACACGTAGACGACGAACCGCTTCACCGATTTCCAGTGTCCCTTGGGCCAGCGCGTCTTGAATGTTTTCGATGAGCACCGTGCGCTCGGCTACCGTCATGCTCATTTCAGATCCCACTCTTTCAAACGTTGCTCCAGATTTTTCAGATGGATTCCCGGGTGGCTCATCGTTCTGTCGGGCAAACCGCTCGCCGTCAATATGTCGGGGAGCGCCGCCAGACGCTGGGCATCTTCACGCAAGCGTTCGAAAGGATCTGATGCGTCGGTCAAGCCTGCCAAAGGGTCTTTGGGATCGGTGATATCAGCCAATACGCGGCACACTCCCCGCCAATCGACCTCTCCCGCCCTCTCCAGATCTTTTGGCCATTTGGTTGTCCGGGTCACACCCTCGTCATCCATGACCATCGGGGCCAAGTCATAGATCGGCGCCAGACGAAACGAGCTTTCCTGGCGAATTATCGCGGTGTTACGACCATGGTTATCCGAGTTACCGAGGATCTTGTTGATCAGATCCCGACGTAAGTAATCCGTCACCAGTGCGGGGATCTGACTGGCCTGCCCTGCTTTTCGCCAGAGCCCGGCGAGCATGCGGATGACATCCATATGGTTCATTGCACTTCCCGGCGCCGTTACTTCAGCCAGCGAGTAAATCGACTCGACAGCAAAACGACTGACTTCACCGTTCGTTACTTCTCGATCAAAGCGCTGCATCCACAAGCTCGGCTTACTCGCTTCTTCTAATGCCAAACCTTCTACCGCGATCGTTTCAATGCCGAGTTTCTGAAGCGCCTTGTAGTAATGGAACTCGCTGCGCAGGATATCTTGATCGACCAGACTTCCTTTGTTTCTGGCAAATTTTATAAACCAATGCTGCCTGACCTCTTGATCGCCCAATACCGCATCGGGGTACAAAAGGCCGGCCTTGTTTTCAGCCAACAATAGCTTCGGTGCTTCACCGCCTGCCCCTGTAGCACCACCAATTGCCGCGCCTTGCTCATAGGCATATTCCAGAAAGCGACTGTCGCGGTGAACAACATCCTCACGCTTGAATCCGATGGGCTCACGCTCATCGACAGCCTCGGCCGACTCTTTTATGCGCATATTGCCAATGGGGGCTGGAGTGCTCTGGCCGAGCAGATACAGATCGGCACCGATATGCGCCGGTTTCTCCTGCCCCAGACGCGCAAGTAGAAATCTTTTGGCCGCCCCTGCGGGGGCAATGTCATAGACAAATGCGGGCGTACTGGAGCGTCGCCCTTCCCAGTCCAATGGATACAACGCACTGACGGCCTTGGAAAACGGAGAGCCTGTGGCTTCAATATTTTCGACAAGGTATGGCGTCTCGTAGCCGAAACTGCAGCGACTTTCGAACCCCTTTTCAGGATTGTCGAACCTTAGAATCATTGCGTCGTGCCATTTTCCAGCACTGAATATCTGTAATGTCAGGTCGTACATGTCTCAACACCTGCATTTAATTGCATTTAAACAGGGGATTTATTGCCCGTAGATGCAATATAGTGCATTTCGACGGATGATGGGGCGTTGCAATATGCAACAAAATGCAGATACGACTGAGCTTAAGATCATCTGAACGCAAAATAATGCAGGTCACCTCCGACTTCATTCTGTAAGAACCCCTCGATATACGGACGGCTCGCTAATAACAAAAGGCCCCCCCATCCATGCCTTTCTCGCCCTGCAGCGGCGAGATTGGCAGCAACAGTCGCAACCATGGGTTGATCGGCAGTGGCAGATGAGTTTCTGATCATTACAAGCGGCTAATGGCAATTCAATTTGTAGGAAAAGACAACGCGACGGCACGACGTAATCCGCCAATTTTTGTCGAGCCGCTCTTTTCCGAAGATCAAACAGACGCAGCCCGCAGCACCGAGCGATCCGGCTGACATCGGCGCCTGCCGGCTCCAACTTAGAGTTTTGCCTCCTTCCACGAGAGGCTGAACTCGATGCCCGTTCAATTCCACTTTCGACCAAAACACCTGACACTAGCCATTGCTTTAGCCATGGGATGTGTCGATCTGTCCATGGCTCAGGACGCACCGCCCGACACTCAAGGCATCTCTGTCGCCTCCCCTGAAACATTCAAATCAGCGATCACCGCTTTCGCTAATCATCCGGAAACCGTCCAGCTGAAGGTCAGCAAAGCCTATCCGGCACAGGAGGGTGTGGCGCTGACGCTCGATGCGCGCAATGACCTTGTCACCGTGCAATCTCGAGGCAGCTTCGCCGGCCTGGTCGACGGTGGCGGGGGCGATAACCTGCTGCAACTCGACGCGAACAGGAAAGGCGTGCTGGGTGAAACCCGTAACTTCAGTGGGCTGGAGGTCAGGCGCGGGAGCTGGACCCGCAGCGGACCGGGTGATTTCAGCCTCGGTGTACTGGTTCATCCGAAGGCTCTGCTGGTCAATGAAGGGCAAATTCTGGGCTCGGCAGTGACCGAGGGCATCTTGATCAACAAAGGGGCGATCAATGGCGGCGCCACTGTCGCGTCTGGCGGCGACCTCACCAACCAGGGCCTGATTGACGGCATGGTGGAGGTTCAGGAAAACGGCCATATAGCCGGGAATGGTGCGGTTAATCATTTGAACGTGTACGGACGCATGACCGTCGACGATGTCTACGGCGCCCCCAAGGTCGCGGGAGATCTGCGCCTGACCCGTTCTGCCGTGCTGGCCTATGCCGTGGATGCCTCCGGTAACAGTCCGACCGTGATCGTCAAGGGAACTGCTCATTTGGGTGACGCCACCCTGAAACTCGTCACCGCCGGCGACTACCCGCAAAGCAGTCAGCACACCGTTCTGGAAGCGGGAAAGATTGAGGGACAGTTCGGCACCGTTGAAAACGATCTGGCATACATGACCCCGACGCTGCACTACGAAACACAACGAGTGGGCTTGCTCTATGCCCGTAACGATGTGCCGCTCGAAAACCTTGCGACCACGCAGAATAGTCAGGCGCTCGCGCAAAGCATTGACGAGACACCCTCCACCCCTCAGCAACCTCAGCAACCTCAAGAACCTGCGGTATCTCGCCAACCAAGCACAGCCATGGGCGCGGCCACACCTCAAAATACTGCCGTCACGGCCCTGCTCGGCGCCAGCAAGCCAACGGCCAGCGTGGCTCTCGAACAACTCGCCGCCGGCAGCAACGCCAACCTCGCCAAAGCCACACTGAGCAGCGTCAATCCGCTCAGCGCCAGCATGCTTTCGGCCATGCATCAACTGGACAGCGCCAATGGAGCGCGGAGCTCAGGGAATGCACCACGTCTGGCTGCTTCCGACGAAGGCAATGGACGGGTCTGGCTGCAAGCTCTGGGACATGGCGGCAAGGTCGACCGGGACGCCGACAGTGTCCTGAAGCATTCCACTCAAGGTCTGATCATGGGGGCCGACTGGCGAATCGACGAGCAATGGCATGTCGGCCTGATGGGGGCGAAAGCGCAAACCCGGCTCGATGCCCAACAGTTTGACGGCGATCTCGACAGCTGGCACCTCGGCGCCTACGCGCTGCGTCAGGACGGCCCGTTCGCCCTGCGCCTGGGCGCCGCGTACGGCAGTCATGACGGCAGTGGCAAACGTCGCGTTGCCTTCAATGGTTTCAGTGATCGCCTCAAGAGCAGCTATGACGCCAGCACCCAGCAGGTGTTTGCCGAAGTCGGCTACAACCTGGGACGTGGCAACGTCAGCTTCGAACCGTTCGCCAGTGTCGGTTATCAACGCTATCAGCGTGATGGTTACACCGAGAAAGGTGGCGATGCGGCGCTCAAGGTTCAGGGGCAGACCCGGGCGAACCCGAGCAGCACCGTCGGCCTGCGCCTGGCGAAAACCAGTCACCTGGCCAACGGCATGCAGTTGACGCCACGTCTCAGCGCCAGCGTGAAACATACCTACGGCGAGCTCGATAACGAAACGCGCCAGCAACTGGTCAAGGGTGGCAGAAGCTTTGAAGTCGCCGGGGCCGAGATGGATCGCAACAGCTTCACGCTGGACGCCGGTCTGGATCTGACCCTGTCCGCCCGTAACACTCTGGGCGTTGGGCTCACTGGCGAGGCCGGTAGCGACAGCCGCAGTTACGGCGTGATGGGCCAGTGGCGCATGGCGTTCTGACACAAAGCGACGTGTAGCTGCCGCAGGCCCGAGCCTTCGGCAGCTCCTACAGAGAACGGCATATTGCAGGCGAAAAAAAAGGGGAGCACATGCCCCCCCGAGGTTTAAAACGTTGAATCGCGGCAGTTATCTCAGCCTTCGATCTCGATCAGGATTTCGCCAGGATTCACCCGGTCGCCCTTGGCCACATGGATGGCGGTGACCTTGCCGGCAATCGCTGCCTGAACTTCGGTTTCCATCTTCATCGCTTCGGTGATCAGCACCGCCTGACCGGCCTTGACGGTGTCGCCTTCCTTGACCAGCACATCGACGATGTTGCCCGGCATGGTGGTGCTGACGTGGCCCGGTGCCGATGCTTGTTTGCGTTTGCTGCTGCCACCGCCGACAAATTCGTTGAGCGGTTCGAACACCACTTCTTCCGGCATGCCGTCGATGGACAGGTAGAAGTGACGCTTGCCTTCGGCCTTCACGCCGACACCGGTGATGTCGACGCGGTAGGTTTCGCCGTGGACGTCGATGACAAACTCGGTCGGTACGCCTTCGCCACCGGCTTTCGCCACACCGCCGGCCTCAGGGATCGGCAACAGCACTTCCGGAACGAGGGTGCCGGCGGCACGCTCTTCGAGGAATTTGCGGCCGATGTCCGGGAACATGGCGAAAGTCAGCACGTCTTCTTCAGACTTGGCCAGTGCGCCAATGTCGGCACGCAGCTTGGTCATCTCCGGCTTGAGCAGATCGGCCGGACGTACGTCGATCACCTCTTCGCTGCCGATGGCCTGACGACGCAGTTTTTCGTTAACCACGCCCGGCGCCTTGCCGTAACCGCCCTGCAGGTACAGCTTCACTTCGTTGGTGATGGTCTTGTAACGCTCGCCGGCCAGCACGTTGAAGAACGCCTGGGTACCAACGATCTGCGAAGTCGGAGTCACCAGCGGCGGGAAACCAAGGTCTTCACGCACCCGCGGGATTTCCGCCAGCACTTCGGCCATGCGGTTCAGTGCGCCCTGCTCTTTCAGCTGGTTGGCGAGGTTGGAGATCATCCCGCCCGGTACCTGGTTGACTTGCACGCGGGTATCGACTGCGGTGAACTCGCTTTCGAACTGGTGGTACTTTTTGCGCACGGCGTAGAAGTACAGACCGATTTCCTGCAGCAGCTCCAGGTTCAGACCGGTGTCGTACTCGGTGCCTTTGAGCGCAGCAACCATCGACTCGGTGCCCGGATGGCTGGTGCCCGAGGCGAAGCTGGAGATCGCGGTATCAATGTGATCGGCACCATTTTCGATGGCTTTCAATTGGCACATCGCCGCCAGACCAGCCGTGTCATGCGAGTGGATGAACACTGGCAGCGACTGCTCGGCTTTCAGTGCGCGAACCAGTTCGCCGGTGGCGTACGGTGTCAGCAGACCGGCCATGTCCTTGATCGCCACCGAGTCGCAACCCATGGCTTCCATCTGCTTGGCTTGCGCCACAAACGCGTCGATGGTGTGCACCGGGCTGGTGGTATAGGCGATGGTGCCCTGAGCGTGTTTGCCGGCAGCCTTCACCGCTTCGATCGCTACGCGCAGGTTACGCACGTCGTTCATTGCGTCGAAGATGCGGAACACGTCGATGCCGTTGACCGCTGCCTTGGCAACGAAAGCTTTGACCACGTCGTCGCTGTAGTGGCGGTAGCCCAGCAGGTTCTGCCCGCGCAGAAGCATTTGCAGACGGGTGTTGGGCAGCGCGGCGCGCAGTTGGCGCAGACGCTCCCACGGGTCTTCTTTCAGAAAGCGCACGCAGGCGTCGAACGTCGCACCGCCCCAGCACTCCAGCGACCAGTAGCCGACCTTATCGAGCTTGTCGCAGATTGGCAGCATGTCTTCGGTGCGCATGCGGGTGGCGAGCAGCGATTGGTGAGCGTCGCGCAGGATGGTGTCGGTTACGAAAATTTTCTTGGACATTGTTGTATTCCTCACAGGCCTGCGTGGGCGGCGATGGCGGCGGCGATGGCCAGGGCCAGCTCTTCGGGTTTGCGCTTGATCGAGTAGTTTGTCAGTTCAGGGTGGCTTTCCACGAAGCTGGTATTGAACTGGCCGCTACGGAATTCCGGGTTGCGCAGGATTTCCTGGTAGTACGCGGCGGTGGTCTTCACGCCTTGCAGACGCATGTCGTCGAGGGCGCGCAGGCCCCGGTCCATCGCCTCTTCCCAGGTCAACGCCCAGACCACCAGTTTCAGGCACATCGAGTCGTAGAACGGCGGAATGGTGTAGCCGGTGTAGATCGCCGTGTCGGTACGCACGCCGGGGCCGCCGGGGGCGTAGTAGCGGGTGATCTTGCCGAAGCTCGGCAGGAAGTTGTTCTTCGGATCCTCAGCGTTGATGCGGAACTGCAACGCGAAACCACGATGCTGAATGTCTTCCTGCTTCACCGACAGCGGCAGGCCGGAGGCGATGCGGATCTGTTCGCGGACGATATCGATCCCGGTGATTTCTTCGGTGATGGTGTGTTCCACCTGCACCCGGGTGTTCATCTCCATGAAGTACACCTCGCCCTCGGCGAGCAGGAACTCCACGGTGCCGGCATTCTCGTAGCCCACAGCCTTGGCCGCACGCACCGACAGGTCGCCGATGTAGGCGCGCTGTTCCGGGGTCAGTTGCGGGCTCGGGGCAATCTCGATCAGCTTCTGGTTGCGGCGCTGAATCGAGCAGTCACGCTCGAACAGGTGCACCACATTGCCGAAGCTGTCGCCGAGGATCTGCGCTTCGATGTGCTTGGGATTGACGATGCATTTTTCCAGGAACACTTCCGCCGAACCGAAAGCCTTGGTCGCTTCGGAAATCACCCGAGGGAAATTCTGCTCGAGTTCTTCGCGGCTGTTGCAGCGACGAATGCCGCGCCCGCCACCACCGGAGGTGGCCTTGAGCATCACCGGGTAACCGATGCGGTCGCCCTCGGTCAGGGCTTCTTCGATGCCCGACACGTTGCCTTCGGTGCCCGGGGTGACCGGTACGCCGGCCTTGATCATGCTGCGCCGGGCTTCGGTCTTGTCGCCCATGCGGCGAATGACTTCCGCCGACGGGCCAATGAATTTGATTCCGCGTTCGGCGCAGATGTCTGCCAACTCGGCATTTTCCGAGAGAAAGCCGTAACCGGGATGCAAGGCATCGCAACCGGTTTCCACCGCCAGATTCACCAGCTTGCGCGGGTTGAGGTAACCGGCCAGTGGCTCGGCACCGATGCTGTGGGCTTCGTCCGCACGCTTCACATGCAAGGCATGCCGGTCGGCGTCGGAAAAAATCGCAACCGAGCGAATGCCCATCTCGGCGCAGGCTCGCACGATTCTTACGGCAATCTCACCACGGTTGGCGATCAGGATCTTTTTTATCACTTGGAAATTCCCTTGAGCCGGTGGCACCACGACCTGCTAGACCCAGGTCGACGCGTGACTAAATGTTTCAATTTAGTCGCAGCCCCACACTAGCCCTCACAAGGGATTAACAAAAATGAATAAAAATTGGGTCAGGCATAAGCAAAGACTTATAGTTAAATCATCAGCCTGCCGTCAGAGCCCATAAGAAATGCGTAAGTCCTTGATGCGTATGACATTACGCCAATTGCAGATTTTCAACGAAGTGTGTGATTTACGTTCCTACAGCCGCGCAGCCGATGAAATGTCTCTGACACAACCGGCCGTCAGCCTACAGATTCGTCAGCTGGAAGAGCTGATCGGGCAACCATTATTCGATTATGTCGGCAAAAAACTCTACATGACCGAGGCCGCCGAAGCCCTGCAGCGTGCCAGCCGGGACATCTTCGGGCGCCTGGAAAACCTCGACATGCAGCTGTCGGACATGCAGGGCTCGCTGCAGGGGCAACTGAAACTGGCGGTGGAATCCAGCGCTAAATACTTCGTGCCGCATCTGTTCGCCGCGTTCAAGCGCCAGCATCCGGAAGTGAATCTGCAACTGACGGTGGTTAACCGTGGCCAAGTGATCCGCCGCCTCTCCGACAACCGCGATGATCTGGTGATCATGTCGATGGTGCCGCAGGACATGGGCCTGGAGTTCCTGCCGTTTCTCAATAATCCGATTGTCGCTGTCGCGCGTCCGGACCATCCGCTGGCACACATGGGGCCGCTGCGCCTGCAGGATCTTGAGCCTTACACACTGCTGATCCGCGAACCCGGTTCGGGCACGCGACTGGCCTGTGAAGAGTATTTCAAGGAGAAACGCGTGCACTTCACCCAGACTCAGGAAGTGGCCTCGGCCGAAGCCCAGCGCGAATGCGTGGTGGCGGGTCTGGGCCTGGCGCTGTTGACGCGCCACGCCCTGAACCTGGAGCTGGCGACCGGCGGCCTGGTCGAGCTGCCGGTCGAAGAGTTGCCGCTGTTTCGCAGCTGGTGCCTGGTGCAAGCCAAGGCCAAACGCCTGTCACCGGTGGCGCACGCCTTCCTGGCGTTTATCCGCAGCGAACGGGTGCAGATCAGCGCGCTGGTTGAACGCTTCGACGGGAAGCTGCGGGCGCTGCCTGCCAGTGATTAAGTTCGAGTTCCTCGGGAAAACCACCGATTTCAGCCTGAAGCTGACGGAGTTCGAAGCGATCTTCGATCGCGCGACGGAATTCCATGCGGCGCTGGTCTTCCTGCTGACGACGGGTTTTCGCGGCGCTGTTGCGTTCTTCGTAGGGCTGAGCCATTTCGAGTCTCCCAAGGCGAGTACGGGAGTTTCACGATAGGCGGGAGGGATGACGGTTTGGCTGCGCGGGGATGACAGTGCGATGAAACTTTTGAAAAGTGCGGTGCTATTGAGGACGCCTTCGCGAGCAGGCTCGCTCCCACAGTGGATCTTCTGTGAGCACAAATTTTGTGTCACACCGAGATCAAATGTGGGAGCGAGCCTGCTCGCGATTAAGGTCGGAACGACCTTAGATGACTTCAGTCATCCAGGGCTTTCACGGCCTTGGGGGAAAGCCGCAAGCTGCGCAGACTGCGCTTCACGCTCTTAAGGTGATTGACCAGGCTCGGCCCGCGCGCCATAGCCACGCCCATCGCCAGCACGTCGATTACCACCAGATGCGCGATTCGCGAGGTCAGCGGTGTATAGATTTCGGTGTCTTCGTGCACATCGATCGCCAGGTTGACGGTCGACAGCTCAGCCAGCGGTGTCTGGCTCGGGCACAGGGTGATCAGCGACGCGCCGCTCTCGCGCACCAGGTTGGCGGTGATCAGCAGATCCTTGGAGCGCCCGGACTGGGAAATGCAGATCGCCACGTCGGTCGGCTTCAACGTCACCGCCGACATCGCCTGCATGTGCGGGTCGGAATACGCCGCCGCGGTCAGCAGCAAACGGAAGAACTTGTGCTGCGCATCCGCCGCCACCGCGCCTGACGCACCAAAGCCATAGAACTCGACACGCTGGGCCTGGGACATCAACGTCACCGCACGCTGCAATTCCACCGGATCGAGCTTCTCGCGAACCTCCATCAGAGTGTGCAGGGTAGTGTCGAAAATTTTCAGGCTGTAGTCGGCGACCGAGTCGTCCTCATGGATCGCGAACTGACCGAAGCTGGCACCAGCGGCCAGGCTTTGCGCCAGTTTCAGCTTGAGATCCTGAAACCCGGAGCAGCCAATGGCCCGGCAGAAACGCACAATGGTCGGCTCGCTGATGCCGACGCTGTGGGCCAGGTCGGCCATGGAACTGTGCATCACGGCCGCAGGGTCAAGCAGCACGTGGTCGGCGACCTTGAGCTCCGACTTGCGTAACAGGTGACGTGACTGGGCGATGTGTTGCAGCAGATTCAAGGGGCTGGACTCTTCTTATGGGCAAGGATGTAGCACGCTTGTAGTTATACTACATGAATTGGCTTTTTGCCTGCTCAATGCGTAACTCCATGTCCCCATATCAGGCGCGATGGAGTGCATGTAGCCCTTAAAGCGGATTTCCCTGTTCGCGCAAAAGCCCGGCCAGACGCTCAGCCTCCACTGGGCGACTGATCAGATACCCCTGCACTTCGTCGCAGCGTTCAGCACGTAAAAATTCCAGCTGTTCCTGCCGCTCGACGCCTTCAGCCACCACTTTCAACGACAGCCCGTGCGCCATGGCAATGATCGCCCGGGTGATCGCGGAATCCTCACTGCCCTGCCCCAGCCCGCGAATGAATGCCTGATCGATCTTCACGTAATCCACCGGAATCCGTTTCAGATAACTCAGCGACGAATAGCCGGTGCCGAAGTCATCGATCGCCAGCTTCACCCCCAGATCACGCAACTGCTGGAAGGTCGCGATGATGTGTTCGACGCTGTCGAGCAACTGGCTTTCGGTAAGTTCCAGTTCGAGGTAATGCGGCGCCAGCCCGGTTTCTTCCAGCACCTGGCGCACCAGGCTGACCAGTTTGCCCTGACGCAGTTGATGCACCGACAGGTTCACCGATACCCGAATCGGCTCCAGCCCCTGACGCTGCCACTCGCACGCCTGCCAGCAGGCCTGGCGCAGCACGAATTCGCCGATCGGGCCGATCAGTCCGGTTTCCTCGGCCAAACCAATGAAGTCCCCCGGCGGCACCCGGCCCATGCTTGGATGATCCCAGCGCACCAGCGCTTCCGCCGCATTCAGGCGCCCGGTTTGCAGGCACAGCTTCGGCTGGTAGAACACCTTGAGCTGCTTGTCTTCGATGGCTTTGCGCAGCTGGTTTTCCAGTTGCAGGCGCTCAAGGGTACTGGCCTGCAGGCTGTCGGTGTAGAACTGGAAATTGTTGCCGCCCAGATGCTTGGCGTGTTGCATGGCCATGTTCGACTGACTGACCAGCGCAGAGATTTCCCGGGCGTTGTCCGGCAGCATGCTGATGCCCATCGAGGCACTGACCACCAGTTCATGCCCTTCGACCGTCAGCGGCAGACGCAGCTTGCTCGACAGCCGCGTCGCGACCCGCGCCAGGCTCGACAGGTTGCCGTAGGCATCGAACAGCACGGCAAATTCATCACCGGATAGTCGGGCAATGGTGTCGGCCTCCGGCAAGGCGTTGACCAGGCGTCGAGCCATTTTCTGCAACAGCTGATCCGCCACCTCGTGGCCGAGGCTGTCGTTGAGCAGCTTGAAGCGATCGAGATTGATGTGCAGCAGCGCCAGACTGCGGCGCCCGCCCTGACGCACGCGCTGATGGGCTTCGTGCAGGCGTTCGCGGAACAGCGAGCGGTTGGCCAGCCCGGTCAGCTCATCGTAGTGCGTCAGGAAGCGCATGCGCTCCTCGGATTCGCGCCGCGCCGACAGATCGGCGAAGAAGCCGACGATATGGCTGACATTTCCTCGACTGTCGCGCACCGCGTTGAGTTGCAGCCACTGCGGATACAGCTCGCCGTTCTTGCGGGTTTCCACCAGTTCGCCCTGCCAACTGCCGTGCTGCTCCAACGCGTGGCGGATCGAGACGTAGTGCCGCCGCGCATCACGACTGCATGGCAGTTCGACGACGTTGCGCCCGAGCATGTCTTCGATGTCATAACCGGTGACGCGGCTGAACGCCTGATTGATCGCGATCAAGGCATAGTTCGGGTCGAGAATGACGATGCCTTCACTGGCTGCTTCGAACACCGTGGCCGCCAGTCGCTGCTGTTCTTCGAGGCTTTTGCTCGCGCTGATGTCGCGCCGGGTGCCAACCATGCGGATCACCCGCCCACTGTCACTGCGCTCCACGGCGCGGCCGCGATCCTCGATCCACACCCAATGGCCGTCGCCGTGACGCACGCGGTATTCGATCTGATAGTCCTCGGTGCGGCCCTTCAGGTGCTCGATCAGCGCCTGCTTGAGCGACGGCACGTCCTCGGGATGCAGGCGTGGCTTGAGGTCGCGCAAGATCGCCGTGACGTACTCCGGCGCGAGGCCGAACAGCTCCTGGATCTGCGTGTGGTGGACTTCGTCGGTTTGCAGGTTCCAGTCCCACAGCCCCAGCTCACTGGCCTTCAACGCCAGGGCCAGCCGGGCTTCGCTTTTGCTCAACGCCTGATTGGCTATGTCCAGCTCGCGGCTGCGCTGGGCCACGCGGTCTTCCAGCTCGATCTGTGCTTCACGCAATTGGCCCTCGGCACAGCGCCGCTGTTCGATCTCCTTGGCCAGCGCCTGATTGAGCTGCTCGCTGCGGTTCTGCGCTTGCTGCAGGTGTTCGATCAGGTGCTGATTCTGAAACCGTCGCAGCAAGCCACGATCAATCAGCCGATTGACCTGCCAGGCGACCACGCTCAGCGAACCGAGCAGAATCAGCCCGAGCCAGCCCCAACCGCGCGCCTGCTCATCTCCGCCCCAGAACAGGTAGCCGATCGCCGGCAACAGGCACGGCAAGGTAAAAGACAGAAACGCCGGCAGGCTGACGGCGTAGGCAACGCTGGCCGATAACGTCGCGGCACCGATCAGGCCGAACACCCAGGCTTGCTGCATGAAGTTGTCGGCGGGCACCAGGGCGATGCCGGCACCGGCCAGGGTCAGACCGGTCATGGTCGAGCCGAGCAGGAACATGCGGAACCAGATCGGCTGGGCCTGGCGGTCAGGGATCGCCGAATCGAACGCCGCGACCTGAATCACCCGCAGCGCCACCAGCGACAACAACCAGACCAGCCAGATGCTGACCACGAAATAGCGCTGCGGGCTCCAGAGCAAAGCGGCGCAGACCAGACCATTGAGTAACATGAACATCGTCGGCAGCAGCGAGCCCTGATACAGCAGGCGCGTGCGTTCGACCGCCATTTCGACGGCGTAATGCTTGCGGATGACCCGGGGTTCCACAGAGGGGCCCGACAGGTCTGAGCTGAGGGTCTTGTGCAATGTTGTTGTTCTTATAAGAGTGAGCATGGGCCCGAAACGTGGACGGAGCATACACAAGCCAACCCCGTTGCCAAACTGCTCCAGATCATAATTTGCCGGAAACTTTCCGCCGTCCGATCACTGGCAAAACCCGCAGAGTGAGGCGGGCCGAAGCCTGTAGCCAGTGACCGACCGGTCGTCATCGGCGGCACTTTCATCGGCTAATGCAAAGCTCGGTTTGCCCGGGCCTGCGGCGCACCCTAGAATGCCCCGATGCGCGATGATCTCTCCCTTCTGCTGAACTCCCTCAACGATGCCCAACGCCAGGCCGTAGCAGCCCCCGTTGGCCGTCAGTTGGTCCTGGCCGGTGCCGGTTCCGGTAAAACCCGAGTGCTGGTGCACCGTATCGCCTGGTTGATCCAGGTCGAAAACGCCTCGCCCCACTCCATTCTGTCGGTGACCTTCACCAACAAGGCCGCTGCCGAGATGCGTCATCGCATCGAGCAGTTGCTGGGTATCAACCCGGCCGGCATGTGGGTCGGCACCTTCCACGGCCTGGCGCACCGCTTGCTGCGGGCGCACTGGCAGGAAGCCGGGTTGAGCCAGACTTTCCAGATTCTCGACAGCGACGACCAGCAGCGGCTGGTCAAGCGGGTGATCCGCGAGCTGGGGCTGGACGAACAACGCTGGCCGGCCCGTCAGGCCCAGTGGTTCATCAACGGGCAGAAAGACGAAGGTCTGCGTCCGCAACACATTCAGGCCAGCGGCGACTTGTACCTGGCGACCATGCGCGGCATTTACGAAGCTTACGAGGCGGCCTGCCAGCGCGCCGGCGTCATCGACTTCTCCGAACTGCTGCTGCGCGCCCTCGACCTGTGGCGCGATCACCCGGGTCTGCTGGCGCACTATCAGAAGCGCTTCCGCCACATCCTCGTCGACGAATTCCAGGACACCAACGCCGTGCAGTACGCCTGGTTGCGCCTGCTCGGCAAGGGCGGCGACAGCCTGATGGTGGTCGGCGACGACGACCAGTCGATCTACGGCTGGCGCGGGGCGAAAATCGAGAACATTCATCAGTACTCGTCCGACTTCCCGGATTCGGTGACCATTCGTCTGGAGCAGAACTACCGCTCCACCGCCGGCATCCTCAAGGCGGCCAACGCCCTGATCGCCAACAACACCGGACGTCTCGGCAAAGAGCTGTGGACCGACGGTGGCGATGGTGAAGCGATCAACCTGTACGCCGCGTTCAACGAACACGACGAAGCACGCTACGTTGTCGAAACCATCGAAAGCGCGCTGAAAACCGGCCTGGCTCGGAGCGATATCGCGATTCTCTACCGCTCCAACGCCCAATCGCGCGTTCTCGAAGAAGCCTTGCTGCGCGAGCGCATTCCGTACCGCATCTATGGCGGCCAGCGCTTCTTCGAGCGCGCGGAAATCAAGAACGCCATGGCCTACCTGCGCTTGCTCGAAGGCCGTGGTAACGACGCGGCGCTGGAGCGAGTGATCAACGTCCCGGCCCGCGGCATTGGCGAAAAAACCGTCGAGGCGATCCGCGACCATGCTCGCCACAGCGATGTATCAATGTGGGAAGCGATGCGCCAACTGGTCGCCAATAAAGGCCTGACCGGTCGCGCTGCCGGCGCCTTGGGTGCGTTTATCGAGCTGATCGAGAACCTTGCCGCCAAGTGCATGGAGATGCCACTGCACTTGATGACCCAGACCGTCATCGAGCAATCGGGGCTGATCGCCTATCACGAAGCGGAAAAAGGCGAGAAAGGCCAGGCCCGGGTGGAAAACCTTGAGGAACTGGTCAGCGCCGCGCGCAACTTCGAAACCACCGAAGAAGACGAAGAGCTGACGCCACTGGCGGCATTCCTAGGCCACGCGTCGCTGGAAGCCGGCGACACTCAAGCCGACGAGCACGAAGACAGCATTCAGCTGATGACCCTGCACAGCGCCAAGGGCCTGGAATTCCCTTACGTGTTCCTGGTGGGCATGGAAGAAGGCCTGTTCCCGCACAAGATGAGCCTGGAAGAACCGGGTCGCCTTGAAGAAGAGCGCCGCCTGGCCTATGTGGGCATCACCCGTGCCATGCAGAATCTGGTGATGACCTATGCTGAAACCCGGCGCCTGTACGGCAGCGAAACCTACAACAAGGTCTCGCGTTTCGTCCGTGAAGTGCCGAAGGGGCTGATTCAGGAAGTGCGCCTGTCGAACAGTGTCAGCCGACCGTTCGGCGGCAACCAGTCGATGAGCGGCAGCAACCTGTTCAGCGGTAGCGAGATCCCGGAAACCGGCTTCAGCCTCGGTCAGGCGGTACGACATTCGATCTTCGGCGACGGCGTGATCCTCAACTTCGAAGGTTCCGGCGCGCAGGCGCGGGTGCAGGTGAACTTCAGCGAAGGCAGCAAGTGGCTGATGCTGGGATACGCCAAGCTGGAAGCTATTTAACGCCTTGCTCGACTGCTTTTTGTAGGAGTGAGCCTGCTCGCGATAGCGATTTATCATTCAATATATTTATTGTCTGACACGCCCTCATCGCGAGCAGGCTCACTCCTACAAGGCTTTGTGTCGGCTCATCTTTAAGGATATTTCCATGGGCTCAGGCTTCTTCTCTTCCTGGACATTCTGGGCCCTGCTCTCGGCAACTTTCGCCGCGCTGACGGCGATCTTCGCCAAGATCGGCATCGAAAACGTCAATTCCGACTTCGCCACCCTGCTGCGCACCATCGTGGTCCTGGTCAGCCTGGCCTTGATTTTGTACGCGACGGGCCAATATCAGTCATTGGGATCAATTTCCGCCAAGAGCTACTTGTTCCTGCTGTTATCTGGCCTGGGTACCGGCGCATCGTGGCTGTGTTACTTCCGCGCGCTGAAAGTCGGCCCGGCTTCGCTGGTCGCGCCAGTGGACAAGCTCAGCGTGGTACTAGTGGCGGTGCTCGGCGTGATCCTGCTGGGCGAGAAACTCGACCTGCGCCAATGGGGCGGCATCGGCCTGATCACCGCCGGTGTGGTAATGCTGGCGTTGCGTCGATAAGCAGGTTTCCCGCTGAACCTATCCAATTTTCCTACAGACAAAAGTACATGGCCTTATTGCTTCGATGGAGCTGAACCTAAGCTGTCAGGCAAAAGCCCGAAACACTCTCTCGCTAGCCAGTAACACTTCAGCTGTGCAACATGGCGCGCGTGTCTCCACAAACGGGAATTCCCTTTATGAAAC
Organism: Pseudomonas sp. FW305-3-2-15-E-TSA4; assembly: GCF_058787295.1. NCBI lineage: Bacteria > Pseudomonadati > Pseudomonadota > Gammaproteobacteria > Pseudomonadales > Pseudomonadaceae > Pseudomonas > Pseudomonas sp. FW305-3-2-15-E-TSA4. Next base: position 194,207 of record NZ_JBYSZP010000007.1, on the reverse strand, counting down.
GTTTTCTTAGCATCGCCATGGCGTTGTGCATCGGCCTGACGATGAGCCTCGACGCCAACGCCAAGCGCTTTGGTGGTGGCAAAAGCGCCGGCGCTGCGCCGACGCACCAGACCAGCCAGATGGCTCCTTCTTCCCCAGGCATGGGCGGCGCAGCAGCGACCGCTGGTGCAGCCGGCGCTGCCGGTGCCGCGGCCAAGGCCGGTGGCGCTTCGAAATGGCTCGGCCCTCTGGCCGGTATCGCCGCCGGCGGCCTGCTGGCGTCCATGTTCATGGGCGGCGGCTTCCAGGGCATGCAGATCTTCGACATCCTGATCATGGCCGTGATCGCGTTCGTGATCTTCCGCTTCATCGCCGCTCGTCGACGCAAGCAGCAGGAGCACCTGGCTCCGGCCGGCGCGCCGATGCAGCGTGAAGTGTTCGAGCAGAAGCCTGCCGCCATGGGTTCGATCTTCGGTGGTTCGGCCGCGCCGGTTGCCGCTCGTCCGGTGATCAACGCACCGGCCTGGTTCAACGAGCAGAATTTCCTTGCCGCCGCGCGCAGCCACTTCCAGTCGCTGCAGCAGCACTGGGACGCCAACGAAATGGACAAGATCGCCGAGTTCGTGACCCCGCAAATGCTCGACTTCCTCAAGCGTGAGCGTGCGGACCTGGGCGACGGCTTCCAGTCGACCTACATCGACAACTTGCAGGTACAGCTGGACGGCGTGGATGATCGTGCCGACAAGACCATCGCCACCCTGACCTTCAGCGGTGTGTCGAAGACCTCGCGTTTCGACCAGGGCGAAGTGTTCAGCGAAAGCTGGAACATGGAACGTCCACAGGGCGAAAACCAGCCTTGGCTGGTGGCCGGTATCCGCCAGAACGGCTGATCCCCATCGCGTTACGCATGTGGTAATAAAAACCCCGGCCTCGGCCGGGGTTTTCTATTTCACGGTTGCATCTATAGCGAGCTACTGTATAAACCGGCCCATATAAACCGCGCCATTCAAGCAAGAGGATCCCGGACGTGGAAGAAATCATCGAACAACTGCGCGAAGCCAACGAACCCGTACCGGTTCCCCTGGAGTTGCCCGACGAAGACCAATTGGTGGAAATCGAAGAAGAACTCTTCATCAACATCCCGTTCGTCTTCAAAGAGTTTCTGCTGACCGTCAGTGACGTGGTGTACGGCAGTCTCGAGCCGGTGACCGTCACCGACCCGCAATCACACACTTACCTGCCGGATGTCGCGGCCAACGCCTGGGATGCTGGCGTACCGCGCGACCTGATCCCGATCTGCCAGGACGGCGACAACTACTACTGCGTCGAAGAAGACGGCACCGTGGTGCTGTGGTCCGGCGAAGAAGAGCTGATCACCGAAGAGTCATGGGAATCGGTGTGGCACTGGGCGCGGGACGTCTGGCTGGAAAGCTGATTCGCCAGACGCCCGGGTCGGTCAGTGCCCCGACGACTCCTTGTGGTTGTCGAGGGTTTCCAGCAGGGCCACCTGCATCCGCGTGTGCACGCGGATGAACCAGCGCCAGAGCAGCGCCGCCACGGCGGCCGCGACTACGGCGACCAGCACCAGCAACTTGTTGGTCGGCAGAATACTGGCCGACAAGGCTGCCAACAGCAGGAAGATCACCAGCAGCGAGAGGATCGGGATCACTTCGGAGATCACCCGACGCACTCGCTGCGTGTGCCGCCCAGCCATCTCCGGCTTCACGCCCATCTCCGCCAGCAGCATCGACAGCGCCTTGAGCTTGCGATACGCCGCAATCAGGAACGGCAGCGACAGCAACAGTGCCCCGCCCCAGATCAACGCCTTCTGCCAGCTCGGATCAGCGATCCAGTCCTGCATCCACACCGACAGCCGTCCGGCAAAGAACGCGCCGCTGAAGAAAATCGCGATCACCAGCGCCAGATTGACCCCGACCTGCAACAGGATCCGCCGGATCATCGCCGCCAGCATCGCGCCCTCGCCTTGCGGTTGAATGCTGCGCAGCCATTCGCCATACATGCCGAACACCCGGCCCAGACGCTTGGGCACTGCCGCCGAGAGCTTGATCGACAGCGGATCGGCCGCACGGATCAGATACGGCGTCAGCAGCGTGGTGATCACCGACACCGCCACCGCAACGGGATAAAGGAAGTTGCTGGTGACCTGCAGCGTCATCCCGAGCGCGGCGATGATGAAGGAAAATTCGCCAATCTGTGACAGCCCCATCCCCACACGCAGTGAGGTGCGTCCGTCATTGCCGGCGATAAATGCCCCGAGGCCACAGGACAACATCTTGCCGAGCACCACCGCCACGGTAATGACTGCAATCGGCCACGCGTATTGCAGCAGGATCATAGGATCGAGCATCAGGCCGATGGCGACGAAGAAGATTGCACTGAACAGGTCGCGAACCGGCTCGATCAGCCGTTCGATCTTCAGCAGCTGCCGCGACTCGGCCATGATCGCGCCGATCAGGAAGGCGCCGAGCACCATGCTGTATTCAAGCTTGACCACCAGCAGGCAGAAACCGAAACACAAACCCAGCACGGTAATCAGCAGCATCTCGTTGCTTTCGAATTTGGCGACATACGCCAGCAGACGCGGTACCAGCAAAATGCCGACCACCAGCGCGACGATCATGAACAGCGACAGTTTGCCGACCGTGGAGAACACTTCGCCGGAGCTGACCGTGCCGCTGACTGCGATGCTCGACAGCAAGGCGATGATGCCAATGCCGAGGATGTCCTCGACGATCAGTACGCCGAAGATCAGTTGCGCAAAGCGCTCGTTCTTCATCTTCAGGTCGTTGAGCGCCTTGACGATGATGGTGGTTGAGGAGATGGCGAGGATTGCGCCGAGGAACAGCGAGTCCATGGTGTTCCAGTCGAACCAGCGACCGATCTCGTAGCCGATCCAGATCATCAGGACAATTTCGAGGAATGCCGCGATAAACGCCGTGGCGCCAACCTTGAACAACTTGCGCAGGCTGAATTCCAGCCCGAGGCAGAACATCAGGAAAATCACCCCCAGCTCGGCGAGGGTCTTGATGGTTTCTTCGTCGTGGATCAGGCCGAACGGCGGTGTGTGCGGGCCGATGATGAAACCGGCGACGATGTAGCCGAGCACCACCGGCTGCTTGAAGCGGTGAAACAGCACGGTGACCACACCTGCGACCAACATGATCACTGCCAGGTCCTGAATAAAGCTGATGGCATGCATGGTGTGGGCTCCTTGTATGACGTGACCCGCCGTCAGACTTCAGAAAGGTCTGAGCGAGTTGGGTAAAAATCCGCTTTTCGTGTAGGAATTGCCCTTGGGCAGGGCCTTTTGCAGGTTAACACCGCGACTTCCGGCTGGAAGGCGGTGCAATATAAGGAAACAGATCGGTCGCGGCGTGACGGCAGCCAGTCGTCTGGCGTCCCGATAACGGTGCTTTTGAAAAAGCCACCAGGCACCCGCAGAGGTGCGTCCAGCCATCCAGCCTTGATCCGTGAGAACGTTATGGAACCCGGAAACGCCCAACTGTCGATGACGGTATTGATGACCCCCGACATGGCCAACTTCTCTGGCAATGTCCACGGCGGTACCCTGCTCAAATACCTCGACGAAGTGGCCTACGCCTGTGCGAGCCGCTATGCCGGCCGCTACGTGGTAACGCTGTCGGTGGATCAGGTGATTTTCCGCGAGCCGATCCATGTCGGCGAACTGGTGACCTTCCTCGCGTCGGTCAACTACACCGGCAACACCTCGATGGAAGTCGGCATCAAAGTGGTGACCGAGAACATCCGCGAGCGCTCGGTGCGCCACACCAACAGCTGCTTCTTCACCATGGTTGCGGTGGATGACCAGCGCAAACCGGCCGCCGTGCCGCCGCTGCAACCGCAGAACAGCGAAGACAAGCGTCGTTATATGCAGGCCCAGCAGCGTCGGCAAATTCGCCAGGAGCTGGAAAAGCGTTATCAGGAGATCAAGGGCGACGCCTGATCAGCCCTTTGGAATGATGTCGCTTTACAGATCGCCTTCGCGAGCAAGCCCGCTCCCACATTGAATCGCAGTCCTCCCATGGGAATGCAGTCGAACGTGGGAGCGGGCTTGCTCGCGAATGGACGTAATGCGGTCTTACAGACTGATCGCCGTCGCCTCGAACTTCACCCGCGGATGCGCAATCCGGTCCTGCGCTCGCACCAGTTGCAGCTCGTAACTGGCACACGCCTGGGTTTCCAGCAGCACCTCATGCACCGCCGCTGCGGTGAACTCAAACGCCGCCACCAGACTGTCGCCGAGCAGTACCCGCGCGAGGAACAGCCCAGACGTCAGATCGCCGACACCCACTGGCTGACGCGGAAACGCCAGCAGCGGACGGCGCAGGTGCCAGCTTTCGTCTGCGGTCACCAACAACATCTCGAAACCGTCCGCCGGCTTGCCCGGATAATCCAGATGCTTGACCAGCACCGCTTTCGGCCCACGTGCCAGCAATGCCCGAGCCATCGCCAGACAATCGAACAGCGACTGCGGCTTGCGCCCGGAGAAGCTGTCCAGCTCCAGTTGGTTCGGGCACATGATGTCCGCCACCGCAGCGGCTTCCTCCAGCAGGAAATCGCTGACTTCGGCCGGCACACTGCAGCCCTTCTCCGGATGGCCCATCACCGGGTCGCACAGGTACAACGCCTTCGGATTGACCGACTTGATGCACTCGACGCCACTGAGAATCGCCCGGCCCTGCGCCGCGCTGCCCAGATAACCGGAAAGCACGGCGTCGCAGTTGCCCAGCTCGCCAATGGCGGCAATGCCTTCGACCAGTTCGGGGATCTGGTGCGGCGCCAGCACTTCACCGGCCCACTGCCCGTACTGGGTGTGATTGGAAAACTGCACGGTGTTGAGCGGCCAGACATTCACCCCGACCCGCTGCATCGGAAACACGGCGGCGCTGTTGCCGGCGTGGCCGAAGACCACATGGGACTGAATGGCGAGCAGATGAGGCGTACGTTTCATTCGGGTTATTCCGTAAAACGATTGAAATTCAAGCCGCGCAGTATGCGATGAAACACAGCCTGTACGACAGACCGGCGACGCAGTTAAGCTGAGCTTATCTTTTGGAGTTTCCTGTTGATGCTGACCCTCGAAAACATCTTCGTGCTGATGCTGTTCGCCGCAGCCGGCGCATGGCTATGGCACAACCACGGCTTGCGCGAGCGGGCGCTGGAGCGGGTCAAGCAGCATTGCATCAACGTCGGCGTCGAACTGCTGGACGGTAACGTCGCGTTGAAAAAAATCGGTTTGATCAAGGATGCCAGCGGGCGGCGGCGCCTGGCCCGGGTCTATAACTTCGAGTTCACCGTGACCGGCGAAACCCGGCACAACGGCACCATTACCCAGTTTGGCGCGCACAGCGCACAGATCGAACTGGCGCCCTACCCGGCACCGTTCGACGACACTCCGCCGGTGGTCGAGGTGACTCGTCCACGGGCCGAAGTGATCGAACTGAGCCAGTGGCGTCAGGAACACAACAAGTGGAAGCCTTGAGCTAACCCGCCTGCACCCGGCATTGCGTCAGGCCTGACTGCAAAGCATCGATACGTTGTGCATCGGCAAAGATCAGCTCTATACGTGAATCCCGTCGCCACTCGCTGGGTTGCCAATCCAGTTCGGCGTTATCCACGGCATTGGCCGATACCCAGCCCCCGGCGCTGTGGATAACCAGTTTGGCCCGCCGCCAGTCCAGGCTCTGCAGCCATTGGCTCAGACGTTGCGTATCGAACGTCTGTCCAGGGTGCCAACGCCAGCCGATGCTCCAACCGCCCTCCTGTGCCTGACTCAGGCAGATCGGCGATGCCGGGTCGCTCCAGATCGCCGGAATCGGTCCCGATCCCTCGGGCACAACAAGGTTATCCACCGCAGCCCCCGCTTGCGCAGCCACACCCGGCAACTCGCTCAACGGCAGTTGCGCCTGCTGCGTCCAGATCATTTTGACTGCCGGCAAACGCTCGACGATGGTCTGCCGTGCAGCCTCATCCAGACTTTCTGCCTTGTTCAGCAACAGCAGGCCGGCGCTGGCCAAAGCCTCCTGCTGAGCGGTCGGCAAGGCTTTCCCGGCGGCCAGCGCCTGGGCATCCAGCACTAACACACAGGGCTGCAGCGCCAGTACACCCAACCACGGCGCTTCGCTTAACTGCTTGAGCAACTGCGCCGGATGGCCCAGCCCGGACGGCTCGATGAACAGCCGATCCGGCCTGGCTTTGCGCAGCAAACGGCCGAGGCCGATTTGAAACGGCGCACCATTCACGCAACACAGACACCCTCCGGCGACTTCGCCCAGTGCGATACCATCGGCGTCGCGGGTCAGCAACGCGGCATCGAGGCCGATCTGACCGAACTCGTTGATCAGCACCGCCCAGCGTTCACCGTCCGACCGTTGGGCCATGAGCTGGCGAATCAGGCTGGTCTTGCCAGCGCCCAAAGGGCCGGCGATGACATGGGTAGGAATGTTCTGCAACATGACTGGGCGTTTTCTGAGGGGATTGGACATGCGTTGGATGGGATGGTCGTTGCTGTTGACGCTGCTGTCGAGCGAAGCATGGGCCCAGGCTTGCGTGGTGCACAGCCAGGGCGAGCGGCTCGACGTCAAAGTCTGCCAGCAGAACCGCAATATTCCCGAGAAGCTGTTCAGCGACGGCTTCTGCCAACCGACCCTGGCCGGGCAGAAAGTCGAGGTGCAGTACGTCGATCAATGCCCGAGCGGCGCGTTCGGCGTGTGCAGCAACGCGCAAGTCGCCAATATGCCCTATCGCCAGGATATCCACTATTACGGCGTCGCCTCCGACGCGGCGTATTTGCAGCCGTACTGCGAAGGCCAGAGCCAGGGCAAGTGGCTCAAGCCTTGAGCCGTCAGCCGAGCCAGTCGAGGGTGAGCAGCAGACGTCGCTCACCCGGCGCCGGTTGCGGGGAGCGATGAATCAAGCCATAGCCTTCATTGCCGTGCCACTTCTCGCCTTTCAATAACGCCACGTCACCGCTCTGCAGTTGCTGGATGTTCGCGATGTCCCGTGGTTCGGCGTTTGCCTGGCCCAATTGCTCGCGATCCATCACGCCTTCCTTGAGCCACTGACTGCCGATCCCGCCGTAGGTTGTAATCAAGCGCACCGGCACATGATCGACATGGAAGCGTGGGCACATGGCTTTGTCCAACACCTGCAGGCGCAAACCGATGCGGCGAGCGCCCAGCAGACAGGCGAAGGCACTCACCAGCCATTGCAGGTCCGCGATGAAGCCCTCGTAGCCTTGCAGATCACGGAACCCGGCGGCCAGTCCTTGCAGATCAGGGTCGGCGTCTTCATTCGGCAATTCGATGCACAGCGATTCCGCCAAAGGCTCGTTGAGCGAGAGCAGCAACTCTGCGAAATCGGCGATGTGCAGCGGCAGTTGGCGCTGCCAGACCGCGAGATTGACGTCGTCTTCAAGGATTCGCGTCAGCGTTTTCGGCGTTACCCCCTGATGCTGATGGCGCGCCCGGTTTTGCTGCAGTTTGAGCGCAAGCATCAGGCGGCCTCTTCGTGCCAAGGGCCGAACGGGTCCGGCAGCCTGCGCCAACCATCTGCGCCAATGGCCATTTCTTCATCAGTCAGCAGGCAGGCGTCGAGCTCCGACTTGAGCTGTACGAAGTCGATGTTCTGGCCGATGAATACCAGCTCCTGACGACAATCTCCAACGCTCGGTGTCCAGTTCTCCATGATCGCTGCGGTACTTTCCTGATCCTGCGGCCATTGGTTTTTCGGCACGAAACGCCACCAGCGACCGGCGAAACCATGGCGCATCAAACCACCGGCCTGCGACCAACTGCCCGCGTCGCTGGGTTTGCTGGCGAGCCAGAAGAAGCCTTTGGAGCGCAGCAGTTTGCCGTTCGGCCATGGGCGATCGATGAAGTCGAAAAAGCGCTGCGGATGGAACGGACGGCGTGCGCGGTAGGCTGTCGAGGCGATGCCGTATTCCGTGGTTTCCGGCACGTGCTCACCGCGCAATTCCTGCAACCAGCCTGGGGCCTGAGCGGCTTTCTCGAAATCGAAACGCCCGGTGTTGAGGATCTTCTCCAGCTGCACCTCGCCCATCACCATCGGGATGATCTCCGCCTCGGCGTTGAGGCGTTTGAGGATGGCCATCAGCTCTTCCCGCTCCTGGCGGCTGATGAGGTCGATCTTGCTGATCAGCAGTACATCGGCGAACTCGATTTGTTCGATCAGCAGATCGGTGATCGAGCGTTCATCTTCATCTCCCAGGGTCTCGCCTCGGGACGCGAGGCTTTCGGCAGCCTGATAGTCGAGGAGGAAATTCACACCGTCGACTACCGTGACCATGGTGTCGAGCCGCGCGACATCGCCGAGGCTCTGGCCCTGCTCGTCACGAAAGGTGAACGTTTCGGCGACCGGTAGCGGCTCGGAAATACCGGTAGATTCGATGAGCAAGTAATCGAATCTACCTTCGCGGGCGAGTTTGCTGACTTCTTCGAGCAGGTCCTCGCGTAACGTACAGCAGATACAACCGTTGCTCATCTCCACCAGTTTTTCTTCCGCACGGTTAAGGCTGACATCGCGCTGGACTTCGCTGCCATCAATGTTGATTTCGCTCATATCGTTAACGATGACCGCAACGCGCAAGCCTTGTCGATTACGTAGTACGTAATTCAAAAGTGTACTTTTTCCGGCGCCGAGAAAGCCCGATAGAACGGTCACGGGAAGTGGAGATGACATTGGATAATCCTCATCAGGTTGTGGCCGATGTGCGTTTTGGCGTGTTTTGGCGTGTTTTGGCGTAGCGCACCGCGTTCTTGGGCTTCAAAACAGCGCTTTGGCAGAAGCAGACGCTTGCAATTGGCGAGCTCAGGCTCAATTCAAATTTATGTTATAGTATAACAATATAAATAAGCCAGCCCCGCTCTTGCCCAAACCGATAAAGCGCTGGAAGCTGCACGCAAACTGCCCATCGGATACCGAGATGAAAATTGCCCTGAAATGCTCGCTGCTGAGTCTCGTATTGCTGTCGATGGCCAATGCCTGGGGGAAAATTCCCCCGCCCGCCAACTGCACACGCAGCGCCAATCTGCTGGCCTGCATCGATGCGCAGGGCAATACCTACAGCGTAAACACGGTGGGCAGCACGATTTACCTGCGTGGCTTTGAAAAGCACGGCAATCGCTACTGGGCACAGACCAACAGTCGTTTCGGCCAGCTGACGTTCTTCACCGGGCTCACCTCTGACGGCGAAGCCTGGGTTGGCTACACCCGTCGCGTTGGCTGGACGACGATCAATCGCTTTTCCAGCTCTGGCGGCAGCAGCGCCAAGTTCACCTGCAGTCGGATCACCGGCTGCTAAACCTGCGCTTCTTGCTGCTCCTGCTGCCAGGCGATGTAGCTATCTACTGGCGGATTCTTCTGGAAGTAACGCTGCAGCCCTTCGAATAAACCATCCGCCACGGCCTGCTGATGTCGAGGCGTGACCAAGCGCTGGCTGTCACGGGCGTTGGAAATGAAGCCGGTTTCCACCAGAATCGACGGCACATCCGGCGACTTCAAGACGGCAAATCCTGCCTGTTCCACGCGCTTCTGATGCAGCGTGGTGATGCCCGCCAGACTGCCGAGAACGGTGCTGCCGAGTTGCAGACTGGCGGCGATGGTGGCGTTCATCGACATGTCGAGGATCACGCCGGCAAGCATCGGATCCTTGTCCTTGAGGTTGAGCAGACTGGTCGCACCCAGCAGATCCGCGCCGTTCTCTCGCTGTGCCATGAAGCGTGCAGTTGCTGACGTCGCACCACCTTCGGACAGGCAATATACCGACGCTCCCGACGCCGTTAGACGTGGCGCCGCATCGGCATGTACTGAGATAAACATGTCGGCCTTGTGCTGACGTGCGATGTCCACACGCTTGCGCAGCGGCACGAAGAAGTCGTCATTGCGCACCAGTTTGACGTCGAAGCCTTTCTCCCTTTTCAGGCGTTTGGCGAGCAATTGAGCGATGGCAAGAACCACATCTTTTTCCCGCTCACCCTTGGCGCCAACCGCACCTGGGTCTTTCCCGCCGTGCCCGGGATCAACGACAACGATGATGTCGCGCTTAGGGTGAGCCTGATTCAAGGGTGTTTCACGTGGAACCATTGCCGGACTTGATGCCTGTTTGGCGTTTACCAGATCAAGCACCAAGCGGTGCCCTTGGCCATCTTGAGGCGCCAAAAGTAAGCTGTTCAATAACACCGGATGGTGCAGGTCGAGAACGATCCGTGTATCACCTTGACCAAAGTGCCCTGTTCGAATCGAACGAATCGCAGTATCGGCAAGCTTCAATTGACTGAGATCGCTACTCAAACTCGCCCCGGAAAGGTCGATGATCAAGCGTTCTGGAGCGCTCAGCGAAAAGGTTTTGTAGCGCACCGGACCGCTCAGATCGAACACCAATCTGAGCTTGTCATCCGAACGCCAGAGGCGTGCATTGCGAATTTGCGTAGCCGAAACGGTGAAGGGAAAAGCCAAAGCCGTGCTGGACACAAGCAGGTTGAGCAGATGACGTCGGTGCATATGAAAGCCTGTTCATGAAAAAGGCATCGTGATTTGAATTGTTATAATGTAACATCTAATTCAATCAACACGATGGTTCCGAACATGAATTCGCTGACACTTCCGGATATTGCGACTCAAGCCGCTCGGCAGGCGTTACCGCTTGATTGGGTGGGAATGTGCGGCATTGCTCTGCCTGTTTTATTGCAAGGCCAACGTCTGAGCGCAAAAGCTGATGCAGGCGTGAGTCTCGATAATGGCGAGGCGCGCGGCATTCACATGTCGCGGCTATATCTCGCATTGGCGGCACTTGAGCGGCAGGACCTCTCTCCCTCCCTATTGCGCCAGGTTCTCGAGGAATTTCTGGTCAGCCATGACGGTTTATCCAACAGCGCCTACCTGAAAATCCACTGCGAAGTGCTGCTGAAAAGGCCCGCGTTAGTCAGCCCTCTAGCGGGTTGGAAGAGCTACCCAGTGAGCATTTCAGCGAGTCTGAAAAACCAAGTGTTCCACGTGGAACTGAAAATCGAGGTGCCCTACTCCTCAACTTGCCCCTGCTCAGCAGCGCTGGCGCGACAATTGATTCAGCAGCAATTCATCGATGATTTCGCCAACAAGCCACTGCAACATGCCGAAGTTTTGGCCTGGCTAGGATCAAGCCAAGGCATTGTCGCCACCCCGCACAGCCAACGCAGCACCGCGCAATTGCATATGCATCTCGACGGATTCATCGATGAGCTACCGCTGAGCGCAATCATCAATGACGCCGAAGCAGCGCTCGGCACCGCCGTGCAAACCGCCGTGAAACGCGCCGACGAGCAGGCCTTCGCGTTGGCCAATGGGCAAAACCTGATGTTCTGCGAAGACGCCGCGCGACGACTCAATCTGGCTCTGCGCCGCTCCCCCGGCGTCAGTGGATTCCACCTGCGAGTGATCCACGCCGAAAGCCTGCACGCCCACGACGCGGTCGCCGAAAGCCACTGGCATCGAGAATTCCAATGATCCGTTGCCACACCCTGAGTTGGGGCGCACCCGGCCAACCACTGACTTCGCCACTGACCCTCTCGCTGGAACACGGCAGCCTCAGCGCCATCATCGGCGCCAACGGCTGCGGTAAAAGCAGCCTGTTGAAAGTCATCGCCGGATTGCAAAAGCCGTTATCGGGAAAGGTCGCACTGGGTGTTCCACGTCAGGGCGGTTTGGCGTTCCTGCCGCAACAGCAACACCTCGACCGACAGTTCCCCATCAGCCTCGAAGAGCTGGTGGCCGCGGGTTTCTGGGGGCGTCGATTGTCGACGCAACTGCGCGCACAACGACTCGTCAACGCCCTGGAAAATTGGCACTTGAGCGGATTGGAAAAACGTCCGCTGATGGCCCTTTCCGGTGGCGAGTTGCAGCGCGCCCTGCTCGCCCGCTTGAGTCTGACCGACGCCCCATTGCTGCTCCTTGACGAACCCCACGCCGCGCTCGATGAACTGGGCCAGCAGTTACTCTGGCAACACATCCATGCCTGGCACTCCGAAGGACGAACACTGCTGATGGTCTGCCATGACCTCGCCGCCGTCCGCCAACACATCCCGCAGACACTGCTGATCAAAAACCGCGAATGCCTGTTCGGACCCAGTGCCGAACTGATCCAGCAAACACCCAATATGCAGGTGGCCTGATGCTCACCGTCGCCCACCTCTGGCAACCGTTCAGCGAGTTCGTGTTCATGCGCCGAGCGCTGCTCGGCGGACTGGTATTGGCCTGTAGCACAGCGCCGCTCGGTGTGTTCCTGATTCTGCGGCGCATGAGCCTGATCGGTGACGCCGTTGCCCACGGTATCCTTCCCGGCGCGGCATTGGGCTTCTGGCTCGCCGGTCTGAGTCTGCCCGCGTTGACCTTCGGTGGTCTGGGCGCCGGCCTGGGCATGGCCGGTCTCGCCGCCTGGATCACCCGTCGCACCGGTCTGCGCGAAGACGCCAGCCTCGCGGCGATCTATCCGATCTCACTCGCCACCGGCGTGCTGATTCTTGGCATCGCCGGCAAGCGCCTCGACTTGCTGCACTTGCTGTTCGGCTCAGCGCTCGCCGTCGACGGTCCGACCCTCAATGGAATGTTGTGGGTGTCGGGACTGAGTCTGGTCGCCATGGCCTTGATCTACAAACCGCTGCTGCTCGATACCCTCGATCCTCTATTCCTGCAAACCGTCAGCCGCCTCGGCCCTCTCGCCCACGGCGTGTTCCTGACCTTGGTGGTGCTCAATCTGGTAATCGGTTTCCAGGCCATCGGCGCCTTGATGATGGTCGGCCTGATGATGCTGCCCGCCGCCGCATCACGGTTCTGGAGTCGTCGCCTGCCGAGCCTGATTGCCATCTCGGCGCTTATCGGCTGCCTCTCGGTGTGGTGCGGATTGTTGATCTCGTTCTACTACTCGCTGCCGAGCGGTCCGGCGATCGTGCTGGTCGCGGGTATCGGTTATCTGCTGTCCGTGGTGTTCGGGCCGGTGCACGGCTTGTTGCGCCGCCCGCCTTTGCTCACATCCCAATGAGGTGTTTCCCGATGCGCGCTCTACTCGTGTTGTTCAGCTTGCTGCTGTCGATGTCGTTATCGGCGGCGGAAAAATTGCCGGTGGTCACCAGCTTCAGCATCCTCGCCGACATGGTTCACCAGGTGGGTGGCGAGCATATCCAGATCACCAACATGGTCGGCCCGGACGCCGACGCACACACCTATGAACCGACGCCTGATGATGCCAAAGCGCTGCTCAAAGCCAAACTGATTATCAAGAATGGCCTGGGTTTCGAGCCATGGCTCGATCGCCTGGTGACCAGCACCGAGACCAAAGCCCCCGTCATCAATGCCAGTCATGGCGTAATTCCACGCTCGCTGGTGGAAGACGGCGAGACCATTCCCGACCCGCACGCCTGGCACAACCTGGCCAATACCGAACTGTACATCGCCAACATCACCAAGGCGCTGATCGCCGCTGATCCGGCGAACAAGGCCGACTACCAACGCAACAGCCAGACCTACCTGAAACAGATCTACGCCCTGCTCGCCGAAGCCAAGGCCAAGCTCGGCTCGCTGCCACCGGGCAATCGCAAGATCGTCACCAGCCACGATGCCTTCGGTTATCTCGGGCAGGCCTACGGCATCGACTTCATGGCGCCGCAAGGTCTGTCCACAGAGCGTGAACCGTCAGCCGCCGAAGTCGCCGCACTGATTACCCAAATCCGTCAGGCCAAGGTCAAAGCGGTGTTCATGGAAAACATCAAGGACGCGCGCCTGCTCAAGCAGATCGCCGACGAAAGCGGCGCACACATCGGCGGCACCCTTTACTCCGATGCCCTCGCCGCCAGTGGCCCGGCCAGCACCTTTACCGGACTGTTCGAATACAACCTCAACACTCTTTACAACGCGCTGAGCCAACCATGATCCGCAAGAATCCTTCCGGCGATCTGCCGCAAATTGCCGAGTCGGCCTACGTCGACAAAACCGCGATCATCTGCGGCAAGGTGGTCATTGGCGAGAACGTCTTCGTCGGCCCCTACGCAGTGATCCGCGCCGATGAAGTAGACGCTTCAGGTGCGATGGAGCCGATCACCATCGGCGCCAATTCGAACATCCAGGACGGCGTGGTGATCCATTCCAAATCCGGCGCCGCGGTGACCATCGGCGAATTCACCTCGATCGCTCACCGCTCGATCGTGCACGGCCCGTGCGTAGTCGGCGACCGGGTGTTCATCGGCTTCAACAGCGTGCTGTTCAATTGCGTGGTCGGTGACGGCTGTGTGGTGCGGCACAACTCGGTGGTCGATGGCCGCGATTTGCCGGGTGCGTTCTACGTACCCTCCACCACCCGCATCGGCCCCAATACCGACCTCTCGCAGTTCCCGCCGGTGAGTGTCAGCGCCTCGGAGTTTTCCGAAGACGTGGCACGCACCAATGTCGATCTGGTACGCGGCTACAAAGCCTTGCAGAACGAGTTCTGAATCATGAGCAGCGTGCTGATTCGCAACGCCAGACTGGTCAATGAAGGACGCGAGTTCGACGGTGATCTGCTGGTCAGCCATGGCCGCATCGTCAAGATCGCGCGCAGCATCGACGGTGAAAATGCCCGTGTGGAAATCGACGCCAATGGCCAATGGCTGTTGCCGGGGATGATTGATGACCAGGTGCATTTTCGCGAGCCGGGGGCGCCGGCCAAGGGCTGCATCCACACCGAGTCGCGCGCAGCGGTGGCGGGCGGCATCACCAGTTTCATGGACATGCCCAACACCCAGCCGCCCACCCTCACCCTCGAAGCGATGGCGGATAAAAAGCGTCGGGCGGCAATTAACTCCGTGGCCAACTACGGCTTTCACTTTGGCGTGAGCCAGGACAACCTCGACACCGTCGCCGCGCTCAACCCCTGCGAAGTGGCCGGGGTCAAAGTGTTCATGGGTGCCTCCACCGGCAATATGTTGGTGGACGATCCGAAAACGCTTGAGCGTTTATTCGCCGAAGTGCCGACGATACTGCTGGCGCATTGCGAACACACGCCGAGCATCGAGGCCAATGCAACACGTCTGCGCGAACGTCTTGGCGAACACCTGCCCGCGAATATCCATGCACTGATTCGCGATGCCGAGGCTTGCTACCGCTCCTCTTCGTTGGCAGTGGAACTGGCCAGACGTCACGGCACCCGCCTGCACGTTTTGCATCTGACCACCGCTCGCGAACTCGAGTTGTTCGAGGACAAGCCGCTCGCCCAGAAACACATCACGGCCGAAGTCTGCCTGCATCATCTGCTATTCGATGACCGCGACTATCCGGCCCTCGGCAACCTGATCAAATGCAACCCGGCGATCAAGACACAAGCCGACCGAGACGCGCTCCGTCAGGCCTTGTTGAGCAATCGACTGGATGTGATCGGCAGCGATCACGCGCCACATACCTGGGCAGAAAAACAGCGCCCGTATGCCGATGCGCCGTCCGGTTTACCGCTGGTGCAACACGCTTTGCCGGCACTGCTGGAGCTGGTGGCCGATGGCGTGCTGCCGATCACCACGTTGGTGGCGAAGACCAGCCATCGGGTGGCGGATCTGTTTGCGATTCCGGATCGAGGTTATTTGCGCGAGGGGTATTGGGCGGATCTGGTGCTGGTTGAGCCTGTGGCTCTTGAAGTGTCGCGGCAACCGATTCTGTCGCAATGCGGGTGGACGCCGTTTGCTGACAAGACTTTTCGCTATCGGGTGAATACCACGTTGGTGTCGGGGCAGATTGCCTGGCGAGAGCAGCGTATCAACGAAGGATGTCAGGGGCTGGCGCTGCGATTCATGCGGTGACAACCAAGACGCCTTCGCGAGCAAGCCCGCTCCCACAAGGATTGTGCTGTCCCCTGTGGGAGCGGGCTTGCTCGCGAAGCTTTTAAGCTCTTGGCTTCACAGTGCCGCAATCCTGACCCAACCACACCGCACGGGTTTCCAGGCTGCCCTTCTGGTTGATCCCGATGGCGTTGAACGTGCCGTTGGCCACCGTGGTGAACTCACGATCACTGAGGAACGTGGCAACCCCGGTGCCTTGCGCTTTCGGGCAGCTGAAGCGGAATTTCCACTGGTTGCCGGTGCGCTCGGTGATCTGCTGTTTGCAGCCCGACTGCGGATCGGCCAAGGGAATATCGTTGGTCGCCACTTGCTGCGGCGTCAGGCAGGCACGAATGCCCTTGCCGCCGATGTTGATTCCGTTCTTTTCCAGCGCCGCGCGCTGTTGCGGGGTCATCTGGCCTTGCAACTGGCCAAGAATCGATTGCACATCCATGGGCTGGTCATCGACCTTGACGTTGCTTGAGGTCATTTCCCATAGCCCCGGCTGCAGCATTTGCGCCTGCGCAACCACCGGCATTGCCAAACCCAGGCCCAGCGCCAAACCCAGCAGACGAACGTTCATCGAAAAACTCCTGATCAGTAGTGGCCGTTAGACGTCGGCCGATTGCTTCGGTTCATGCACCAATTAAATAGCGACATTCGCCTCGGAACATGGTCTGTTACGCATTGAGTCTTCAGGAGCAAGGCTGCCCCATGGATTATTTTGGACCGCACATTTTCGGTTATCTGATCGCCCTGATACATAGCCTCGGCTTGATCGCCGCCATCCATGCGGTGCTGACCGTACGCACCGCCCAAGGCTCGATCGCCTGGGCATTGTCGCTTATTTTCATTCCCTACCTGACCCTCATCCCTTATCTGGTTTTCGGCCGCAGCACCTTCGACGGCTATATCAAGGCGCGGCGTCAAGCCAACGAACAGATGCGTCAGGCGATCTCCGAGTTGAACTGGCGCCCGTGGGTTGAAGAAGCCCTCACCGCCCGCGCCTCGAAGGCCTACGCCTCGCTGCGCGCCATGCCCAAACTGGGACGCATGCCGTGCCTGGCGAACAACCAGGTGCAACTGCTGGTGAATGGCCACGCGACCTTCGAGGCGATCTTCCACGCCATCGATCAAGCGCGCGAAGCCGTACTGGTACAGTTTTTCATCATCCATGACGACCGCCTCGGTCAGCGCCTGCTCGATCTGTTGCTGAAGAAAGCGGCTGAGGGCGTGGCGATTCATCTGCTCTACGACCGGATCGGCAGCCACGCCCTGCCCCACAGTTATGTGCAGGCGCTGCGCGATGGCGGTGTCGAGGTCAAAGCCTTCGCCACACGCAGCGGCTGGCTCAATCGCTTCCAGGTGAATTTCCGCAACCACCGCAAAATCGTCGTGGTCGATGGCGTACTCGGCTTCGTCGGCGGGCATAACGTCGGCGATGAATACATGGGCGCGAAACCGCCCCTGGCGCCGTGGCGCGATACCCATGTTCAGGTGCGCGGGCCGGTGGTGGCCTGCATGCAGGAGTCGTTTGCCGAGGACTGGTTCTGGGCAGCACGGACGTTGCCACCGCTGATCCTGCCGGATGTCTACCCGGAAGATGGCGTGCTCTGCCAATTGCTGGCGAGCGGCCCGGCGGATGCCTACGAAACCTGTTCACTGTTCTTCGTCGAAGCCATCCACGCGGCGACGGAACGAGTGTGGATCACCAGCCCCTACTTCATTCCCGATGAAGCCGTGTTCGCCGCGTTGCGCCTGGCGGTGCTGCGCGGCGTCGACGTGCGCCTGCTGCTGCCCTCACGCCCTGATCACCGCATCGTCTACGCCGCGTCCAGCCTGTATGCGTTTGAAGCGGTGCGTGCCGGCGTGCGGGTATTCCGCTACGAGCCGGGGTTCCTGCATCAGAAAGTGGTGTTGATCGACAGCGAAATCAGCGCCATCGGCAGCGCCAATCTGGACAACCGCTCGTTCCGGCTGAATTTCGAAGTGATGCTGCTTACCGTCGACAGCGAGTTCGCCGCCCACGTGGAACAGATGCTCAACGAAGACTTCGAGCAGGCTTATGAAGTCGCCAAAGAAGAAAGCCGGGAGATCCACCGCCTGCAACAGCTCGGCATGCGGATCGCCCGGCTTATTTCACCGATTCTTTAACCGGCCGCTCGCTCGAACGAGCGAACGGTCGTCAGGCCTCAGGGGTGATAAATGTCGTCGCGGGTCCAGGGCAGTTCATGGCTGCCATCCGGATGCGCCTTCACCGCAAGAATCTGGTGCAGGTTGATCCAGCCACGCGCGAACGCGTAGGCACATCCAGCCAGATACAGCCGCCAGATACGCAACGCCTGATCCGGTACCAGTTTCCCGGCCGCTTCGAGGTTGTCCTCAAGACGCTCGCTCCAGTGATCCAGCGTACGTGCGTAATGCAGGCGCAGGCTTTCGACGTCGACGATCTCCAGTCCGGCTTCGCTGATCTCGGCCGAGATCATCGCCAGGTGCGGCAGCTCGCCGTTGGGGAACACGTATTTCTCGATGAAGTCGCCAGCGCCGCGTCCTACCGGACGACCATCGGTGTGTTTGGCGGTGATGCCGTGATTCATCACCAGACCGCCCTCCTTCACTGCACCGAACAGGACCTTGCAGTACTCGGCGAGGTTGGCGTGACCGACGTGTTCGAACATGCCGACGCTGACTACCTTGTCGAAACGCCCGTCCTGCGGCAGATCGCGGTAGTCGAGCAATTGCAGCTCAACCTGATCTTCCAGGCCCTCGGCCTTGACCCGCTCTCGGGCCAGTTCCAGCTGTTCCTTGCTCAAGGTGATGCCGAACACTTTGGCGCCGAATTCACGCGCGGCGTAACGCGCCAGACCACCCCAGCCGCAACCGACATCCAGCAGATAATCACCGGGCTGCAAACGCAGTTTGCGACACAGATGTCGGAACTTGGCCTGCTGTGCCTGTTCCAGAGTTTCGCTGCCGGTTTCGAAATACGCGCAGGAATACGCCATGTCGCTGTCCAGCCACAGCTGATAGAACGCGTTGGACAGGTCATAGTGATAGGAAATGGCTTTGGCGTCGGTTTCCTTGTCGTGCACCGCACGCACTGGCTGCGCGCTTTCGTCTTCATCGAGCAAGGCGCTGCTCAATTCGTCGCAGACCCGGATGACCTCGCTGATCGAGCCCTCCAGTTCCAGCCTGCCTTCGACAAACGCCGCCCCCAGCGCGTCGAGACTCGGATGGGTGAACTGGGTGACCATCGTCGGGTCCTTGACCACAATGGTGACACTGGGCGTCGGCCCCAGGTTGAACTCATGGCCATCCCAGAGTCGCAAGCGAAGCGGAAGCTGCAGATTCTGTAAGGCCGGTGGAAGTTGCGCGAGCATGGAAAATCCCCCTTGTTTCAGACGTCAGATCTGAGGGTAGACCATCCTTGAAAAATAGCAGGCTATCGATTTAATTAGCCGAGACTATCGTTCCAGGCGCTCCTGCATGCCGTCATGCACCCACTACTGCTTTAGCCCAGGTAACGGCGTGAAGTGTGCGCCCTCTCCATAGATGACTGCCTATTCGGCGCACAGTTCGCTGAAACTCACTTCAGTGATCATCCTTGAGCTTGAGCAATGGCTCCTGAAACCGCAGCAGCCGTCCGGCATTGCCCAACACCAGCAGCGTGCTGAGGTTGTGCAGCAGCGCGGCGATCATCGCTCCGGCCGCGCCGAGCCAGCCGAATGCCGCAAACACCACGATCGCCAGGGTCCAGCCCAGACCGATGATCACGTTGACCTGCAAGGTTCGACGGCACTGACGACTCAACCGCACACAGGTGCCCAGACGGCGCAGATCGCTGCCGATCAACACGATATCCGCCGAGGCCAGCGCGATGTCGGCACCGCCGGCGCCCATCGCCACACCCACCACCCCGGCCTTGAGCGCCAGCGAATCATTGATGCCGTCACCCACCACCATCGGCCGGAAACCGTTGTCGATTTCCTTGAGCACGCGGTTGAGCTTGTCCTCAGGCAGCGCCTGCGCTTCCACCTCTGGCAGGCCGACCTCGCGGGCCAGGGTCTGCGCAACACTCTGGCGGTCGCCGGTCAACAGCAACTGGCGACCCAGCCCCAGTTCGCGCAATTCAGCGAGGGCAAAGCGCGCTTCTGGTTTGACGCTGTCGGCCAGCAACAGCCAGGCGACAAATTCGCCGTTCAGTGCCAATCCGGCAATCGGCCCGTCGTGCTCGGGAACGATGGTAGTGACGATGCCCAGTTGCGCGAACAGTTCGGGACGCCCCAGCGCCGCCTCGCCCTGCGCGGTCATGGCGACCACCCCAAGACCCTGACGCTCGTGAATCTCTGTTAGCGGCAGGCTCTGCTCTTGACTCACCAGCCCCGCCAACGCCCGGCTGACAGGATGACTGCTGGCCGCACCGAGACTGGCGGCCAGCGCCATCACCGAGGCCTGATCCAGACGCGGGCTGCTGATCGATTGCAAACGCAAGGTGCCGTAAGTCAGCGTGCCAGTCTTGTCGACCACCAGTGATGTGAGGTCTGCCAACTCCTCAAGGAACGCCGAGCTGCGAATCAGAATGCCGTGGCGCGCCGCCACCGCAACCCCGGCAATCGCTGTGGCCGGTGCCGACAGCACCAAGGCGCAAGGACATGCGGCTACCAGCACCGCGAGCATCGCTTGCGCGTCATGGGTGACAAACCACGTCACCGCCGCCAACAGCAATACCAGCACCATGTAGCTGCCAGCATAGCGTTCAAGCAGACGGGTGATCGGCGGCTTCGAACGCTCGGCGTTCTGCATCAGCGCGATGACTTTGCCCAGCGTCGATTGATCACCGGTGCGGGTCACCTCAATGCGCAGCAAGCCATCGAGGTTGATCGCGCCGCCAAACACCGTCATGCCCACTGCCGTTTCCACTGGCACCGACTCGCCGGTAATCGACGCCGTGTCGAGGCTGGCTTGGCCGAACAACACCCGACCATCCGCGGGCACACGATCCCCGGCGCGCACCTCGACCGTGTCACCGGGTTGGAGGGTGCCGTTGTCGACTTCAATGATCGAGCCGTCCGCTTGAATCTTGCGGGCGTGGCTGCGGGTCAATTGGCCGAGAGCGTGAATCGCTTCCTGCGAACCGATCACGCTGCGCTCTTCCAGCACGTGGCCGAAGATCATGATGATCGGCAGCAACGCGGCGGTCAGCAGATCGCCAGTCGCCCACGCACCGAGCATCGCCAAAGCAATCAGTTGATCGGTGATGCCGTGCAGGCTCGGATAACGCAAGCTGTACCACGCCGAGCGCATCACCGGCACCGCCACCAATAGAGAAGCGAAACCCAGCAGCAACTGACTGACACCGGTTTGCTCCGGTAACAGCCAGCGCCAGAGCAGACCGAGGCCGAGCAAGCCAAGGGCGAGCATCGCCAGGGTCAATTGCCGCGCGGCGCGGCGCTGTTCGGCCGAGGACAACAGGCTCGGTGCAGCGGTGGTCGCAGTCATTTACTGGCTCCCTGAATGATCAGGCGGGAATCGTCTTTCGGATCGACCGTGGTCACCGAACCGGCCTGACCAAGAATTTTCGGCATGCGTTCGCGGTACAGCCGCAGGAGCATCTGCGGGTCGGTGCCTTGTTGTTGCGCCTTGGCCAGGCTCATGACCGTGGCAGTGTCGGCAGAGGCTTTGGCCAAGCGTTCGCCTGCCTGTGCATGGGCCACTTGCAGCGTGCGGTCGGCTTGCTCGTTCGCAGTCTGGGTGAGTTTTTCCGCCTCGGTGCGTGCATTGGCGACGGCTTTGTCGGCTTGCTGACTGGCGGTCAATACCGCATTGAAGGCGCTGACGGCCGGATCCGGCAGACTCGACTGCACGTCGACCCGCGCCACTTCGATGCCGATGCCCTGCCCACTCGCCTTCAACTCAGCCAGACGCTGGTTGATGCCTTGCACCAGATCACCGCGCAGACGCTCACGACGTTCAGCCGCTTGATTGTCGGCGCCGATCAACTCCGGCCGAGCGACCAGAATCGTATCCAGATCCCGAGCAGCGGTCAGGGCCACAGCGCTGCGGGTGACCAGCCGATCCAGTGCTGGCAGCACATGATCACCCTGCAGCACGAAGTCATAGGGATCGCTGACTTTGTAAAACACCCGCACATCCAGTTGCACCACGCCGGCGTCGCCGGTCAGCAGATAGCCGGAACCGGCCAGTGCATCGCTCAGTGGCGTGGCGAAGGTTGCTACACGATTAGCCTTGATCGCCTCACTGCTGCGCAGCAGGTTTTCCACTCGGCGCTCGATGACCCGATCCGCCGCCGGCAGCAAAACCACCTGCTCGAACGGCTGCGGCCAGGCCAGCAACAGCCCGGCATTCTGGACGCGTTGCAGTGCGCCAAAGTGCAAGACCACCGCGCGATTTTGCGGATCAATCTGCCGCACATTGGAAAACGCCCAGGCCAACGCTGCCAATACCGTCACCGCATATAAGGCGAAAAACGCCAGACGTCCGGCCTGGATCCACGGACTGCTCAACGAATGTGTTCCACGTGGAACTTCATCACTCATGGCTGCGATCCGGATTTATTTTCAACATTCGGCGGACCGTCTACCAGAACGCGGAATGGCGCGGCGTCGGTACGCAGGATCAGCTTGGTGTCCGGCGTAACGATGGTGCCAAGGGTATCGAGTGAGCGCAGCAGGTTGTACAGCTGCGGTGAGCCAGCGTACGCACGACCATAGATTTGTGCGGCTTCGACCCGCGACTGTGCTTCGATTTCTGCCGCTTTCACCGTGGCATCGGCCTGGACAATTCGCGCATCGCGCTCGGCCGCAGAACGAATTTGTGCAGCTTCCCGCTTGCCGATGGCGGTGCGTTCGGTGGCAATTGTTTCACGCTCGGCGCGCATCCGATCGACCGTGGCCGTGAGCGTGACCGAAGGCAAGGTCAGGCGTTCGATGCCCACCTGCACCACACGCACACCGTAGGTGGCGAGCAGTTGCTGGTCGATCTGCTGACGCAGTTGCGCTTCGAAATCGGCGATACGCACTTTGCTGGCATCGGTATTCACCAGATCCGCCAGATCGAAACTGCTGGCGGTGGTTTCCAGCGCCGAACCGACAAAGGTGCGAATCTGCCGCGCCGCTTCGTCCGGCTGGTTCTGCACCGCGCGCATGAAACGCTGCACATTGTCCGGGTCGCCCTGCACCTGCCACGCCACGTAGGCCTGAACGATGATGCGCAAACCGTCGCGGGTGCCGACATCCTGCAAACCACTCGAGGTGGTACGCAGGCGCAGATCCACCGGGATCGCCGCTTCGAACGGCCCCGGCCAGCGCCAGCTCAAACCCGGCTCAAGCAGCACCCGCGACGGATTACCGAAACGGGTGATGACGGTGGCCTCGCCCGAGCGCACCTGAACCAGGCTTGCCGCCGCGATGGCAAACCCCACCAGCAACACCGCCCAGCCCATGCGCCGCCAAGGGAACGGTCCCGCCTCTTCCGGCGCTCCGTGGTGATGGTGATGATGCCCATGATGATGGTGATGCCCGGCGTGGCCATGATCGTGGCCGCTGTGGTCATGCAAATCGTGAGTGTGCGACTGGCTCAAGGGGCAACTCCTGGTTGAGCGGTGGTGCGCGTAGGCGTCGGATCAGCCGGCAGCGTAAACGTACGCAAATCGATGGTCGGCGCATTGCTGCTGCCGCCTAAACGGTGGTCGAGTACCAACAATTTGGCCTTGTTCAGACCCAGGCTGAGCTGACTCAGATATTGCTCAAGCACGAACGCCTGGCCAGCGCTGGAATAGGCTTTCTGCTCAGCCTTGAATTTCAGATCCGCCGCCTGCGCGGTGGCGTTGATTTCACGGGCGCTGGCACTCGCCTGATCGCGGGCCAGGCTGGCCTGCAACTGCGCCTGATTACTGGCTTCTGCCGCAGCGCCGCGTTCACGGGAGATCAACGCCTGCGCGCCGATCTGTGCTGCTTGCACGCTGTGATAAGCATTAGCCGCACCGGCTGGCGGGTGAATCGCTTCGACCACGGTGGCGAGAATCTCCACACCGCTGTCGAGTTTCTGTAGATCACCTTGCACTGCGCGGCCGATTTCTTCGCCCAGCCCTACCCGGTCAGCGCCGAGCAAACCGTCGAGGGTGCGCGAGGCAAAATCGTGCACCAGAATCCGGCTCGCGGTGCTGCGAATCAGCGTCGGCACATCGGCATTGTTGTAAGTCGCGGCCAAAGCATCCTGATCACTCAGACCAATGCGATAAACGAAGCGCACGTCCATGTTGACGATCTGAAAGCTCTGCTGATCGCCACGGCTGCTGGCGATCACCTGGGATTTGTCATTGACGTGGCTGGCATCCCACAAGCGGTTGGCGGTCATCGGCGCCGGGCCTTCGGCAGGCTCAGCCTGGGTTGGCGCGGGAGCGTCGCCGACGCTGGTCGCCAACTCATGCACCACGCCATTCTCGACGTTCAATACACGGCCCAATGGCCATGGCAGACCGGCGTGCAATCCCGGACCGAACACTTGCACCGGCTTGCCGAAGCGCTCGTAGATACCGCGCCCTTGCAGCGGGATTTCGTGGATACCGGTCAGTAACCAGCCGACCGCAGCGACCAGCGCCAGCACCGGCAGGAAGGCCCGGCGCATATAGCTGAACGCCCAGATCTGGCGCAGATCGATGCCGAACCGGTTGTGCAATTCATGCTGCAAGGCGAGCAACGGCTGCGGTGGCCAGCGCAGCATATCGGCAACAAAACTGCGCGCCAGCAGGGTCGGTTCGAGCTGCTCGCGTCGAGGGCTGAACACCGATAGAAATGCGCGCAATAGCAACTCGATCGCGACGAATGCCGGCAAGATCCCGATCAACACCGCAAGCCGTACTGGCCACACCGACGCCTCGCTGGCGAACAGCAGGCACAACGCGCCCAGCACCAGGCTGATGATCGCCACTCGCGCCAGTTGCGCGAGGGACCCGGCTTCCGGCCATTGCGCCGGACTCTCCTGAGCCAGTTGCCGCTCCAGCACCAGCAGGCCGAAACCCAGCAACAACATCAGCGCCGCGCCCACCGTGGCCGACAACCCGACCGCAGCGGCAGGCAATGCCAGATTCCACACCTGCCCGACGGCGAGCACCACCAGTACTGACCAGCCGCCCAGCCACAACGTGGCCGCGCCAATCTGACCGAGCAGGTGCAGACCACGCTGACTCAATCGCTCCAGCAGCCGTTCGTACCAGCCATCTGGCGCTACTGGCTCCAGCTCCTCGGTCAGCGCCACCGATATCGGCGGGTCAATCACCCCTGCACGCCATTGCGTCAACCACCACGCCGACTGCAGGCCGGCGACCAGCACCAGCAACGCCGCACCCAAATTCACCAGCAAGACCGGCCATATCGATTGCGCGGCAAACAGCTCGACAAACAACGCCAGCAGCCACCCTGCCCCGGCCAATCCGCCGAGGCCGATGGCCAGACGACGCAAGCGTCGCCCTTGCGCGGCCGCTTGTTGAAAGCGCGGCAACCCGGTCACTTGCGTGCCATCGACATTCAGATCGACTTGCATATCACCCCAAAGCCATTGATTCACCGGTCTTATCGTTACGATATAACGAAAAGCGTGAAATATTCGTACACAAATTCGCTTATCTAAAGATGCGCAACCTGTCGCTTGCCTGAAGCCTTGACCGAAATGTCCGGAAACGCACATATTACGTTCGTAATTTTATCGACCGACTACTTTTAGCGATCCGCATCCCCAACGAGGAGCAACAGCATGAGCAACTACGACGTGGTCATTCTGGGCGGCGGCCCCGGTGGTTATAACGCAGCGATCCGCGCCGGCCAGCTGGGCCTGAAGGCAGCCTGCGTGGAAGGCCGCGCCACCCTCGGCGGCACCTGCCTGAACGTCGGTTGTATGCCGTCGAAGGCCTTGCTGCATGCTTCGGAGCTGTACGACGCGGCCATGGGTGCGGAATTCGCCAACCTCGGCATCGAGGTCAAACCCGCGCTCAACCTCGCGCAAATGATGAAACAGAAAGACGAAAGCGTGAGCGGCCTGACCAAAGGCATCGAGTTTCTGTTTCGCAGAAACAAGGTCGACTGGATCAAGGGCTGGGGCCACATCGACGGCCCGGGCAAAGTCACGGTGACCGACGAGCAAGGCAACATGACCGAGCTGAGCGCCAAGGACATCATCATCGCCACCGGCTCCGAGCCTACGCCCCTGCCCGGCGTCGAGATCGACAACAAGCGCATCCTCGACTCCACCGGCGCGCTGTCGCTGAGTGAAGTGCCCAAGCATCTGGTAGTGATCGGCGCGGGGGTGATCGGCCTGGAGCTGGGTTCGGTCTGGCGGCGCCTCGGCGCCCAGGTGACCGTGGTCGAATACCTCGACCGCATCTGCCCGGGTGTTGATGGCGAGGCCGGCAAAACCCTGCAGCGTGCGCTGAGCAAGCAAGGCATCAGCTTCAAGCTAAGTTCCAAAGTTACCAGCGCCACGACTTCGGCCAATGGCGTGCAGCTCAGCGTCGAACCCGCCGCCGGTGGCAGCGCCGAATTGCTGGAAGCCGACTACGTGCTGGTCGCGATCGGCCGGCGCCCGTACACCAAAGGCCTGGGCCTGGAGAACGTCGGCCTGAGCACCGACAAGCGCGGCATGCTCGCCAACCGACAGCACCGCACCGAGGCAACCGGCGTGTGGGTGATCGGTGACGTGACGTCAGGCCCGATGCTTGCGCACAAGGCCGAAGACGAAGCGATGGCCTGCGTGGAACAGATCGTCGGCAAGGCCGGCGAGGTCAATTACGGGCTGATCCCCAATGTCATCTACACCCGGCCCGAGCTGGCCAGCGTCGGCAAGACCGAGGAGCAGCTCAAGGCTGAAGGGCGCACCTATAAAGTCGGTAAATTCCCGTTCACCGCCAACAGCCGGGCCAAGATCAACCATGAGACCGAAGGCTTCGCCAAAGTCCTCGCCGACGAACGCACGGACGAGATCCTCGGCGTGCACCTGGTCGGACCGAGCGTCAGTGAAATGATCGGTGAATACTGCGTGGCCATGGAGTTCAGTGCGTCTGCCGAAGATATCGCGCTGACTTGCCATCCGCACCCGACCCGCTCCGAGGCGCTGCGTCAGGCGGCGATGAATGTCGAGGGGATGGCGACGCAGATGTAACCGTCGACCGCCAACCTCTTCGCGAGCAGGCTCGCTCCCACATTCGATCACATTCCAATGTGGAAGCGAGCCTGCTCGCGAAAGGAGCAACCCGCTCTACAGCGGCAGATGCCCCAACGGCAACGCCCCCGGCGTCTTCACCGTGTGAATCGCAAAGTTGCTGCGAATGTCACTCACCCCCGGCAGCTTCAGCAGGCAGCCGCTGAGAAAACGGTCGTATGCGCGCAGGTCCGGCACCACCACCTGCAACAGAAAGTCCGATTCGCCCGACACCAGAAACGCCGAGATCACCTCCGGCAGGGCGGTGACTGCCGCGTAAAAGGCTTCGGCCTGCTCATCGTTGTGGCGCTCGACCTTGACCCCGACAAACACCGTCAGCCCCAGTCCCACTTCATCGCGATCGAGGTTGGCCTGGTAGCCACGAATCACCCCAGCCTCCTCCAACATCCGCACCCGGCGCAAGCAAGGTGACGCCGACAGGCCGATCTCGTCCGCCAGCTCGACATTGCTCAGCCGTCCGTTGCGCTGCAAGGCAGCGAGAATCTTGCGATCAAAAGCGTCGAGTTTCATGTTTGGCAGATCCTGCTGGTCAAGGCACAAAAAGAAAGCAGGTTATGCCAATCGCAAGGGTTTTTGAAGCTGACTTCGCAAGCACCTGCCCCGCCCTTGCGCCATAGACTTTGCTCACCGAATCGATAACGAAAGGGCTGCGACATGACGAGTTTCTGGCTGTTTTTTCTGGCATTGGCGGTGGTCTTCCTGTTGCCCGGCCCGGACATGATTCTGTTGCTGCAAACCGGTGCCCGCCAGGGTCGCGGTGCGGCGCTGGCAACCGCCGTTGGCCTGGCGATCGCCCGGGGCTGTCACGTGGCATTGGCGGCATTGGGTCTGGCGGCGCTGTTCAAGGCGGCGCCGTGGACGTTTGATCTGGTGCGCCTGGCCGGTGCGGCGTACTTGCTGTGGATCGGCATTCAATGCCTGCGCAGCAGCCTGCTGCCGAACCTGAATACGACTGCCGTAACTGACACCCAAGGACAATGGCGCGAGGCGATTCGCCGTGGCCTGCTGACCAATCTGCTCAACCCCAAGGCCTTGCTGTTCTGCTCGGTGCTGTTGCCGCAATTCATCGTCAATGACGGCGCAGCGGTGCTGACCCAGTTTGCCACCCTCGGCGGGTTGCTGGTGGGCATCGGGCTGCTGTTCGACAGTGCCTATGCCCTGACCGGCGCGGCGCTGGGCCGTTGGCTGCAACACAGTCCAACCGCCCAACGCGTTCAGCAATGGCTGTTCGGCAGCCTGTTGATCGGCTTCGCCGTACGCCTGACGTTTATTCAGCAGGCCTAGGGTTTGCGGGACTTGCGCCGACGACTGAACAACACCAGCACGCCAGCACTGATTAACAGCAGGACACCGACCACCGGCCACTTGTACGGACGCAACGAATTGCGCACAGCGTCGGTCACTTGGGTGACGTAACGCTTGTCGGCGTTTTCGAAATCCGGATAGGGGCACTGATTACCGAAGTCCACCGCCCACGGCACGTACGGGCCTTCATTGACGTAGCGTCG
Source organism: Pseudomonas sp. FW305-3-2-15-E-TSA4 (assembly GCF_058787295.1). Taxonomy (NCBI): domain Bacteria; kingdom Pseudomonadati; phylum Pseudomonadota; class Gammaproteobacteria; order Pseudomonadales; family Pseudomonadaceae; genus Pseudomonas; species Pseudomonas sp. FW305-3-2-15-E-TSA4. The sequence goes on along the minus strand of NZ_JBYSZP010000007.1, from coordinate 165,616 downwards.
ATACAGCGCGCTCTGCTCTTCCAGGCTGCTGTTGAAACCCGCAGCGTTACACAACACCGCCGCAAACGCCTGACTGGTGTGCGGCAAATTATCCGCGGCCCGACTGGCCAGCGCGGTGGCGACAAAACGGTAGTGATAACGCTCATCCGGCTGCGCTTCACTAGCCTTCTGGCGCTGCACTTCAGCCTCGGCCACCAGCGGCCCGACCTTCAGCTCGGTGTTTTCCAGGCTGTAGTTGCCGCCAAACGTGGCGTAGTCCGGCGCCATCTCGTAGCCGAGAATGTCCATGCCCCATTCACGCGCGGTCCACGCCGCGTTGTACAAGGCACTGGCGCGTTTGCTCGGCCACCACGCAGCGTCAGCCTTCATCCGTTGCTCGCCGTACAGACGGGCCTTGTGCTGCAGATCGGGATTGTCGAAATAGCCGACCGCTTCCTCGTAATGCCCTTCACGCAGCAAGCGTCGCCCCAGCAGATTGCGCAGGCTGGCGGCGACCGGCAGCGGCACGTAGTTGTCGCGCTGCTGCTGGGTCAGCGCTGGGGGCGCCGGCACGTTGTCATCGACATAGCGTTTGAGCTCATCGACCGTCAGCACGCGCTCGGCCACCGTCGCCGCGTCGAACCAGTAAATGCTGTTGCTGCGATACAACTGCACAAACGCTTGCAGGTATTCGCCACGTTGCAGCGCCAGAATCGCACTTTCGCCCTCGACCCGGCATTTCGGCTGGACGGTTTCGAAGTCCCAGTCAGGGGTGCGCCGGTAGCCCCAATCTTCGCTCTGCGGGAACGCCTGCGCGGCTTTGGCATAGGCGGCAGCCGCGGCATTTTTATCGCCGTCACGCACTGCCAGCTTGGCCCGCAGCCACCACGCCAATCCGCCGTCACCGGCGTTTTCAAGGAAGGCCTTGGCGCTGGCGTAATCACCCTGTTGATAGTTCATCGCCGCCAGCCGATCGGCGTTTTCCAGGCTGCCACGGGTGCTGTCCTGCAGCAGCTTGATGAGTTTCTTCTCATTCGGCGGTTGCTCGTCGAATGACCAACCCATGCGGCTGATCAACGAAGCGGTAACCAGTTGCTGCACGGCTTTGCGCTCCAGCAACTTGGCCAGTTGCGGCTCGGGCAGTTCGGCCAGCTCATTCATCAGTTGTTTCAGCGAGGTGTAACCCACGGCCGAACCGTGCAGGTTCTGCGCTTCATACAGTTCGATGGCGCCGTTCCAGTCGCCGGCGTTGCGCAGCACCCGCGCCTCTTCACCGAGGCTGGCCACACCGAGTTCCAGCGGATCACTGAAGCCATCGATGCTCAGTTGTCGAGCCTGACGGAAGGCCCCACGTGCGTCCTCCAGCACTTCGATGACATCGCCCGCCTCGGCACTCGTGGCAAACCAGGCACGGCCCAGGGAATACGCCGCCCAGGTGCTGCGCAGCGGGCGCTGATCGGCCGGCAGTGCCAGCACTTTGTTGAAGTATTCGATCGCCAGCGGATGATCGCCAGTGGCAAACGCCACCGCGCCGGCCACGTACAAGCGAATTTCCGCTGGCAGGCTGGCGCCCTGCGCCTCGACCTGACGCGCATCGCTCAGGCCACGCAGTTGCTTGACCAGCGCCTGTTGTTCGGCGCTCAGACCGACCTGCTCGGCTTTTTCGCGCAGCGCAGCAGGCTCGCTTGCGTCGCCGTACATGTCGTCGGGATTGTGCGTCGCAGCGGTGACGTTCTTCAGCCCGGCAATGGTCTTGCCGAGGCGGCTGATCTCGAAGTTGAAGTTGCCCTCCGGAAAATCGGCCAGGGTTTGCCCGCGATTGTCGAGCAGGCGCATCGGGAAGTCCGGGCCGCAGGCCAACGCCGAACCCAGCGGCAGGCTGAGGCTCAGGCAGAGCAGATGGCGGGGCCAGTTACGGGTCAACATGCGAACCTCCTTGATCAATAAATGCACAGCGCGCCCAACCGATGGCGCGTTGTCCACCCGCCGGCAAACGACCGTCGCGCAGGCGGGTGAAGGTAAGCAGATCCGCGCTCTGTTGCAACGAGTAACCGGCGAGCGCATCGGCGCCTTCGCAAGCGCTGGCCTTGACGATGATCCGTGCGGGCCAGGCACTGTCGAGGTTTCCGACATTGCGCAGGGCGATGTCCTGCAGGCCAGCGTGGTCGCTGAACGCCAGACCGAGTTGGCTGCTCAACGCATCGCCGCGGGCCACGGCGCGCAACGTGGTCAGGCTCCAGGCCCGACGATCATTGGCCAGCGGCAGGCGAAACCAGATCAGCCCGGCCAGATGTTCCGGCGGGTCCTCGCGCAGCGCTTTTGCAAGTCGGCTCAGTTGCAACGGATCGGCGAGCAGTTCCCGGCGTTGCCCTTCACGTTCGATCGGTACTTCGCTTTCCACCACCGGGGCACCGTCGGCATCCGGCAGCAGCGCCACGCCATAGGCCGGCAGCGCCAGATAGAACGATTTGCTGCTGATTTTGCCCCAGGCGCTGGCCCAGCGCCGAGCCTGCTCGGGGTCGAACAAGCCGCGTCGCGGATCGCTGACGGCGTGCACCTGCAGCACGCTGCTGTCGACTGTGGCCAACAACGCCGGCAGCTGTGAACTGCCGAGCCACGCCGGCAGCGCGGTGATGCTCAGCGGCAACGATGCGGGCAACGCGGAATGCAGATGTGTGAGGAACTCGGTGTATTCCGGCAGACGCGCATTACCCGCATCATGATCGATCTCGACGCCACTCAGGGTCAGCCCCTGCGCCTGCCAGTCGGCGACAACCTGAAGAATCTGCGCCGTGACCTGCGACTGATCCAGACTTTTGAGCTGACCGTCGAGACGAATCACCGCGATCAGAAGCCGGCCATCGTGCTTGAGCAACGGCGCATCGATCCGCGCCCGATGCCAGCCGTCACTGGGGAATGCCTGCAAGGCCAACACGCGCAGGGTCGAAAAGTCGCTGCGGCTGTCTTTCAGCGCGAGCTCATGGGCGGACGTCCATTGCCGTTGCCAGACGTAGAGTTGCTGATCGAGTGGCGCTGCGTCCTGTCGTTCACAAGCACAGAGCAACAACACCGCCAGCATGGCCGACAACCCGACGATAACGCGCATACCTTGCAGATCCCTGAGACATCAGGCTGCAAGGTTACACAAAAGCACTCAGGGCTTGCGGGCAATGATCACCTGACTCTTCGCCACCACCGCGTCCAGCGCCTGCTTGATCTGTGCACCACGGGGCGAATCGAGCACCGCTTGCCAGGTATTGGCCCAATGCTCGAGCAACGGGTGATCGGGGTTACTGAATTCGACCTTGGCTTCCCAGAACAACAGCATCCACATCGACCAGTAAAAGCCGTACTGACTGTGGCTGATGATCTCCAGCCCGGCGTCACTGACCATCGCCTTGAACTGCTCTTCACTGATGATGCGAATGTGGTTGGGTTTCTGGAAATAATCCGGCGAGGCAATGTCTTTCTGCAAATCTTCCGAGCTGGGATGCGGCACGCTCAGCAGGTACAGCGCTCCCGGCTTGCCGACCCGTACCAGTTCGGCGAGAAATTGCGCCGGATCGTCGACATGCTCGATGACTTCGGTGGAAACCACGCGGGTGGCGGTGGCATCGGCAATCGGCAGCGGGTTGCAGTCGGTCACGTGGCATTCGACGCTGCGTGCCGGGGTATCGCTCAGACGCTGGCGGGTGGCCTCGACTTTGGCCGCGTCGATGTCGGCAATGATGATCTTCGCCCCGCGCATGCCGCAGAAATGCACATTACCGCCGTCGCCACAGCCGACATCGAGCAACGTGTCATCGGCGCTCACCCGAAAGCCTGTGAACAGCTCGTCGGTCTCTTGATTGAACCAGCCACTGAGCTTTGCGTCGTACAGGCCGAGCATGTACGGATCAACCTTGTCGGCGGCAGATGGCACAGCAACCGGTGCGGGTGACGTTGCCGTGAGTTTCTTCAAAAGGCTCAGCATGAGGTAGCTCCAGAGGATGGGACGGCGGTTCGCGACGTACCGAGGCGGCGCACCAGCGCGGCGCCGCGATTGCGCATCGGCATTTCGATGAATCGGTAATTCAATTCGCTGAGCAGCGCGATCAGACCGCCGGCGATCAGCACCGTGAGAATCGGGTGCCCGGCCGGACTGGGCAGCCCCGCGTCCTGCAAGCGGAAGATCAATTCACGGACCAACAGATAGGCCGGAATATGGATCAGGTAGATGCCGTAGGAACGGCTGCCGATCCACGCCATCAGCCGTTGCAACCTTCCGCGCGGCAGCAGGTAATCGCGGTTGTACGAGGCAATCCACACCAGCAGCGCGCTGAGCATGGCGATCGAGCCGATGCGGTAAGAGGCGAACGTGAAGCGGTCGGTGGCCATGTAACTCAGCAGCAACGCCAGCACAATCAGTACCGAAACGCCGGCCCACGGCCGCCGCAGGAACCTCGGTTCCCAACGGGAATAACCCGGCTGCGCGCTCCACATCGCCAGCAATACGCCGAGGGCCAGGGCATCGGTGCGCACCACCATCAGCAAGGGGGTGCGCAACGTGAACAGTTGCACCGCGACCAGCGCCAGCAATACCCAGCCCAGATGTCGGCGACACACGACAATCAGCAGCGGGAACAGCAAGTAGAACTGCTCCTCCAGTGCCAGGCTCCAGTAGACGAAACTGCTGCCGTATTCGTACTGAAAGAAACTGTCGGCAAAACGGAAATTGGCGTACTGCAACACCCCGGCCAGCGTTGCCTGCAGATTGGCGTGCAGCGTGCCGAACGCACCTGAGCGATTGAGCAAGACACAGGCCAGCAACATCAGCGCCAGCCACAGCCAGGCCGAGGGCAACAAACGAAAGGCCCGGCGCAGCCAGAAATTGCGTGTCTGCTCCCAGCACTGCCGACGGCTCGTGCAGCCTTGCAGAGCGGGGATCAGGCTGCGGGCGATGACAAATCCGGAAATCGCAAAAAACAGGTCAACGCCCCACCAGGACTGCGCCCAATGGTGGACTGTTTGCAGCAGCGGCACGGTGTCGGTGAACAGGCTGCCCTGCAGGTGATGAAACAGCACACCGAGCACCGCGATCGCGCGCAGTACCTCGATGTCCATGATCCGCTTGCTGTTCATGCCCCGCGCATCTCGGGGTCTGAGGCGAACCGGCGTTCGAACAACTGCCCCAGAAACACCTGCAACCGCTGCTCGGCCACTGCCTGACTGCAGAAATCCTGCAGGCTGCTCACCGCCTGAGCGGCCATCTGTGCATAACGTTGCGGATCGTCTTTGGCGACCGCATAGCTGGCGCGATAGGCCGTGCACAACGACGTCCAGTTAGTCACATAACGCAGGGTGCGGAAGGCCTTGCGCGGGTCATGCGGCCAGGCCGTGAGCTCGTCGGTGGAGTCGATCAGAAAGGCGTTGTCGGCACTCAGGTAATCGATCATTGCCGTCGTACGCGGCGCCACCGCCGGTTTGCCGCAGGACATGAATTCCATCAACGGCAGGCACTGGCCCTCGCCGTAGGACGTGTTGACCACATAACGGGTCGCCTGCACCAGGCGCTCATAATCGGCGTCCGCGAGGTAGCCGTAGATCAGTACGATCCGGCAGCGGTAGGACTGATTCTTGTACAGGTGGTGGAGGATGTCGCTCAGCGCTTCTTCGACATCGTGGTGCGTCAGTTTCAGCACGAGCGTTGCGTCCTCGACCTCGCGGAACGTGACGCAGAATGCACTGAGCATGTCCTCCCAGTTCTTGCGCCCATCGCCGGGATTGAACACTGAGGTGTAGACCACGCCGTCGAGCAGCAACTCCTGCTCCCTGACCGGCGCATGGAAATCGAGTCCCTTGCCCGTGCGCAAAGGCCGGGGGGCGAATGCGTTCAAGTCAAGTTTGCGACTGTCGGCCACCAATCCCTTGATCTTCAACCGTACCGGTCCATTCGGTGACTGGCCCTGCAACGGCGCACCGCGGGCGGCAAAGCGATCCCATACCGGCGCAGGCACCGCGACGATCGGGTAATCGCTGTCCATTGCCTCGCGCACCGCGTTGACGGTGTAGCTGGAATGGGTGATCGCCGCTCCGCAAGCCTGCAGCACCGTGCGCCAGTCGTTGCGCGGCTCACCGGCAAACGGCTCATTGGGGATGGTGCTGAACTCCCACGCAAACACCGGCAAAGTCGGACACATCAGGTGTACCGGCGTGCGATGGGGCGGCGAGAACGACAGGAAGACGCACGGCTCGCCACTGGCCCGGCATTCCTCGTAAAGCGCGTCGACTTCGGTCAGCGGATCGGCCACTTCCACCACGCGTCCGAGACGCTCGAGTACCGGGCGATATTCCTTGAGCACGAAGTAATAGCTGTACTCCGAGCGCCCCAGATTCTGTGCAATGGTGTGCTGGTTGGTTTCCGAATGAATGATGATCAGCATGAGGCGTTTTCCGTCACTGACGCAGCATTGGCGGGATGCGGTGCAAGCCCGAAAAATTCCGCCATGCGCGTTTGCACGGGGGCAAAAGCGCAGTAGTCATGCATGCGCTCGACCGCTGCCGCCGACATCTGCCGGTACCGCTCCGGCTGGTCTTTGGCCATGCGGTAGCTGTCCTCGTAGGCTTGTTTCAGCGAAGCCCAATCCGGGCGGTGGCGCAGGGTGCGGTAAATCAGCCGTGAGTCCTGCGGCCAGATGGCGGGTTCTTCGCTGGACTTGATCACGAAGGCGACGCTGTCGTCGATGTAGTCTTCCATGGCCGTGTGGTCCGGGGCGATTACCGGTTTGCCACTGGACATGAACTCCATCAACGGCAGACACAGGCCCTCACAGCGCGAGGCGTTGACGTAGTAACTGGCAGCGGCGTAAAGCCGGGTGTACTGGGCGTCATCCAGATAACCGTGCAACACCACCACCCTGCAGGCAAAGGGTGAGAGCTGCGCCAACAGCGTCATTAATTCGCTGTAGTAAGACGCGAGGTCGTTCTGGGTGATTTTCAACACCAGCGTCGCATCGGCCGTTTCCCGAAACGCCCAGCAAAACGCGGTGATCAGTTGATGCCAGTTCTTGCGGCCATCTTTGGGGTTGAACACGGTGACGTAGACCACACCGTCGACCGTGGTGTCGACCACCGACGTGGTGTCCGGCAGATCCAGCGGCGGCGGTTCGACCACTGCCACCGCCTGTGGACCGGCGATACTCGGCAGCTGTCGCTCCAGCCAGGCATGCGCCCTGCGTGAGAAAAGATCACGCAGTCCCTCCCAATACCAGTGATGCAGAAACTTCACCCGCGGCTGTTGCTGTTCGCGGCCTGCATCCAGGCGCCACTGGCGCAGGTAGTGCCGGGCGATGACCAGGCGCCGTTTGAAGGTCAGCGGAGGAGGTCGCTGTGCCTCGATCGCGGCCAGTTGCTCGGCGGTCAGTGGTTTGGGCAGCAGGTCATCGGCTGAGAGCGCCAGCGTACGGCTGTCGAAAATGCAGCCCTTGATCGCCAGCGGCGTGCCTGGATTGACCGGCGCCGGAACTTGCTGCTGACGAATCGCCGCAAAGTTCTCCCACAACGGTGTCGGCAAAACCAGTACCGGAAAGTCCTCGCCCAGCGCCCGGCGAATCGCCCGGGCAGTATGGCTGGACAGAGTAATCACCCGCCCTTGTCGGGCCAGCATCTGCGTCCAGTCGTGGCGCGGATCGTTGTCCCAGATCTCGTCCGGGATCGAATCGAACTCCCAGGCAACCACACACAGGGTCGGACACTCAAGATCGGTCGGCGTATTTTGCGGCGGGGTGAAGGAGAGAAACAGGCTGTCTTCGCCCACCTCGCGCAATTGGCGAAAGAGCGGATCAACCTCGGTGATGGCGGACACCACATGCACCCGCCCAAGGCTTTCCAGCACCGGGCGATAGGCCTTGAGCACGAAGTAGTAACTGTATTCGGGACGTCCGAGACTCTGGCTGATGGAACGGTCGTTGACGTCCGAGTAAAGAATGAAGTTCATGGCATCCCACGATGAAGCCGCCATCCCGGCTGCTTCAATCCATGACGGCGAAGCGCTGAATCGTGGTCGGCATGCCGACACTCGTCCTGCATCTTCCAGCCCGTCTTTGTTCTTGTTTTTAGTGGTCGGTCTGACTGGGGCTGAACAACCCCTGTTGAACGCGACGAGGGGCATTCTAAACACATCCGTCGCGGATTCGTGAACCGCCCGGCGAGAATAAATCCGTCTACTCTGACGAGAACTGACCAGTCACGGTTTGCACTGTTGAAATTGCCAAGCATTTGGCACAGATTGGTAACAAACAACTACAACAACGACTTCGCCTGTCATCCTGTCGGCCTTTTTCATGCGGCCTGACAGACTTCCCCTCAAAGCCTGTGGGAAAGTGGCGAATGTTAAAGACCAAGGGGTCGCTGTTTGAAAAAGCGTCTGTTTGTCACGGGCCTCAGTGGGTTCGTGGGACAACATATCCAGTCGCGTCTGGCCCAGCCTGACTCGACGTGGGAACTGCTGCCTGCCACCGCACCCTACGATCTCACGTCAGCGGCGAGCCTCGTCGACCTGTGGCCACAATTGCCCGACGCGGTGATTCACCTCGCTGGTCAGACCTTCGTTCCCGAAGCCTTCCGTGACCCGGCCCGTACGCTCGAGATCAATCTGCTGGGTACCCTCAATCTGTTGCAGGCCCTCAAGGCCCGCGGATTTCGGGGGACCTTCCTGTATGTCAGCTCCGGCGACGTCTATGGGCAAGTCGACGAGAGCGCCCTGCCCATCACCGAACTGCAACCGCCCTGCCCGCGCAACCCCTATGCGGTGAGCAAGCTCTCGGCCGAGTTTCTCAGCCTGCAATGGGGCCTGAGTGAGGGCTGGCCGGTGCTGGTGGCGCGGCCGTTCAACCATATCGGCGCCGGACAGAAAGACAGCTTCGTCATCGCCAGCGCCGCACGCCAGATCAACCGCATCAAGCAAGGCTTGCAGGCAGCACGACTGGAAGTCGGCGACATTGACGTCACGCGCGACTTCCTCGATGTCGGCGATGTGATCGCGGCTTATTTCGCCCTTCTGGAAAAAGGCACACCCGGGCAGGTCTACAACATCTGCTCGGGCCGCGAACAAAGCATCCGCAGTCTGATCGAGCAGTTGGGCGATCTGGCGCAGGTCGAAGTGCAACTGGTGCAGGATCCGGCACGCATGCGGCGCGCCGATCAGCGTCGCGTTTGCGGCAGTCACGCAAAGCTGGTCCAGACCACGGGCTGGGCACCGGCAATCACCACACAACAATCCCTGCGGGCGATCCTGTCCGACTGGGAGCAGCGAGTAAAACAACAATGAAAAGTGCACTGATCACGGGGATCACCGGCCAGGACGGCGCATATCTGGCCAGGTTGCTGCTCGACAAGGGTTACAAGGTTCACGGCCTGGTAGCACGCCGTAGCAGCGATTCGCGCTGGCGCTTGCGCGAGATGGGCGTCGAAGGCGACATCGTCTACCTGGACGGTGACATGGCCGATGCCTGCTCGGTACAACGTGCAGTCATTCAGTCGGCGCCGGACGAGGTCTACAACCTCGCTGCACAAAGCTTCGTTGCCGCTTCCTGGAATCAGCCGGTGACCACCGGCATCGTCGATGGCCTGGGCGTCACCCACTTGCTCGAAGCGATCCGCCAGTTCAGCCCGCACACACGTTTCTATCAGGCCTCCACCAGCGAAATGTTCGGTCTGATCCAGGCCGAACAACAGGACGAGAACACCCCGTTCTACCCGCGCAGCCCCTACGGCGTGGCCAAACTCTACGGTCACTGGATCACCGTCAACTACCGCGAAAGTTTCGACCTGCACGCCAGCAGCGGCATCCTCTTCAACCACGAGTCGCCGCTGCGCGGCATCGAGTTCGTCACCCGCAAGGTCACCGACGCCGCGGCCCGCATCAAGCAGGGCAAGCAGCAGGAACTGGCCCTGGGCAACATCGACGCCAAACGCGACTGGGGTTTTGCCGGTGACTACGTCGAAGCCATGTGGCTGATGCTGCAACAGGACAAGCCTGACGATTTCGTGGTCGCCACCGGCGTCACCACCACCGTGCGCGAGATGTGCCGCATCGCCTTCGATCACGTCGGCCTGAACTACCGCGACTACGTGAAGATCGACCCGGCGTTCTTCCGCCCGGCCGAAGTCGAAGTGCTGCTCGGCAACCCGGCCAAGGCGCAGCGTGTGCTGGGCTGGAAACCGAAAACCGACCTGGACACCCTGATCCGCATGATGATGGATGCGGATATGAAACGCGTCGCCAAGGAGTAGGTCATGCTGATCCCCGTGATTCTGTCCGGCGGTGCCGGTACGCGTCTGTGGCCGGTGTCCCGCGAGGGCCATCCCAAACCGTTCATGACCCTGCCCGACGGGCAGTCGCTGCTCGGCAAGACCTACCAGCGGGCGGCAGCACTGCTCGACGGCTGGGGCGACATCGTCACGGTGACCAACCGCGAGTACTACTTCCAGAGCAAGGATCACTATTGCGCCGCCCATGTGTCGCGCCATCGCGGGCACTTCCTGCTGGAGCCGACCGGGCGCAACACCGCCCCGGCGATTGCCGCCGCCGCCCTGTCGCTGCAGGCGCTGCACGGCGACGATGCAATCATGGTGGTGATGCCCGCCGACCATTTGATCGTTAATCAGCAAGCGCTCAAGAGCGCCGTCGAACACGCGGTCAATCTGGCGAAGGACGGTTATCTGGTGACCTTCGGTGTGCTGCCGACCGCCCCGGAAACCGGCTTCGGCTACATCGAAACCGGCGCACCGCTGGACGCCAAAGGCGCAGCGAAAGTACAGCGTTTCGTGGAAAAGCCTGACCTGCAGACCGCCACCCATTACCTGGAAAGCGGCAACTTCCTGTGGAACTCGGGCATGTTCTGCTTCACCACCGCGACACTGATCAACGAGCTGCAACTGCACGCGCCAGAACTGCTGGAACAGACCCGCGCCTGCATGCAGGCCAGCGCCGCGGTGGAAACCATCGGCTGCCTGCAACAGGAACTGTCACCGGCACTGTTTGCTGAAATCACCGACATCTCCATCGATTACGCCTTGATGGAGCGCTCGGAGAAAGTCGTGGTGGTGCCCGCCGGTTTCGACTGGAGCGACATCGGTTCGTGGGGTGCCGTGGCAGCGCTGGTACCGGCCGATGCCGACAACAATCGCGCCAGCGGCGAAGCGGTGTTCATCGACAGTCACAACAACTTCGTGCAGAGCGAAGGCCGGCTGGTGGCCGCCGTGGGTGTGGATAACCTGATCATCGTCGACACCGCCGACGCGGTGCTGGTGGCCCATGCCGATCGCGCCCAGGATGTGCGACGCGTTGCCAAACAGCTCAAGGACAAATCCCACGAAGCCTACCGCCTGCATCGCACGGTCAGCCGTCCGTGGGGCACCTACACCGTGCTCGAGGAAGGCCCGCGCTTCAAGATCAAGCGCATCGTGGTCAAGCCCGGCGGCAAGCTGTCGCTGCAAATGCATCATCACCGCAACGAACACTGGGTGGTGGTCGAAGGCATGGCCAAGGTCACCAACAACGGTACCGGCACTCACCTGGTGGCCAAGAACGAATCGACGTTCATTGCCGCCGGCCATCGCCATCGCCTGGAAAACCCCGGCGTGATCGACCTGGTGATCATCGAAGTGCAAAGCGGCGAATACCTGGGTGAAGACGATATCGTGCGCTTCGAAGACCAATACGGCAGGACGGTTTGATGCTGCTTTCCCTGTACCGCTCGCTTTACAGCTATCGAGGATTCATCCTCGGCAGCGTACAGCGAGAGTTTCAAGCGCGTTATCGCAATTCGCTGCTCGGTGCCTTGTGGCCCGTGTTCAATCCACTGTCGATGATCATCGTCTACACCGTGATCTTTTCTCACATCATGCGCGCCCGCCTGCCGGGTGTGGATGACAGCATGGCCTACAGTGTCTATCTCTGCGCCGGGCTGCTCGCCTGGGGAATGTTTTCGGAAATCACCCTGCGCAGCCAGACCATGTTTCTGGATAACGCCAACCTGCTGAAGAAAATCAGCTTCCCCCGCATCTGCCTGCCGGTGATCGTGCTGTGCAATGCGGCGATCAATTTCGCCATCATCATCGGACTGTTCCTTGGATTTCTATTGATCAGCGGGCGTTGGCCCGGTATGGCGCTCCTGGCGCTGATTCCCCTGATTGCGCTGCAGATGCTGTTCTGCGCTGGTCTGGGCATGATCCTCGGCGTGTTGAATGTATTCTTTCGCGATGTCGGCCAGCTCTTCGCCATTTGCCTGCAGTTCTGGTTCTGGCTGACGCCGATCGTGTATCCGATCACCATCCTCCCGGAGTGGGTCCAGCGGCTGCTGCAACTCAACCCGATGACCAGCCTGATCGGCAGCTATCAGAACCTGTTCCTGTATGGGCAATGGCCGGTCTGGAACTCGCTTTTACCGGTGTTCATCGTCGCGGTGGTGATGTGTCTGATCGCCCTGCGGTTGTTCCGCCAGCGCGTCGGTGAAATGGTGGATGAACTCTGATGGGACTTATACGCGTAACGGGCCTGGGCAAGGCTTATAAACAGTATCCGACACGCTGGAGCCGTCTGGCGGAATGGCTGATCCCGTTTTCCCCGGTGCGCCACCGCGAGCATTGGGTGCTGCAGGATGTCGCTTTCGAGATTGCCCCCGGCGAGGCCGTGGGTATCGTCGGCGCCAACGGTGCGGGCAAAAGCACTTTGCTGAAGATGATCACCGGTACCACTCAACCCACCTGCGGCAAAATCGAGATTGAAGGGCGCGTAGCGGCATTGCTGGAGCTGGGCATGGGTTTTCACCCGGACTTTACCGGGCGCCAGAACGCGATCATGGCCGGACAGTTGCTGGGCCTGCAGGTTGGCGAAATCGAAGCGCTGATGCCTGACATCGAACACTTCGCAGAAATCGGCGAAGCCATCGACCACCCCGTGCGCACCTACTCCAGCGGCATGCAGATGCGCCTGGCCTTCAGCGTCGCCACCGCGCGGCGTCCGGACATTCTGATCGTCGACGAGGCCCTGTCGGTGGGCGACGCCTACTTTCAGCACAAGAGCTTTGAACGCATTCGCAGCTTCCGCAAGGCCGGCACGACCCTGCTGATCGTCTCCCACGACCGCTCGGCCATCCAGTCGATCTGCGATTCGGCGATCCTGCTCAAGGATGGCCACATGGCCATGTACGACAAGCCGGAAGTGGTGCTCGACTATTACAACGCCCTGATGGCCGAACGCGAAGGGCAGATCGTGCGTCAGGAAATGCTCGCCGGCGGCGAAGTGCAGACCGTGTCCGGCACCGGCGAGGCAGGCATTCTGAGTGTGCGCCTGCTGGACGAACACGATCGCGCCATCGACGCTGCCGAGGTCGGCCAGCCAGTGGTACTGGAAGTGCAGGTCGAAGTTCGCCGCGACATTGAACGGCTGGTGCTCGGCTTCATCCTCAAGGATCGTCTGGGCCAGATGATGTATGGCATCAACACCCATCGCCTGAACAAGGCCCTGACCGATCTGCGCGCCGGCGAACGCTTCACTTACCGCTTCGCCTTCGTCATGGGGCTGGGCAAGGGCAACTATTCGGTATCGTTGAGCCTGTCGCGCCTGGACTCGCATCTGGACCGCAACTTCGAATGGCGCGATTACGGTCTGGTGTTTCACGTGATCAACAACCGCCAGGAAGATTTCGTCGGCTGTTCCTGGCTCAATGCCAAGACGACGATCACCCCTCACACCGAGGCAGCGCTGACCGAGCCTGCGCCATGACCCGCCTCTTGGTCGAGTGCACCCACGTCTTCAAACACCCGAAGATCAACTCCGGTATTCAACGCGTGGTGCGCAACGTCATCAAGCAATTGCCGGAGCGGGTGGGTGATGTCGAGTGCCTGCCGGTCATTTCGCTGAGGGGCCGGCTCTATCGGGTCACGCGCCTGGCCCCGCTGGACGCGCCGCTGTTCAACGCCATTGCGACATTCGGCGAACGACTGGAACGCCTTGCGCACCGTTTCTGGCAATGGCATCAGCGCCTCGACAGCCGCCTGCAGGCAAAAACCCCACGACGCCTGTTGTACGTCGGCTATCGGCTGAGCGCTTTCGCGGCATTTGGCGTACCCCTGCGGCTGATCGAGCGGATCAACCGCCAGCAACTGCCAAAACGCTGTGCCCCCTTGCAGCATCAGCCCGGAGACCAACTGGTGCTGCTGGATTCGTCCTGGCACTCGGACTTTTTCTCCCACGCCGAACAGCTCAAGCGCGAGGGTGTCGGTATTGTCGCGGTCATCTACGACTTGATACCGCTGACCCACCCGCAGTTCTACGACACGCGGCTGGTGCAGGTCTTCAGTGAATGGTTCGACTGGATCACCCGCACGGCCGACGGCTACCTGGCCATTTCCGCCACGGTACGCGATCAGGTGCGCGCCGAACTGCAGCAACGGATCGGCACGGTACAGGCCGAAAAACGCTGGTTCGATTATTTTCACCTCGGTTCCGAACTGGATCTGCACAGCGCCGGGGAAACCGTCGAACCGCGCCTGCAACAGCTGTTCAATACACCGGAGCCGCTGTTCCTGATGGTCAGTACCATTGAGCCGCGCAAGAACCACGCATACCTGCTCGATGCCTTCGAACGGGCCTGGACCGCCGGCTCCCCGGCGCGTCTGTGCATCGCCGGGCGCATCGGCTGGAAGTGCGATGCCCTGCTCGCCCGGGTGCGCAGTCATCCCGAACTGAATCGCCGCCTGTTCATGTTCAACGACTTGAGCGACACCAGCCTCGAACATGCCTACGCCCACGCCAGTGCGCTGGTATTACCTTCGTTTGTCGAAGGCTTTGGCCTGCCGCTGGTGGAAGCCATGCAGCGTGGCTTGCCGGCGATGGGCAGCGACATTGCGGTGTTCCGCGAAATCGGCGGCGAATTCATGGCCTATTTCGATTTGCAGGATCCGCAAAGCCTCGCTGACTTGATCATGCGGTTCCTGCAGAGTGGCCAATTCCCCGCTGCTCGCGATGTGGCGGACTGGCGCTGGATCGACTGGCACGAGGCGAGTGCGCAACTGGCCGAGCGCACCGTACGCAATGCAGTGCAAGCGCCATTGGCGCCAGCGAGGCCGCATGCGCATTGCCCTTAATGCCCGGATCCTGCAGGCACCGCGCACCGGCATCGGCCACTACGTCGCCGAGTTGGTGAATGCGTTGCGCAGCGATACCGATATCGAAATTGAGTTGTTCCACGGCTGGGGCTGGAGTTCGGCCATGCCGGAGGCAGCGATGCCCGGTTATTCGCGCCTGACGCCACTCCTGCGGCAGATCCCCGGGGCTTATCAGGCGCGGCGCTGGCTGGAACAAAAGCGTTTCGATCAGGCGCGCGCGCATGGCATCGATCTGTATCACGAACCGAGTCTGTGGCCACTGGCCTTCGACGGCCCGACCGTGATTACCCTGCACGACCTGACGCACCTGCATTACCCCGAAACTCAGCCGCCGGCACGTTTGCAAGAGATCGAGCGCCGACTGGCTACCGGCGTACGGCAGGCACAAGTGATCCTCACCGATTCACAAGCGATCGCCGACGAAGCTCAAAGCTGTTTCGGCCTGCCCGCTGAACGTTTCGTGGTCGCTCCCTTGGGCGTAGCCGAGCGCTTTCATCCGCGTGACGCACACACCATCGACCCGGTACTCAAGGCCCATGCCGTTACGGCGCGGGAGTATTTCCTCTGTGTCGGGACGCTGGAGCCACGCAAGAATCTGCGGCTGGCCCTGCGCGCCCATGCCTTGCTGCCGGAGGCCGTGCGCCAACGCTTTCCGCTGCTGATCGTCGGCATGGCTGGCTGGCAGCGCGAACAGTTCAGCGCCGAACTGCGTCAGGCATTGGCAAGCGGGCATGTGTGCCTGCTCGGCTACTTGCCCGATGAACACCTGGCCCAGCTGTTGGCCGGTGCCCGGGCGCTGATTTTTCCTTCGTTATACGAAGGCTTTGGCCTGCCGGTGTTGGAGGCGATGGCCAGCGGCACGCCGGTGTTACTCACCCGCGCTTCGGCCATGCCGGAAGTCGCGGGCGACGCGGGCAACTATATTGAACCTGACAATGCAGACGGCTTGCGCGACACGCTGATCCGTCTGCTCGACGATCAGGTGCATTGGCAAGCATGCCGAGAAGCCGGATTGCAGCGGGCGCGGCTTTTTTCCTGGCAGCGCTGCGCACAGGCCACGGCCGGTGCTTACCGCCAGGCCATGGGAGGTTGAATGCGAGTTCTTCATTTTTTCAAAACCTACTTGCCTGACTCGGTCGGCGGTATCGAGCAGGTGATATTTCAGCTGTGCGAAAGCGGTGCGCATCACGGTATCGACGGCCAGGTGCTGACACTCAGCGCCGACCCGACCCCGCCGGTGGTGCAACTGGGTCAACACGAAGTGCATCGCGCCAGACTCGACATTCAGTTCGCCTCCACCGGGTTTTCCTGGAGCGTGTTCAAACAGTTTCGCGAGCTGGCCGCCGAAGCCGATGTGGTCAACTATCACTTTCCGTGGCCGTTCATGGACCTGGTGCACTTTGCCAGCGGCATGAACAAACCGAGCGTGGTGACCTACCACTCGGACATTATTCGTCAGAAGCATCTGCTCAAACTCTACCGACCGCTGATGAACCGCTTCCTCGCCAGCGCCGACCGGATTGTCGCGGCCTCGCCGAACTACCTGCACACCAGCGACGTGTTGCAGCAGTTTCAGAACAAGACCCGGGTGATTCCATACGGTTTGAACAAGGCCGGTTATCCACAGGCCGACAGCGAACGGATGAATCGCTGGCGCCAGCAGCTTGGGGATAAGTTTTTCCTGTTCGTCGGGGTCATGCGTTATTACAAAGGTCTGCACATCCTGCTCGACGCCTTGAAGGACGTGGACTATCCCGTGGTGATCGTCGGTGCCGGGCCGCTGGAACTGGAGTTGCACGCCCAGGCTGCTGCGCTGGGGCTGCGTAACATCCACTTCCTCGGGCGCCTGGGCGATGAAGACAAGGTCGCCCTGCTGCAACTGAGCTACGCCATCGTGTTCCCGTCGCACCTGCGTTCCGAAGCGTTCGGCATTTCGCTGCTCGAAGGCGCGATGTACGGCAAACCAATGATCTCCAGCGAAATCGGTACCGGCACCAGCTACATCAACATCCACAACGAAACCGGGCTGGTGGTGCCACCGAGCAACCCTCAGGCATTTCGCGAGGCAATGCGCAGCCTCTGGGAAAACCCCGAGCGCGCAGCAGCCATGAGCATAAAGGCCGAGGCGCGTTACCGGCAGTTGTTTACCGCCGACGAGATGGGCCGCAAGTGGACCGAGTTGTATCAGGAGCTGCTGGAGGAGAAAGACCTGTCTTACGCCTGACCCTTTGCTGAAACACATCACCCTGTGGGAGCGGGCTTGCTCGCGAAAGCGGTCTTTCAGTAAACAATGATGTCGACTGATCTGACGCCTTCGCGAGCAAGCCCGCTCCCACAGGGGGGGTGTAGTGATTTCAAATGAGCCGTTAGAGATCCAGCACCAGCAATTGCTCGCTCTGCGCCGGCACCGCGCAACAAATCAGCACCTGCCCCGCTTCCGGCAGGTCTGCCGGGGGCTGTGGATAATTCACCGCGCCACTGACCAGACGTGTCTTGCAGGTGCCGCACGAACCTCCCCGGCAACTGAACTCGGGGCGCAGGCCACGGCTTTCTGCGAGCTCCAGCAGACTGCCGCCGTCCGGCTGCCAGCGCGCCTCTTTGGCCGAACGCTCGAACATCACCGGCACTGACGTGATGGCGGCCGGTGGTTGCTCGACGACCACCGCATCCGGGTCCGGCTGGCGCTTGAGCGTCGACGGGCCGAAGGTCTCGGCATGGATCCGCGCGTCGCGAATGTCCAGCTCGCGCAGACTGTCGTAGACACTTTGGGTAAAAGCGCCGGGCCCACAGACAGCAAAATCGATCTGGTCGTAATCCTCGACCTCCAGCAGATCACGCAGCAGTGCCCGATCAATGCGCCCATGGCGGTCGAAATCTTCGCCTTCATGCACGTCGGCCTCCGGCTGACTGAGCAGGCGAATCACCCGTACCGCATCGCCAGCACTTTCCAGCACGCGATCGAGTTCCTCGCGAAACGGCTGATCGGCCAGGCTGCGCGAACTCTGCAGCAACCACGTCGGCCGAATCCGCCGGGTGCGCAGACCTTGGTACACCACCTCACGCAGCATCGACAGCAACGGCGTGATGCCAACCCCCGCCGCCAGCAGCACCAGCGGCCGGTGTTCCAGTGGCGCCACCGTGAAGTGCCCCTGTGGCGCCCGTGCCTCAAGGACATCGCCGACCCGGACCTGCTGGTGCAAGTGGCCTGAAACCAGGCCCTCGCGTTTCACACTGATGCGCAGGAAATCATCCGATGGCGCACTCGACAGGCTATAAGTGCGAATATGCGTTTCACCATCCAGAGTGAAACGCAACGGCAGATGCTGGCCAGCCTGAAACACCGGCATCCCTGCGCCATCGTCTGGTTGCAGATAGATCGAGCGGATGTGCTGGCTCTCCCTTTCGATGCGGGTCACCCGCAGCGGCCGCCAGCGGTCACCCAGCGCTTTGGCCTGCAAGCGTGCATCGGCCTGGGCCCAGGTGCCGGTCAGCAGACTGGTGGGCGACATGCCGTCGAAGCGCCAGCGCAGGGCCAGTGCCGCCGGGCGCCGCACCAGTCTCTCTACCTCGAATGTCCAGAGGCGCTCGGCGCCTTGGAACGCTTCGATCTGCGGCCCGTCGAGGATGATTTCGGTCCGCCCGCTCAGTTGCAGCACATCGCCTGTGGAAAAGTCGATGAACAGCAGGCCGGCCTTGGGATTGAGCAGCAGGTTGCCGAGCGTGTTGAAGTGCAGGTTGCCGGCAAAATCCGGGATGGTCAGACGATTACCTTCAACCCGGACAAACCCGGCCTGCCCGCCACGATGGGAAACATCCACCGCACGTTGTCCGTCCACATCGACGTAACTGGCGACAAAGAAGGTATCGGCGCCTTCGATCATGGCTCTGGCTGCGTCATCAAGACCGTCGTCGTGCTGCGCTGGCCGCGTCTGCGGATCGCTCAGCGGCACGCGCTGGAACTGGCGCAGTTGAATGTATTGCGGACAGTTGCCGAAAGCCTGATCCACGCTCACCTCGAAACCCTGCACGGTCAGATTGTCGACATGACCGTTGAGGCGATTGCGGCGGCGGGTATGCAATTCAATGCCGAGCAACCCGATCGGCTCGCCATTGCGCAATTGCGCCGGATCATCGGCAGCGGGTTGGCTGGCGAAATGGAGGTGCTCGGGATCAGGCGAATGAGCAAACCCCGGCGCGCCTTCGAGCACGCTGGCCCATGGACGCCCGTCGGTATCGACCGCGCCGTACAGCATGAACGGTAACTGCTCATAAAATGCGCGGTGCTGATCCGGCATCCAGTCACGAATCACTTTTCGGCCGAAGGCCTCCATGCGCTCGGCAACGCCGACATGGGCCTGCAGTTGTTGCTCGCCAGCGTGCCACGGTGAACGTTCCATCACGCCTCTCCCCGCGCCGCCGGCGCATTGTGGATAACTCGATCAGATCAGGGCTGAACCTCAGGCAGTCTTTTGCAGACCAGCGACCGTGCGCGGCATGCCGACAAAACCGGGCAAGGCTTCGACACGCGCCAGCCAGGCACGCACGTTGGCGTAGCCGTCCAGCGACACGTTGCCTTCCGGCGCATGGGCGATGTAGCTGTAGGCGGACACGTCAGCGATGGTGGGTTCGCTGCCGGCCAGGTAAGTGGTCTTGCCCAGTTCCACCTCCATCACTTTGAGCAGGTTGTGCGCACGGGTAATCGCTTCTTCAGCATTCAACTGTGCGCCAAACACCGTCACCAATCGTGCAGCAGCAGGTCCGAAAGCAATCGGCCCTGCAGCGGCCGACAACCAGCGCTGCACCCGTGCTGCAGCGACCGGATCGGTCGGCAGCCAGCGGCCATTGCCGTACTTGAGCGCCAGATACACCAGAATCGCGTTGGAGTCGGCCAGCACCACACCGCCGTCGTCAATCGCCGGCACCTGGCCAAAACTGTTGATTGCCAGATACGGCGCCTGCTTGTGCTCGCCCTTGGCCAGATCGACCAGGATCAGTTCAGTCGGCAGTTGCAGCAGGGACAACATCAGCTCCACCCGATGGGCGTGGCCGGAACGCGGGAAGTTGTAGAGTTTGATCGCTTGCATGGTCGACTCCGCTGGAGAGGGCGCCGTTCGGGATGGCAGCGCCGATGGAGGCCATCTTCCACCCATCTTCAAAGCAACAGAATCACCAGCAATCACAATCAATTATTTCACTGGATGAAATAACGCCGCGTTCTGCAGCGCCGGATGTTCTCGCAGCACCTTCACCGCGTGGTCGACAAAACTGCGCACCCGAGCCGGTGCCTTGCGCCCGCCCTGATACACCACATGAATCGGCAGCGGCGGCAGTTCGAAATCGGCGAGGACAATTTCCAGTTCACCGCAGGCCACCTTGCCGGCGACCTGATAGGACAACACCCGGGTCAGTCCCAACCCCAGGCAGGCCGCAGTAATCGCCGCCTGGTTGGCGGTGACCACCAGCCGAGGCTCGGGTCGCACGCTAAGCGCTTCGCCCTGATCCACAAACGGCCAGTTGCGCAACTGGCCGATGGCCGACGTCGTCACCACCGGTGCACCGGCCAGTGCATGCGGATGCGCGGGACGGCCGTGTCGAGCCAGATAGTCCGGCGAACCACAGATCACCCGCCGCACCTCGCCGACCCGGATCGCGTGCTGATTGCTGTCCGGTAACTCACCAATGCGTACCGCGACATCGATGCCCTCCTCGACCATGCTCACCACCCGATCGACCAACAGCGCATTGATCGAAACATCCGGGTATTGCGTCAGATAAGCCGCCATCAGCGGTGTGACAAACAGCTCGCCGAACAATACCGGCGCGGTCACCGTCAATTGCCCACGCGGCTGGGCATGACTGCCGGCCGCCGAATCCTCGGCTTCCTGCACCTCGGCGAGAATTCTCCGACAGTCTTCCAGATAACGCTGACCGGCCTCGCTGAGGTGCACAGTGCGTGTCGTGCGAATCAGCAACTGTGTACCGATGCGCTGCTCCAGCGCCGCCACGGCGCGGGTGACACTGGCCGCGGACAAGCCAAGACGCCGCGCCGCCGCCGAGAAGCCCTGCTCCTGGGCCACGGTGGCGAAGATCTGCATTTCCTGGAAGCGGTCCATGGATGTCCTCGATTCAGATACAAAAATCGCAGCCGAGGCTGCGATTTTTGCGGGTCAATGTCAGCTGTGGATAACTTATTCCACCGTCACCGACTTCGCCAGGTTGCGCGGCTGGTCGACGTCGGTGCCCTTGAGCACGGCGACGTAGTACGACAGCAGCTGGAGCGGGACGGTGTACAAGATCGGCGAAAGGATGTCGTGGATGTGCGGCATCTGCACCACGTGGGTGCCTTCGCCGTTGGTCATCCCGGCTTTCTCGTCAGCGAATACGATCAGTTCACCACCACGGGCACGGACTTCCTGCAGGTTGGACTTGAGCTTCTCCAGCAGTTCGTTGTTCGGCGCCACGGTGACCACCGGCATGTCGTTATCCACAAGCGCCAGAGGGCCGTGCTTCAGTTCCCCAGCCGGATAGGCTTCGGCGTGGATGTAGGAGATTTCCTTGAGTTTCAAGGCGCCCTCCATTGCGACCGGGAACTGCGCGCCACGGCCGAGGAACAGGGTGTGATTCTTCTCGGCGAACAGTTCGGCGATTTTTTCCACGGTGCTGTCCATCGCCAGCGCTTCGCCGAGACGGGTCGGCAGGCGACGCAACTCTTCCACCAGCGTGGCTTCAACGCCTTTGCCGAGCGTGCCGCGTACCTGACCCAGCGACAGGGTCAGCAGCAACAGGCCGACCAGTTGCGTGGTGAACGCCTTGGTCGAGGCTACGCCGATTTCGCGACCGGCCTGGGTCAGCAGCGTCAGGTCGGATTCACGCACCAGCGAGCTGATGCCGACGTTGCAGATCGCCAGGCTGGCGAGGAAGCCCAGCTCTTTGGCGTTGCGCAGCGCGGCCAGGGTGTCGGCGGTTTCGCCGGACTGCGAGATGGTGACGAACAGGGTATCCGGCTGCACCACCACCTTGCGGTAGCGGAATTCGCTGGCGACTTCGACCTGGCACGGGATACCGGCCAGTTCTTCGAGCCAGTAACGCGCGACCATACCGGCGTGGTAGCTGGTACCGCAGGCGACAATCTGCACATTGCGCACTTTGGCGAACAGTTCGGCAGCCTGTGGACCGAAGGCCTGCACCAGCACCTGATTCGGACTCAGACGGCCTTCGAGGGTGCGTTGGACAACGGATGGTTGCTCATGGATTTCCTTGAGCATGTAGTGGCGGAACTCGCCCTTGTCAGCGGCTTCGGCACCATCGCTGTACTGCACGGTCTGGCGCTCGACGGCGTTGCCGTTGACGTCCCAGATCTGCACGTTATCGCGGCGAATTTCGGCGATATCGCCCTCTTCCAGGTACATGAAGCGGTCAGTGACCTGACGCAGGGCCAATTGGTCGGACGCGAGGAAGTTCTCACCCAGGCCCAGACCGATCACCAACGGGCTGCCACTGCGTGCGGCAACCAGACGATCCGGCTGTTGTGCGTTGATCACCGCCAGACCGTAGGCGCCGTGCAGTTCCTTGACGGTGGCTTTGAGCGCGACGGTCAGGTCAGGCTGATCCTTGAGTTTGTGGCTCAGCAGGTGCGCGATGACTTCGGTGTCGGTGTCCGAAGTGAACACGTAACCCAGCGCTTTCAGTTGCTCACGCAGGGCTTCGTGGTTCTCGATGATGCCGTTGTGCACCACAGCGATATCACCGGAGAAATGCGGGTGCGCGTTACGCTCGCACGGTGCACCGTGGGTCGCCCAACGGGTGTGGGCGATACCGAGACGGCCGACCAGCGGCTGTGCGGCCAGCGCCGCTTCCAGCTCGCTGACCTTGCCCGGACGGCGCATGCGCTCGAGCTTTTCATCGTTGGTGAAAACTGCCACACCGGCGCTGTCATAGCCGCGGTATTCAAGGCGCTTGAGGCCTTCAAGCAGGATGGCGGTGATATTACGTTCAGCTACTGCGCCGACAATTCCACACATGCTTATTTCTCCTGACTGACAGCCGCGCAAATCACGCTGATACCGCGGGCCTGAATCTGATCGCGCGCATCTTCAGGCAGGCGATCATCGGTAATGAGGGTATGGACGCTGCTCCACGGCAGCTCCAGGTTGGGAATCTTGCGACCGATCTTGTCGGCCTCGACCATCACGATCACTTCCCGCGCCACGTCCGCCATCACCCGGCTCAAACCGAGCAACTCGTTGAATGTGGTGGTACCGCGCACCAGATCGATGCCATCGGCGCCGATAAACAACTGGTCGAAGTCGTAAGAGCGTAGTACCTGCTCGGCGACCTGGCCCTGGAAGGACTCCGAATGCGGATCCCAGGTGCCGCCGGTCATCAGCAGCACCGGCTCGTGTTCGAGTTCGCTCAAGGCGTTGGCCACGTGCAGGGAGTTGGTCATCACCACCAGACCCGGCTGCTGGCCAAGCTCGGGAATCATCGCCGCAGTGGTGCTGCCGCTGTCGATAATGATGCGGGCGTGCTCGCGGATGCGTTTGACGGCGGCGCGGGCAATCGCCTGTTTGTACTTCGAAACGCTTTGGCCAGGTTCCGCGACCAGTTCCTGCGGCATGGTGATCGCCCCGCCGTAACGGCGCAGCAACAGACCATGGCTTTCCAGTGCGGCCAGATCCTTGCGAATCGTAACTTCAGAAGTTTCGAAGCGCTTGGCCAGTTCATCCACACTGACTTCGCCCTGCTCATTTAGCAAGGCGAGGATGTTGTGCCGGCGCTGGGGTGTGTTGCGTTTCGACATGGCGGTTTAAGTTTCGATTCGAAAGATAACGGAAGCAATCAAAACCTATCGGCCATAAATCGTCAAGCGACAGATCGAAAATTTTAGAAACGACACAGACGAATATGGGAGCGGGCTTGCTCGCGAATGCGGAGGTCAGTCACTGAAATGTGAAACTGAAACACCGCATTCGCGAGCAAGCCCGCTCCCACATTTGGATTCAAGCATTAAGTGCAGCTGTGGATAACTCAGCCTTTCTTGATCTTCTCCGGCCGCTTCCAGCCATCAATATTTTTCTGCCGCGCCCGACCAACGGCCAACTGCGCGTTATCCACATTCTGGGTGATGGTCGAACCAGCCGCGGTGGTTGCCCCGGACGAGATATCCACAGGTGCCACCAACGAATTGTTGGAGCCGATGAACACGTCCTCGCCCAACACGGTTTTCCACTTGTTGGCGCCATCGTAATTGCAGGTAATGGTACCCGCGCCAATGTTGGTGCGGGCGCCGATTTCCGCGTCGCCCAGATAGGTCAGATGCCCGGCCTTGGCGCCCTCGCCCATGCGCGCGTTTTTCAGTTCGACAAAGTTACCCACATGCGCGCGCGCTTCCAGAACGGTACCTGGACGCAGACGGGCGAACGGACCGGCATCGCTGCTTTCGCCAAGAATCGCGCCTTCGATGTGGCTGTTGGCTTTGATCACCACGCCTTTGCGCAGGGTGCTGTCCTTGATCACGCAGTTCGGGCCGATCACCACGTCGTCTTCGATGACAACATTGCCTTCGAGAATCACGTTGACGTCGATCAGCACATCACGACCGACGGTGACTTCGCCACGCACATCGAAACGCGCCGGGTCACGCAGGGTCACGCCTTGCGCCATCAGACGGCGACCGGCGCGCAACTGGTAATGCCGCTCCAGCTCGGAGAGTTGCTTACGATCATTGGCGCCCTGCACTTCCATCGGGTCGTGCGGTTGTTCAGTGGCCACCACCAAACCATCGCTGACCGCCATTTCGATCACGTCGGTCAAGTAGTACTCGCCCTGGGCATTGTTGTTCGACAGGCGGCTCATCCAGTCGGCCAGACGATTGGCCGGGACGGCGAGGATGCCGGTGTTGCCTTCGGTGATTGCGCGCTGGGCTTCGCTGGCATCTTTGTGCTCAACGATGGCTGCGACCTTGCCGTCAGCATCACGCACGATGCGGCCGTAACCGGTCGGATCTTCCAGCTCGACGGTCAACAGGCCCATCTGCCCCGGTACGACATGTTTAAGCAGGCGCTGCAGGGTTTCGACCTCGATCAATGGCACGTCACCATAGAGGATCAACACCGTGTCGGCGCTGATGAACGGCACAGCCTGAGCCGTTGCATGACCAGTGCCCAATTGCTTGTCCTGCAGCACGAAATTCAAATCGTCAGCCGCCAGACGCTCACGCACCACATCGGCACCGTGGCCGATCACCACATGAATGCGCTGTGGATCGAGCTGCCGTGCGCTGTGGATAACATGCCCAAGCATGGAATTGCCGGCTACCGGGTGCAGCACTTTCGGCAACGCCGAACGCATACGGGTGCCTTGACCGGCCGCGAGGATAACGATTTCGAGAGACATGACTGGCTACCAATCCTGGGTGGTCAGCAACTGCGACCGGGTTGTAAAAATCGGAAAATAAAAAAGGGTAGCCGAGGCTACCCTTTTTTATCAATCGCACAACAAGTGGCTGACGGATTAACCGCCAAACTTCTTGCGGATCTGCTGGACGGTGCGCAGCTGAGCTGCAGCCTCGGCCAGACGTGCGGACGCAGCTCCGTAGTCGAAATCTGCGCTCTTCTCGTGCAGAGCAGCTTCGGCAGCCTTGAGAGCTGCCTGGGCTTGAGCTTCATCCAGGTCGGCGGCACGTTGCACGGTATCGGCAAGCACCTTGACCATGTTCGGCTGAACCTCGAGGAAACCACCGGAGATGTAGAACACCTCGGCTTCCCCGCCTTGCTTGATCAGGCGGATCGGACCTGGCTTCAGATTAGTGATCAACGGCGCGTGACCCAGAGCGATACCAAGATCACCCAGTGCACCGTGCGCAATCACCATCTCGACCAGGCCGGAAAAGATTTCCCCTTCCGCGCTGACGATATCGCAATGGACTGTCATAGCCATCTGATTGCCTCAACCTAAATTAGCGCCCGTTGCCGGGCGCCGGGATTACAGTTTCTTGGCTTTCTCGATCGCTTCTTCGATGCCGCCAACCATGTAGAACGCTTGTTCTGGCAGGTGGTCGTAGTCACCGTTGAGGATGCCTTTGAAGCCAGCAATGGTGTCTTTCAGGGAAACGTATTTACCCGAAGCACCGGTGAAGACTTCAGCCACGAAGAACGGCTGCGACAAGAAGCGTTGGATCTTACGAGCACGGTTAACCAACTGTTTGTCGGCTTCCGACAGCTCGTCCATACCCAGGATCGCGATGATGTCTTTCAGCTCTTTGTAACGTTGCAGAACGTACTGAACGCCGCGAGCGGTGTCGTAGTGGTCCTGACCGATTACGTTCGGATCCAGCTGGCGCGAAGTCGAATCCAGTGGATCTACCGCTGGGTAGATACCCAGGGAAGCGATGTCACGGGACAGAACGACGGTGGCGTCCAAGTGGGCGAAGGTGGTCGCTGGCGACGGGTCGGTCAAGTCGTCCGCAGGTACGTATACCGCCTGGATCGAGGTGATCGAACCTTCTTTGGTCGAAGTGATACGTTCTTGCAGAACGCCCATCTCTTCAGCCAGGGTCGGCTGGTAACCTACTGCCGAAGGCATACGGCCCAGCAGTGCGGATACTTCGGTACCGGCCAGGGTGTAACGGTAGATGTTGTCGACGAACAGCAGAACGTCGTTACCTTCGTCACGGAACTTCTCGGCCATGGTCAGGCCGGTCAGGGCTACGCGCAGACGGTTTCCCGGCGGCTCGTTCATCTGACCGTAAACCAGTGCCACTTTGTCCAGAACGTTGGAGTCCTTCATCTCGTGGTAGAAGTCGTTACCCTCACGAGTACGCTCACCCACACCGGCGAACACGGAATAACCGCTGTGCTCGATGGCGATGTTACGGATCAGTTCCATCATGTTTACGGTTTTGCCTACACCGGCACCACCGAACAGACCGACTTTACCGCCTTTGGCGAACGGGCAAACCAGGTCGATAACCTTGATGCCGGTTTCCAGCAGGTCGTTGCCGCCTGCTTGCTCAGCGAACGAAGGTGCTGCGCGGTGAATGCCCCAGCGCTCTTCGGTGTCGATTGGACCGGCTTCGTCGATCGGGTTACCCAGAACGTCCATGATCCGGCCCAGAGTCGCTTTACCGACCGGTACGGAGATGGCTGCGCCGGAATCGGTAACTTCCAGACCGCGCTTCAAGCCCTCGGTGGAACCCATCGCAATGGTACGAACCACGCCGTCGCCCAGCTGTTGCTGAACTTCCAGAGTGGTTTCGGCCGCGCTGACTACTTTCAGCGCGTTGTAGATGCTCGGTACGCTGTCGCGTGGAAATTCCACGTCGATAACGGCGCCGATGATTTGAACGATACGTCCGCTACTCATAGCTGGATCCTCTGAATATTTGAACCGTTAAACCGCGGCAGCGCCGCCGACGATTTCCGAGATCTCTTGGGTGATCGCAGCCTGACGCGCCTTGTTGTAGATCAGCTGCAAATCGCTGATCAAATCACCGGCGTTGTCGGTAGCGTTCTTCATCGCGATCATCCGCGCAGCTTGTTCAGCTGCGTTGTTCTCGACCACCGCCTGGTACACCTGCGACTCCACGTAGCGCACCATCAAGCCGTCAAGCAGCTCTTTGGCGTCTGGTTCGTAGAGGTAGTCCCAGTGGTGCTTGAGTTCTTGATCCGGGGTTGCCACCAGTGGAATCAACTGCTCCACGGTAGGCTGTTGTGTCATGGTGTTGATGAACTTGTTGGATACCACGGACAGGCGATCGATACGGCCCTCCAGGTAGGCATCCAGCATCACCTTGACGCTGCCGATCAGATCATTGATCGACGGCTCTTCACCCAGGTGGCTGATAGCTGCAACGACGTTACCGCCGAAGTTGCGGAAAAAGGCCGCACCCTTGCTACCGACTACACACAGATCAATCTCGACGCCGTTTTCGCGGTTTACCGCCATGTCCTTGACCAGGGCCTTGAACAGGTTGGTGTTCAAGCCGCCGCACAAACCACGGTCACTGCTCACGACGACATAACCAACACGCTTTACTTCACGGTCGATCATGAACGGGTGGCGGTATTCCGGGTTGGCGTTGGCCAGATGCCCAATTACCTGGCGGATACGCTCCGCATAAGGACGGCTGGCTGCCATGCGCATTTGTGCCTTGCGCATTTTGCTCACCGCCACTTTTTCCATGGCGCTGGTAATTTTTTGCGTGCTTTTGATGCTCGCAATCTTACTGCGAATCTCTTTTGCGCCTGCCATGTAACACCTATCAGGTTAGCAAGCGGGAGCCTTGCGGCTCCCGCTGCGGCTTACCAGGTTTGGGTGGCCTTGAACTTCTCGATACCGGCTTTCATGCCAGCGTCGATTTCGTCATTGAAGTCACCTTTAACGTTGATCTTGGCCATCAAATCGGCGTGATCGCGGTTGAAGAAAGCAATCAGCGCTTGTTCGAAGCTGCCGATCTTGGCGATTTCAATGTCAGTCAGGAACCCACGCTCAGCGGCATACAGCGACAGCGCCATGTCAGCGATCGACATTGGTGCGTATTGCTTCTGCTTCATCAGCTCGGTAACGCGCTGACCATGCTCAAGTTGCTTACGGGTCGCTTCGTCCAGGTCAGAAGCGAACTGGGCGAATGCCGCCAGTTCACGGTACTGAGCCAGAGCGGTACGGATACCACCGGACAGCTTCTTGATGATCTTGGTCTGAGCGGCACCACCCACACGGGATACCGAAACACCGGCGTTCACTGCAGGGCGGATGCCCGAGTTGAACATGGCCGATTCCAGGAAGATCTGACCGTCGGTGATGGAAATCACGTTGGTCGGAACGAACGCGGAAACGTCGCCAGCCTGGGTTTCGATGATCGGCAGTGCGGTCAGGGAACCGGTTTTGCCGGTCACTGCGCCGTTGGTGAACTTCTCTACGTATTCTTCCGAAACGCGGGATGCGCGCTCCAGCAGACGGGAGTGGAGATAGAACACGTCGCCTGGGTAAGCTTCACGGCCTGGTGGACGGCGCAGCAGCAGGGAAATCTGGCGGTAAGCCACTGCTTGTTTGGACAGATCGTCATAAACGATCAGCGCGTCTTCACCGCGGTCGCGGAAGAATTCACCCATGGTGCAACCGGAGTACGGTGCCAGGAATTGCAGCGCAGGAGATTCCGAAGCACTGGCTGCCACGATGATCGTGTTGGCCAGGGCGCCGTTTTCTTCCAGCTTGCGAACCACGTTGGCGATGGTCGATTGCTTCTGACCGATCGCTACATAGACGCAGAAAATGCCGCTGTCTTTCTGGTTGAT
The DNA here is from genome assembly GCF_058787295.1 of Pseudomonas sp. FW305-3-2-15-E-TSA4. Taxonomy (NCBI): domain Bacteria; kingdom Pseudomonadati; phylum Pseudomonadota; class Gammaproteobacteria; order Pseudomonadales; family Pseudomonadaceae; genus Pseudomonas; species Pseudomonas sp. FW305-3-2-15-E-TSA4. The sequence continues at coordinate 136,190 of NZ_JBYSZP010000007.1, read as the reverse complement.
GATCGCGTCGATCGCCAGAGCGGTTTTACCGATCTGACGGTCACCGATGATCAGCTCACGCTGGCCACGGCCGACAGGGATCATGGCATCGACAGCCTTGTAGCCAGTCTGTACAGGCTGGTCTACCGACTTACGCCAGATCACGCCCGGTGCAACTTTCTCGACCGCGTCGGTCAAGGTGTTGCCCAGTGGACCTTTGCCGTCAACAGGGTTACCCAGTGCATCGACTACGCGACCCAGCAGTTCCTTACCAACCGGAACTTCGAGGATGCGGCCGGTGCACTTGGCGCTCATGCCTTCAGCCAGACTGGTGTATGCGCCCAGTACAACGGCACCTACGGAGTCTTGCTCCAGGTTGAGGGCCATACCGTAGACGCCGCCCGGAAACTCGATCATCTCGCCGTACATGACGTCGGCCAGACCGTGAATCCGCACGATGCCGTCAGATACGCTGACGACAGTGCCTTCGTTACGGGCTTGGGAGGTCACATCGAGCTTGTCGATGCGGCCCTTGATAATTTCACTTATTTCGGAAGGATTGAGTTGCTGCATTGCTCTGCTGCCCCTTCAAACTCAAGATTTCAATGCTTCGGCAAGTTTCGCGATTTTGCCGCGAATCGAGCCATCGATAACCAGGTCGCCGGCGCGGATAACGACACCACCTATAAGGGCAGCATCCTCCGCAACTTGCAGGCGCACTTCCCGGTTGAGTCGTGCACTGAGAACCTTGGCGAGTTTGTCTTGCTGTTCTTGGTTCAATGCGAAAGCACTGGTCACTTCAACGTCTACCGACTTCTCTTGTTCGGCCTTGTACAGGTCGAACAGAGCGGCGATCTCCGGCAGAAGCGGGAGACGGTCGTTTTCGGCAACGACATTGATGAAGTTCTGTGCCTTGGCATCAAACTTGTCGCCGCACACGTCAATGAACGTGGCGGCCTTTTCTGCGCTCGTCAGTCGCGGGGCCTTGAGCACGCGCTGCATGGTGTCGTCTTGCGACACCGCTGCAGCCAGGCCGAGCATGGCTGACCAATTGGCCAGTTGCTGGTGGGCCTGAGCGTGCTCGAAGGCCGCCTTAGCGTAAGGTCGGGCCAACGTGGTCAGTTCTGCCATGATCGCCCTCGCTTAGATTTCAGCAGCCAGTTGGTTAACCAGCTCTGCGTGCGCGTTTTGATCGATTGTGGCACCCAGGATCTTCTCGGCGCCGCCGACAGCCAGCAAGCCCACTTGGGCGCGCAGCTTGTCTTTGACACTGTTCAGTTCCTGTTCGATCTCGGCTTGAGCCTGAACCTTCACACGGTCAGCGTCGATACGGGCTTTTTCAACAGCCTCTTCAACGATCTGGTTACCGCGTTTCTTGGCTTGCTCGATGATTTCAGCTGCCTGAGCTTTCGCTTCGCGCAGTTGCTGACCCGCTTTCTCTTGGGCCAACTCCAGGTCGCGAGCTGCACGGCTGGCAGCGTCCAGACCATCAGCGATCTTCTTTTGACGTTCGTGCAGAGCAGCGATGACCGGAGGCCATACGAACTTCATGCAGAACAGTACAAAAATCAGGAACGCAACGGACTGGCCAATCAGGGTCGCATTAATGTTCACGCCAACACCTCGCAGTTACGTTGTCCATCACACCAAATTACTCGGAAGAATCCGGGTAATTAGCCAGCGATCTGACCAACGAACGGGTTCGCAAAGGTGAAGAACAGAGCGATACCAACACCGATCATGGTTACGGCGTCGAGCAGACCGGCAACGATGAACATTTTAACTTGCAGCATTGGAACCATTTCTGGCTGACGCGCTGCGCCTTCCAGGAACTTGCCGCCCAGCAGGCCGAAACCAATTGCGGTACCCAGTGCGCCCAGGCCGATCAACAGTGCAACAGCGATAGCGGTTAGACCAACTACAGTTTCCATCTTTCCTCCCGACTTTTACGTCGTATGGTTTAGGTTTTTTAGATTAAAGCGGTAAAACAAATCGTTTCAGAGGCCCGGTTAAGAGCCCCCTCCCGTTTGACCGGGAGGGACATCAGATCAGCCGAGGCTGCTCTTAATGGTTTTCTTCGTGCGCCATCGACAGGTAGACGATGGTCAGCATCATGAAGATGAACGCCTGCAGGGTGATGATCAGGATGTGGAACACAGCCCACGCCCACTGCAGAACAACGCCCAGGCCACTCAGCCAGAGCAGGCCGCTGCCGAACATCACAGCGATCAGAATGAACACCAGCTCGCCGGCATACATGTTGCCGAACAGACGCAGGGCCAGAGAGATCGGCTTGGCGATCAGGGTCACGAATTCCAGCAGGAAGTTCACCGGGATCAGCAGGGCCTGAACGAAGATGTTCTTGCTGCCGAACGGGTGCAGGGTCAGTTCGCCGATGAAGCCGCCGATGCCCTTGACCTTGATGCTATAGAAAATGATCAGTGCGAAAACCGAGAACGCCATGCCCAGGGTCGCGTTCGGGTCGGTAGTCGACACGGCACGGAACGGGATGTGGTGGTCGCCGGTGATCAGGATGGCCAGCTGAGGAATCCAGTCGACCGGTACCAGGTCGACGGCGTTCATCAGGAACACCCAGACGAATATGGTCAGTGCCAGCGGTGCAATCACCGGGCTACGGCCATGGAAGCTGTCTTTCACGCTGCCATCGACGAATTCGACCAATACTTCAACGAAGTTCTGCAAAGCACCTGGCTGACCCGATGTTGCTTTCTTTGCCGCCATGCGGAAAAGGAAAACGAAGATCAGACCCAGCGCGACCGACCAGCCGAGGGTATCGACGTGGAAAGCCCAGAAGCCCATTTCCTTGGCTTCTGCTGCGGTATGGGCAAAGCCCCAGCCGCCGTTAGGTAGCTGACCGAAGGTCAGGTTCTGCAAGTGGTGCTGGATATAGCCCGAAGCGGTTGTTTCTGCCATGGTTGCCTCAAACGCCCTAAGGTCTCGAAAGTCTTGTTCTCATCAGCAGGGGAGCGAACCAGCTGACCGACTGAGTCAGCACGAAAGCGCCGAATACTGCGATCGGCGCCAATGGCTTCACACCTGCAAACACCAGTGCAAACAGCACTGCCGTCAAAATCAGTTTGCCTGCCTCGCCGGCATAAAATGACCGGACGATGGACTGGGCTGCTCGGGCGCCGGAAAACCGAAATGCCTTGTGAGCGAAATAAACATTGGGCAGCAAGGCTATCAGGCCTCCGCAAAGTCCCGAGTATCCGGCAACGACTCCGTGCCATTGCCAGAGCGCCAAAGCGGCAATGAGCAAAATGACAAATTGAGCCATCAACACCGGAAAAACCGCCAGGCGATGGAACGGCAGGCGGTTTGGCTTGCGGGTTTCCATCACATTTGCTCTCCAATGGTCGGCTGCCAGAATTCAATAACTTGGCATAATTTGTGCCGACAAAATGCGCGCAGAGTATAGGGGCGGTTCTGCCCCTATTCAACTGTCAGGTAGTGATTTCCGACTGCGCGCTACATGAGGAAATGTTTCAGCGGATGTGTGCGAGCACACCTTGAAGCTCATCGAGTGAGTTGTAACCGATCACCAGCTGACCTTTTCCCTTCTTGCCGTGGCGAATCTGCACCGCAGAGCCTAGGCGCTCGGCCAGACGCTGTTCGAGCCGGGCGATATCCGGGTCGGGTTTGGCCGCTTCCACAGGCTCCGGTTTGCCACTCAACCACTGGCGAACCAGTGCCTCGGTTTGGCGCACAGTCAGGCCGCGTGCGACAACATGTCGCGCCCCTTCCACCTGCTGATTGTCCGGCAGACCGAGCAAAGCACGGGCATGACCCATTTCCAGGTCACCGTGGGACAGCATGGTCTTGATGACTTCCGGCAGTGCAATAAGTCGCAACAGGTTAGCCACAGTCACGCGGGACTTACCCACAGCCTCGGCCACCTGCTGTTGAGTGAGCTGGAATTCCTGCTGCAGACGCTGCAAGGCGACGGCTTCCTCAATCGGGTTCAGGTCTTCACGCTGGATGTTCTCGATCAGCGCAATGGCGATCGCGGTTTCATCCGGCACATCACGGACCATCGCCGGGATGGTTTCCTGGCCGGCCTGCTGGCTGGCGCGCCAGCGGCGTTCACCGGCGATGATTTCGAAGCGGCCACCGCCAATCGGGCGCACCACGATCGGCTGCATCACGCCTTGCGCCTTGATCGACTGCGCCAGCTCTTCCAGCGCCTGCGGGTCCATGTCGCGGCGTGGCTGGTATTTGCCACGCTGCAGCAGGTCCAGCGGCAGATGTTGCAGTTCACGGGTATCGGCCTGCGCCGCCTGTTCTTCCAGCGCGCTGACGGTCGGACCACTCAGCAGTGCATCCAGTCCACGTCCGAGACCTCGTTTCTTGACGGCCATGGGGATTCCTTAAGTTGGCTGGGCAGCGGCGATGCGTGAATTTTTGCGCTGACGGCGAACCATCTCGCCCGCCAGGGCCAAATAGGCCAGCGCGCCGCGCGATTGCTTGTCGTAGGCCAGTGCCGGCATACCGTAGCTCGGTGCTTCAGCCAGGCGGATGTTGCGCGGGATCACCGTGTCGTACAGCTGCTCGCCAAAGTGTTCCTTCAGCTGCGCCGAAACATCGTTCATCAGGCTCAGCCGCGGGTCGTACATGGTGCGCAGCAGACCTTCGACCTTGAGGTTGGGGTTCAGCAGTTCGGCGATGCGCTTGATGTTATCCACAAGGTCGCTCAAGCCTTCGAGCGCAAAGTATTCGCACTGCATGGGGATAATCACCCCGTCAGCGGCGACCAGTGCGTTCAATGTGAGCATCGACAGCGACGGCGGGCAGTCGATCAAAATGTAATCGTAGTTTTCACGGATCGGCGCCAGCGCGCTGCGCAGACGGCTTTCCTTCATCTGCATTTCCAGCAGCACCACTTCTGCCGCGGTCAGGTCGCGGTTGGCCGGCAGCAGTTGATAACCGCCGTGCTCGGAGTAGTGCATGGCCTGGGCCAGATCGCATTCGCCGATCAGCAGGTCGTAGACCGAGTTTTCCAGGCCATGTTTATCCACACCGCTACCCATGGTGGCGTTGCCCTGTGGATCGAGATCGATCAACAGCACCCGGCGCTTGGTCGCGACCAGGGATGCTGCGAGGTTGATGCAGGTGGTGGTCTTGCCCACACCACCCTTCTGGTTCGCTATCGCGAATACCTTAGCCATTCTTGCTTGTGTTCCCAATCATGCCGTGCGGCGCAGTATCAGCAGATGGCGTTGGCCTTGGCAACCGGGTACGGCCAGGGCGTGTTCGCTATCGAGTTTGAAGTCTGCCGGCAATGCTACCAGCTCATCGGCCGGATGAACGCCCTTCATTGCCAGCCAGCGCGTGTCGGCATCGCCGAGGTGGCGAGTCCAGTTGGTGAAGTTCTCCATACTGCTGAAAGCCCGGGAAATGATCCCGTTGAATGGCTGGGCAGGCTGGAAGGCTTCGACGCGACTGTGGATAACTTGCAGGTTATCCAGTTTGAGTTCGAGTTTGACCTGAGTCAGGAAGCGGGTTTTCTTGCCGTTGCTGTCCAGACAGGTCACTTGCGAGTGCGGATACAGGATCGCCAACGGGATCCCCGGCATGCCGCCGCCACTGCCGACATCGAGCCAGCGGCCGTTTTCGATGAACGACATCACGCTCAAGCTATCGAGCAAATGCCGCGAAACCATTTCGTCAGGATCGCGAACTGCAGTCAGGTTGTAGGCCTGGTTCCATTTGATCAACAGGGCCAGGTAGCCCAGCAGCAATTCGTGCTGGGCTGCGTTGAGATTGACACCGAGCTCGCGGGCTCCTGTGGATAACTCTTCGGCGTGTTGCGAAGTGACCTTAGAACTCAAGCGCTTTGCTCCAACTGACGGCCCGCGCCGCGTTTTTTCAAATGAATCATCAACAGCGAAATCGCTGCCGGGGTCACGCCCGGGATCCGCGAAGCCTGGCCGAGCGTCTCCGGACGCGTCGCACCGAGCTTGCTCTGAATCTCCTTGGAGAGACCGGAAATGTTGGTGTAATCGATATCCACAGGCAGTTTCGTGTCTTCACTGGCGCGCAGACGGGCGATTTCGTCCTGTTGACGGTCGATGTAACCGGCGTATTTGGTCTTGATTTCAACCTGTTCGGCGACCTGTGGATCTTCGGCGCCCTGCCCGGTCACTTCGACCAGACCAGCGTAGTCGATTTCCGGACGGCTCAAGAGGTTGAGCAAGTTGTATTCGTGAGTCAGCGGCGTGCCGAATTTTTCCGCAATCGCATCGCCCTGCTGGGTGCCCGGGCGAACCCAGGTGCTCTTCAGGCGCTGCTCTTCGAGTTCGATGCTTTCGCGTTTCTTGCAGAAGGCCGCCCAACGCGCGTCATCGACCAGACCCAGTTCACGACCTTTTTCGGTCAAACGCAGGTCGGCGTTGTCCTCGCGCAGAATCAGGCGGTACTCGGCACGGGAAGTGAACATGCGGTACGGCTCTTGGGTACCGAGGGTGATCAGGTCGTCGACCAGCACGCCGATGTACGCTTCATCGCGACGCGGGCACCAGGCTTCTTTGCCCTTGGCACGCAGCGCGGCGTTGGCCCCGGCGAGCAAACCTTGCGCACCAGCTTCTTCGTAACCGGTGGTGCCGTTGATCTGACCAGCGAAGAACAGACCGCCGATGACTTTGGTTTCCAGGCTGTATTTCAGGTCACGCGGGTCGAAGTAGTCGTACTCGATCGCATAACCCGGACGCACGATGTGCGCGTTTTCCATGCCGCGGATCGATTGCACGATCTGCAATTGCACGTCGAACGGCAAGCTTGTGGATATCCCGTTCGGGTACAGCTCATGGGTGGTCAGGCCTTCCGGCTCGATGAACACCTGATGGCTTTCCTTGTCGGCAAAGCGATGAATCTTGTCTTCGATCGACGGGCAGTAGCGCGGACCGATGCCCTCGATTTCGCCGGCAGCGGAATACATCGGCGAACGGTCGAGGTTCGCCGCGATGATTTCGTGAGTGCGGGCGTTGGTATGGGTAATCCAGCAACTGACCTGGCGCGGATGTTGTTCCTTGTTGCCCATGAACGACATGACCGGGATCGGCGTATCGCCCGGTTGCTCGGTCATGACCGAGAAATCCACAGATTTGCCATCGATGCGCGGTGGCGTACCGGTTTTCAGGCGACCGACACGCAGCGGCAGTTCACGCAGACGATGTGCCAGGGCAATCGACGGCGGGTCACCGGCACGACCGCCGGAGAAATTCTGCAAACCGATGTGGATAAGTCCACCGAGGAACGTACCAGTGGTCAGCACTACGGAATCGGCGAAGAACCGCAGACCCATTTGCGTGACAACACCGCGTACCTGGTCCTGCTCGACGATCAGGTCGTCAGCGGCCTGTTGAAATATCCACAGGTTCGGTTGGTTTTCCAGAATTTCGCGGACAGCGGCCTTGTACAGAATACGGTCGGCTTGCGCACGAGTCGCTCGTACGGCCGGACCTTTGCGGCTGTTCAATACGCGAAACTGGATGCCGCCCAGATCGGTAGCCATGGCCATCGCGCCGCCGAGGGCGTCAATTTCCTTGACCAAATGGCTTTTGCCAATGCCACCGATGGCCGGGTTGCAGCTCATGGCACCGAGGGTTTCCACGTTATGCGTCAGCAACAGGGTTTTTGCCCCCATACGTGCTGAGGCCAGTGCTGCCTCGGTACCGGCATGACCGCCGCCGATGACGATCACTTCAAAACGGGAAGGGAAATCCACCACGCACCTCGTGCCTGCTTAAGTAGGTATTCAGGAATAGTTTGAGATCAGGTTTCTGGACCTGGTCGACAAGTATAGGGACTTCGCCCTCCCTAAAGAACCCTTTGCACAAAATTTAACCAGCTGTGGAGAACTCGAGGTTAAAAGAATAAAAAAGAGAGAAATTTATAAAACCTTTGTTTTAATGCTTATTCTTACTGACCGACCTTTCTGTGGATAGATTGCTACAGGCCTTATTATTCAATGTGTACAGAGTTTCAAAACCCTGTTATCAGGTCCTCAGGAGGCCCTTGGATAACCGGTTTAAGCCTGTGGATGAATGGGGTGGTTATCCACAGAGGCAGTTATATCCAGTTTTCACGCCCTGTTATCAACTGACCTCAGTGGCAGTTATTCACAGGGCTTAATCCACAGAAATTCAACCAGACGGTTTTTTCAGGACGCAGTAAAACGCCACCGAGAGATCGGAGACGAGCATGAAGTCGATAGTGGGATGTGACAGGGCTATTGTGAGAGAACGTAACAGAGGCTAATAATAGCCATTATCATTAACTCGTCAGTTTCTCCCATGTCCCTACCCGCCCATCATGCTGCGATCGAGCAAATCTACGAGCAACATCATTCGTGGCTGTATGGATGGCTCAAGGGCAAACTGCACGACGCCTGCGATGCTGCCGATGTCGCGCATGACACTTTCGTGCGGATCCTCGCGGCACGTAATGCGTCGCAGATTCGCGAACCGCGGGATTATCTGGCGACCATTGCACGCGGCCTCGTCATTGATCGCTATCGAAGACAGGCCATCGAAGTTGCCTACTTGCAGACCTTGGCTGCTCGACCAGAAGCCACCGCCATCAGCGAAGAAGACAAGGCGCTGATCATCGAAACCCTGATCGCTGTGGATAAAGCCTTGGCCGGTCTGGGCGCGCGAACCCAGAAGATCTTCATGCTTTCGCAGATCGACGGTTTGACTTATCAACAGATCGCTGCGCAGTTGCAGGTTTCCCTGACCACAGTAAAGAAGCACATGATCCGCGCCCTGACCGAATGTGCCCTGATCATGGCGCAGCGTTGATGGCCACTGCACCGAACCGCAAGGTTTTCGAAGCGGCTGCCAGTTGGTACGTGCAGTTTCAGGCCGATCCGCCGACCCTCGCCGATCAAAAAGCCTGGCAGCTGTGGATAGATAGCGATCCAGCGCATCTGGCGGCCTGGAACCAGATGGAACAACTGCAGCGTCAGCTCGGCACTTTGCCTCTGGATTTGAAACGTCGCGCACTGAATACCGGCCAACAAAGGCGCCAGATCCTGAAATTATTACTGCTCGCGACAGGGACGGGGATCCTTGGCTGGAACGCGCAACAACATACCTCCCTTGGAAATGCCTGGGCTGATTACAAAACCGGCGTTGGCCAGCGTCGCAACATCTCATTGGCCGATGGCAGCCAGATTCAGCTCAATACCGATACGGCCATCGATGTATCTTTCGACGCAACGCAACGGCTGATTCGTTTGCGCTCGGGTGAAATCCTCATTCAGACCGGCAAGCTCGGCGATCAGCGGCCGTTTTTGGTCGAAACCGCGGATGGCCGAATTCAAGCGTTGGGTACCCGTTTTTCTGTGCATAAGTTGTCGGGCTCAACGCGGGTCGGCGTACTGGAAGATCGGGTCAGCGTGCAACCCGCTGATCGATCAACGAGCGCGATGATCCTGAAAGCAGGCGAAGGTGCGGATTTCGATAGTCGGCATATCGGGGTCCTTTACCCCTTTAAATCCTCGGCAGTGGCCTGGACCAACGGCCAGCTGATTGTGCTCGATGCGCGGCTGGGCGCGGTAATCGAAGAGCTGGGGCGTTATCGCAGCGGTGTTATGCACTGCGATAGTCGTGCCCGGGATCTACGCGTATCCGGCACCTTTCGGCTCGATTCCACCGATGCCGTGCTGGCCAATCTTCAGGCCTCGTTACCGATCAACGTCCGCTACTTCACCCGTTACTGGGTCTCGATCAGCCATAGCGTCTGATTGAAAATCTCCTGGGGAAAAAAATCGAAAGCAGGGTTATCTTTTTTTGTCCTGACCCGGCCCTACAGGTAATCGCGATAAACGCGGCTCTTCGCCACCTTCAGGGCTTATCCACACATGCGTCTTCCCACGTTCCGTCAGCGTTTTTCCCACCACTGCATTGCCTACAGCCTACTGATGACCAGTGCCGCGTCCTGCCTGGCAATGACCAATAACGCCTTCGCGGCAACGGTCGCGCAGCGCTACACCATTGCTGCCGGCCCGCTGGACAATGCTTTGAGCCAATTCGCCTCCACTGCAAACGTGATTCTGTCGTTCTCGCCGCAGCAGACCAACCGTTTACGCAGTACCGGACTGAACGGCAACTTCACCGTCGAACAGGGATTCGCCCAACTGCTGCAAGGCTCAGGTTTGCAAGCCGTACCTCAAGCGCCGGGTAGCTACATTCTGCAGGCGCTGCCCAATGGTGATTTGCTGGAGCTGGCCCCGACCAACATCAACGGGCAATTGGCCAATCCGATGGATCTGGATTACGCCGCCGACGTCGGCTATAGGGCGCAGAACAGCCGGATCGGTACGAAAACCAGCACGCCGTTGTCGGAAACACCACGTTCTGTGTCAGTCGTCACCGCACAGCGCATGAAAGATCAGAAATCTCAGACGCTCACCGAGGTACTCGGCTACGTTCCCGGCATCTTCGCCCCACCGTTTGCAGCGGGCGACAGCCTGGCCGGCGATCTGTTTTTCATTCGTGGTTTCAACGCCACCGATTACGGCTACGGCCTGTTGCGCGATGGACTTCGCGTGCAAGGCAACCGTTATGACACCAGCACCGAACCTTACGGTTTGGAGCGCGTGGAAATTTTCCGTGGACCATCGTCCTTGCTCTATGGGGAAAACGCCCCGGGCGGCCTGGTGAATCTGGTGAGCAAGCGGCCGACCGCAGCTCCACGAGGCGAAGTGCAACTGGGTTATGGCTCGAATAATCGCCGGCAGATTGGCATCGATGTGTCCGGGCCACTCAACGACAGCGGCAATGTGTTGGGACGAGTGGTGATGCTCGGACGCAAGTCCGACACCCAGACCGATCACGTACCGGATGACCGCATTTACATCGCCCCGTCGCTGACGCTGAATTTCGACGACTTCAACACCCTGACCCTGCTGGCCAACTACCAGAAAGATCACACCAATATGGAACTGGGTCTGCCGGCGGCCGGCACATTGCTGAGCAATCCCAACGGCAAGCTATCCAAAGGCACCATGCTTGGCGATCCGGACTGGAACACCTTCGAACGGGAAACCTGGAGCACCGGTTATGAGTTCAGCCATTCCTTCAACGATGACTGGCAGTTCCGCCAGAACTCGCGCTACATGCAGTCGCGGATCACCCGCCATGAAACGTGGCCGGGCAACCTCAATAACGCAGGCTTCGGCACGCGCCTGAACATGACCGCGTACGATCGCTTCAACAAATCCATGGTGTATTCGCTGGATAACCAACTGGAAGGCAAATTCCAGGTCGGCGAGCTGGAAAACACCGTGCTGTTCGGCGCCAGCTACGACCGCACTTCGTTCAATCAGGACTGGAATGCTGGCATCGTCGGGCCAATCGATATCTACGACCCGGTTTACTTGCGCGATCCGACTACACCGATTGCGGTGCAGAACACCCTGCTCGAACAACAGATGAAAGGTGTTTATGCCCAGATCCAGAGCAAATATGACCACTGGTTGTTCTTGCTCGGCGGGCGCCAGGACTGGGTCGACAGTGATTTCCGCGACAAAGTGGCCAAGGGCAGTAACATCAGTTCCGAGGACAAGAAGTTCACCTACCAGGGCGGCGTGATGTACCAGTTCGATAACGGCATGACGCCGTATGTCAGCTATTCCACCTCGTTCGTACCGGTACAGCAGATTTCCAATGCCGGCACACCGCTCGATCCGATCACCAGCAGCCAATACGAAGTGGGCCTCAAGTACGAACCGATCGGCTGGGATACCGCGTTCACCGCGTCGGTATATGACCTGCGTAAAAAGGACGACACCTACTTCGACTCGTCCACGTCGACCTACCGCCAGGTCGGCGAAAGCCGTTCCAAAGGCGTGGAACTGGAACTCAACAGCAATCTGACCCAGAACCTCAATGTGACTGCGGCGTACACCTACACCGACGCGCGGATTACCAAAGACGCGGCGACCTCGTTGGTCAAAGGCCACCAGATGACCGGCGTGCCACGTAATCAGGCGTCGGCCTGGACCAAGTACCGTTTCCTTGATGGCGATTTGAAAGGTTTGTACGTGGGTGGCGGCGTGCGTTACTTCGACAGTGCCTTCGCCTACACCTCGCCTTCGCTATACGGCAAGCTGGATGCCGGCGATGTCACATTGGTGGATGCGGCCATCGGTTATCAGATCGACACGCACTGGAGCGTCGACCTGAATGCGAAGAACCTGTTCAACAAGGAATATGTCTCGGGATGCAACGATGCTGGCCGTTGCTACTGGGGCGAAGATCGCACCTTACTCGGTACGGTGTCTTACAACTGGTGAAACGAAAAGAGGCTGTGGATATGTCCACAGCCTCTTTGGTCATTTACCGATGCAGAAGCTGGAAAAGATCCGGCCAAGCAGGTCATCGGAGCTGAATGCCCCGGTGATTTCTCCCAGAGAGTGCTGGGCCTGACGTAAATCCTCGGCCAGCAGCTCACCGGCACCGGCCAACGTCAGCTGTGCGCGACCATGTTCCAGCGCTGCACTGGCATGGCGCAGAGCCTCCAGATGACGGCGACGGGCACTGAAGCTGCTTTCCGAGGTTTGCTCATAGCCCATGCAGGCCTTGAGGTGTTCGCGCAGCAATTCCAGCCCTTCGCCAGCGGATTTGGCGCTGAGGCTGATGGTCACGTGGCCATCGTCGCTGACTTCCAGAGAGATCGCTTCACCCGTCAGGTCAGCCTTGTTGCGAATCAAGGTGACTTTCGCCGGATCCGGACGGGTTTCGAGAAATTCCGGCCACAGAGCAAACGGATCTGCAGCTTCCGGTGCGGTGGCATCGACTACCAGCAACACCCGATCCGCTTCAGTGATCGCTTTCAACGCACGCTCGACGCCTATTTTTTCCACCTGATCGTCGGTATCGCGCAGCCCTGCGGTGTCAACCACGTGCAACGGCATGCCGTCGATGTGGATATGTTCGCGCAGGATATCCCGGGTGGTGCCGGCAATTTCGGTCACGATCGCGGCTTCGCGGCCAGCCAGGGCATTCAACAGGCTGGACTTGCCGGCATTTGGACGACCGGCGATCACCACCGTCATGCCATCTCGCAACAAGGCACCCTGCCCGGCTTCACGCAGCACGGTGGATAACTCTTCACGCACCTTGTCGAGCATGCTCAGCACGTGGCCATCGGCGAGGAAGTCGATTTCCTCCTCCGGGAAGTCGATGGCGGCTTCGACGTAGATGCGCAGGCCGATCAGTTGTTCGGTGAGGTTATGCACACGCTGGGAAAACGCCCCTTGCAGTGAGCGCAAGGCATTGCGTGCAGCCTGTGCCGAACTGGCTTCGATCAGGTCGGCGATCGCCTCGGCCTGAGCCAGGTCGAGTTTGTCGTTGAGGAACGCGCGCTCGCTGAATTCACCCGGACGAGCCAGACGGCAACCCAGTTCCAGGCAACGCTTGAGCAGCATATCGAGGACGATCGGGCCACCGTGCCCCTGCAACTCCAGCACATCTTCGCCAGTGAACGAGTTTGGTCCCGGGAAATACAGGGCCAGTCCTTCGTCCAACACCTGCTGATCAGCACTGAAAAACGGACCGTAATGCGCGTAACGCGGTTTCAGTTCACGGCCGCTGATGGCTTTGGCTGCAACGCTGGCCAACGGCCCGGAAATACGGACGATGCCGACACCGCCGCGACCTTGAGCGGTGGCGACAGCAGCGATGGTTTCACGAGGTACGCTCATAAACCGGAATCCAGACAAAAGTGGCAGATAGCAAAACGCCCCACTAGGGGGCGTTTTGAGTGGTGTTATCCACAGAGTAAGTTACGCCTCGGCTTTTTTCGTCGCCGCTTCGATCTTACGCGTGATGTACCACTGTTGGGCAATCGACAGGCAGTTGTTCACAACCCAGTACAGCACCAGACCAGCCGGGAACCACAGGAAGAAGAAGGTGAAGATGATTGGCATCATTTTCATGACCTTCGCCTGCATCGGATCCGGTGGAGTCGGGTTCAGACGCTGCTGAATGAACATGGTCGCACCCATGATGATCGGCAGGATGAAGAACGGATCCTTGATCGACAGGTCGGTGATCCAAAGCATGAACGGCGCCTGGCGCATTTCCACGCTTTCCAGCAGAACCCAGTACAGCGAAAGGAAAACAGGCATCTGCACGAGGATCGGCAAGCAACCGCCCAGCGGATTGATCTTCTCTTTCTTGTACAGCTCCATCATGGCTTGCGACATCTTCTGCCGGTCATCGCCATGTTGCTCTTTCAGTGCAGCCAGTTTCGGTGCTACGGCACGCATGCGCGCCATGGATTTGTAGCTGGCAGCCGACAGCGGGAAGAAGATCCCTTTGATCAGCATGGTCAGGAAGATGATCGACCAGCCCCAGTTACCCACGATCGCGTGGATGTGTTGCAGCAACCAGAAGATCGGCTGAGCGATGAACCACAGAATGCCGTAGTCGACTGTCAGTTCCAGACCTGGGGATAACTGTTTCAGTACGGCCTGGCTTTTCGGCCCGGCGTACAGAATGGCGCTGGTTTCAACTTTCGCACCCGGTGCGGCGGTCAACGAAGGACCGGTGTAACCGATGATGTAGTTGCCTTTGCTGTCTTTACGCGTCTGAACGATGTTGTTTTCGCCTTTCGGCGCAACCCATGCAGTCACGAAGTAGTGTTGCAGCCAGGCTACCCAGCCACCGGTGACGGTTTCCTTGAGCTGACCTTTGTCCATGTCTTTCATGGACACTTTCTTGTACGGCTCGGAACTTGTCCACAGGGCAGCGCCCAGGTAAGTCGCGGTGCCGGTGGCAGTGGTCGACGAAGGGTCGGCACTGGCGTCGCGCTTCAGTTGGGCGAACATCGAACCCGACCAAGGCTGAGCGCTCTGGTTATCCACAAGGTAGGTCACGGTTACGTCATACAGGCCGCGTTTCAGGGTGAAACGCTTGATGTAGTTGACGCCGTCCTTGCTGAACTTCAGGTCGACGACCAATTGGTCCTGACCGTCAGCCAGTTGATAACTTTTCTTCTCCGAGGCGTAAACCGGACGACCGGCCGGGCTTGCGTCCGGACCGTTGGTGCCGATCAGGCCGCTTTGTGCCAGATAAGTACGTTCGCCGCCGTTGTCGAACAGCTGGAACGGTACATCAGGACGATCCTGACGACGTGGATACAGTGGCAAAGTCAGTTGAGCAACGTCACCGCCCTGGGGATCGATCGCCAGATCGAGCACGTCGGTTTTGACCTGGATCAGATCCTTGCTGGCAGCGACCGGGGTTTCCACAGGTGCGCTGGTGTCGCTTGCGGCACGCGGAATATCGTCACTGGCGGAAGCGTTATTGCCAGGAACGGTGTCCGGCAAACCGGATGCAGTCGTACTGGAAGCAACATTCTGAGTCGGCAGGGCAGCCTGGCCATAGTCCTGGTTCCATTTAAGAACCATAACGTAGGACACGATTGCCAGGGCGACGATCAGGATCGTGCGTTTGATATCCATGATTACTCGGCCATCGAAGAAGAACGGGAGGTAGGGATAGGTGGAACCGGGTCATAACCACCGGAATTCCACGGATGACAGCGACCTAAACGACGAAAGGCCAGCCAGCCACCGCGCAGAAGGCCATGATTTTCGATGGCTTCATACGCGTAGCAAGAACAACTGGGGTAGAAACGACAGTGACTGGCCATCAAAGGACTAATGGCGTAGCGATAAAACTGGATCGGAACGAGTGCCAGTTTACGCATCTGGACTGTCTACCCCTACAGTTTCGGTTTTGACTGCTGGAACTGGCTTGTTACGGGCCAGACGCTTCCAGAGTTTGCCGAAATGCTGAATCAATTCGGGGTTTTCTACGTCGCCCAAACCTTTGCGCGCGACGATAACGATATCCCAGCCGACCAGAGAATCCTGGTGCAGACGGAACGATTCGCGCATCAGACGTTTGAGGCGATTGCGCTCAACGGAGAGCTTTACGCTCTTTTTCCCGATAACCAGCCCGAGACGGGGGTGATCAAGATCGTTGTTGCGCGCAAGGAGCAGGAGATTTTTCCCCGGAACCTTGCCGGTAGGGGAGTCAAAGACTGCCTTGAAATGCCGGGGGGTAAGCAGACGCTTTTCCCGACTGAAGTCCTGACTCACCTCCAGTACCGGATTATCAAACTGCCAGACGCGCACGACCTTTGGCGCGACGACGCGACAGGACAGCGCGACCGTTCTTGGTAGCCATGCGAGCACGGAAACCGTGGGTACGAGCGCGTTTGATAGTGCTTGGTTGGAAAGTACGTTTCATGTCGTGTTACCTGGTTCGTCCACAACGGGCCGGAATGGCCCCCGTTTTAAGAGACCGGGGATTCTAGAGAAAGCAAGCCCTCAGGTCAATTTCCAACCAACGTTTCCTTATAAATAGATCTCTGGAGCTTCCGGAAGCGAAATCCTGTTTGCCAGACATAAAAATAAAGAAGGGAATTATTTAAAGCTTTTCTGTAAAGCTTGTAAAAGCTAGGGCAGCCGTCTTCTGTGGATAACCATCTTCAGCCCTTGTAAATCGTAATGTACAGAGAATGACAACTACAGTGGAAAACCGTGTTCAGCCTGTGCTGCGCTGTCGGATAACCTGTGTGTGGAATGGCCTGTTATCCACAGGCTGGTTATCCACCGAGTTCCACCCCCAGTTGTCCAGTGCCCTCAGAGGCGGTTATCCACAGAGCTTATGCACACACCGTTGGTCGCCTTTTTACCGCTTATCGCATTGATTAATCATGGTCACCACACAACCTGCATGTGGATAAGTGGACGGCTCGCCGCTACAATGGCCGCTTGTTTTTGCCTCACCGGCTTTCAACTTAGGGGATATCCGTGTCAGTGGAACTTTGGCAGCAGTGCGTGGAGCTTTTGCGCGAGGAGCTGCCTGCCCAACAATTCAACACCTGGATCCGTCCACTACAGGTCGAAGCCGAAGGCGACGAGTTGCGCGTCTACGCACCGAACCGTTTTGTGCTGGACTGGGTCAACGAAAAGTACCTCGGTCGCGTCCTTGAACTGCTGGATGAGCACGGCAACGGCATGGCGCCAGCGCTTTCCTTATTAATAGGCAGCAAACGCAGCTCGGCACCGCGTGCCGCGCCGAACGCACCGTTGGCCGCTGCGCAGGTGTCCCAGGCTCAGGCCAATACCGTGCCGGCCAGTGCGCCAGCACCCGCTCCAAGTGCAGCTCCGGCCAAGCGCTCGACGCAGAAAACCGAGGAAGTCAGTGAAGAGCCGTCCCGCGACAGCTTTGACCCGATGGCCGGTGCGGCCTCGCAACAGGCCCCGGTTCGCGCCGAACAGCGCACCGTTCAGGTCGAAGGCGCGCTCAAGCACACCAGTTACCTGAACCGCACCTTCACCTTCGAGAATTTCGTCGAAGGCAAGTCCAACCAGCTCGCCCGCGCGGCCGCCTGGCAGGTGGCGGACAATCCCAAGCACGGTTACAACCCGCTGTTCCTTTATGGCGGCGTCGGCCTGGGTAAAACTCACTTGATGCACGCAGTGGGTAACCATTTATTAAAGAAGAACCCGAATGCCAAGGTTGTGTACCTGCATTCCGAGCGCTTCGTCGCCGACATGGTCAAGGCGCTGCAACTGAACGCGATCAACGAGTTCAAGCGTTTCTACCGTTCGGTGGACGCTCTGCTGATCGACGATATTCAGTTCTTCGCCCGTAAAGAGCGTTCCCAGGAAGAGTTTTTCCACACCTTCAACGCCCTGCTTGAAGGTGGCCAGCAGGTCATTCTTACCAGTGACCGCTATCCGAAAGAAATCGAAGGCCTTGAAGAACGCCTCAAATCCCGCTTCGGTTGGGGCCTGACGGTTGCCGTCGAACCGCCGGAGCTGGAAACCCGCGTGGCGATCTTGATGAAGAAGGCCGACCAGGCCAAAGTCGAGTTGCCTCACGATGCGGCTTTCTTCATCGCCCAACGAATTCGTTCCAACGTCCGTGAGCTGGAAGGTGCGCTGAAACGCGTGATCGCCCACTCGCACTTCATGGGCCGCGACATCACCATCGAGTTGATCCGCGAATCCCTGAAAGACTTGTTGGCACTGCAGGACAAACTGGTCTCTGTGGATAACATTCAGCGCACTGTCGCCGAGTACTACAAGATCAAGATTTCCGACCTGCTGTCCAAGCGCCGTTCGCGCTCGGTGGCACGTCCGCGTCAGGTGGCCATGGCGCTGTCCAAGGAGCTGACCAACCACAGCCTGCCGGAAATCGGCGATGTGTTTGGTGGTCGCGACCACACGACGGTGTTGCACGCCTGCCGCAAGATCAACGAACTTAAGGAATCCGACGCGGACATCCGCGAGGACTACAAGAACCTGCTGCGTACACTGACCACTTGATGAACTCCAGCGCAGCTTATTAAGGCAAGGGACTAGACCATGCATTTCACCATTCAACGCGAAGCCCTGTTGAAACCCCTGCAACTGGTCGCAGGCGTCGTCGAGCGCCGACAGACCTTGCCGGTACTGTCCAACGTGCTGTTGGTCGTCGATGGCCAGCAACTGTCGCTGACCGGTACCGATCTGGAAGTCGAGCTGGTCGGTCGCGTGCAACTCGAAGAGCCGGCTGAAACCGGCTCCATCACCGTGCCTGCGCGCAAGCTGATGGACATCTGCAAGAGCCTGCCCAACGACGCGCTGATCGACATCAAGGTCGACGAGCAGAAGCTGGTCGTGAAGGCCGGCCGTAGCCGTTTCACCCTGTCGACCCTGCCCGCCAATGATTTCCCGACGGTTGAAGAAGGCCCGGGTTCGCTGACCTGCAGCCTTGAGCAGAGCAAACTGCGTCGCCTGATCGAACGCACCAGCTTCGCCATGGCCCAGCAGGACGTGCGCTACTACCTCAACGGCATGCTGCTGGAAGTCTCGGCCGGTGTGATCCGCGCCGTGGCAACCGACGGTCACCGTCTGGCCATGTGCTCGATGCAGGCCGATATCGGTCAGCCGGATCGTCACCAGGTGATCGTGCCACGCAAAGGCATTCTGGAACTGGCGCGTCTGCTCACCGAGCCGGATGGCAACGTCAGCATCGTTCTGGGTCAGCACCACATTCGCGCCACCACCGGCGAATTCACCTTCACCTCGAAGCTGGTCGACGGCAAGTTCCCGGACTATGAGCGCGTTCTGCCGAAGGGTGGCGACAAGCTGGTACTGGGCGATCGTCAGGCTCTGCGTGAAGCGTTCAGCCGTACTGCGATCCTGTCCAACGAGAAGTACCGCGGCATCCGTCTGCAACTGGCCAATGGTCAGTTGAAGATCCAGGCCAACAACCCGGAGCAGGAAGAAGCGGAAGAAGAAGTGGGCGTTGAATACAACGGCGGTTCGCTGGAAATCGGCTTCAACGTGAGCTACCTGCTCGACGTGCTGGGCGTGATGACCACCGAACAGGTTCGCCTGATCCTGTCCGACTCCAACAGCAGTGCGCTGGTGCAAGAGTCCGACAATGACGACTCGGCTTATGTTGTCATGCCGATGCGTCTGTAATCAGCTGATCCTGGATGTCCTTAAGTCGTGTTTCGGTCACCGCGGTGCGTAATTTGCACCCGGTGACCTTCTCCCCCTCCCCCCGCATCAACATTCTTTACGGCGCCAACGGCAGCGGCAAAACCAGTGTTCTGGAAGCCATTCATCTGCTGGGGCTTGCCCGTTCGTTTCGTAGCACGCGGCTGTTGCCGGTCATCCAGTACGAGCAACTCGCCTGCACCGTGTTCGGTCAGGTCGAATTGGCCGAGGGTGGCCACAGTGCGTTGGGGATATCTCGCGACCGTCAGGGCGAGTTCCAGATCCGCATCGACGGGCAGAACGCTCGCAGTGCCGCGCAACTGGCCGAGATCCTGCCGCTGCAACTGATCAACCCCGACAGCTTCCGCCTGCTCGAAGGTGCGCCGAAGATTCGCCGGCAGTTTCTCGATTGGGGCGTGTTCCACGTCGAACCGCGTTTCATGGCGACCTGGCAGCGTTTGCAGAAGGCCTTGCGCCAGAGAAACTCCTGGCTGCGGCATGGTACACTTGACGCCGTTTCGCAAGCGGTTTGGGACAGGGAGCTGTGCCAGGCCAGCGCTGAAATCGATGAATACCGCCGCGCTTACATCAAAGCCTTGAAACCAGTCTTTGAACAAACCTTGAGCGAACTGGTTGAGCTTGAAGGTTTGACGCTCAGCTATTACCGAGGCTGGGACAAGGACCGGGAATTGAGTGCCGTACTGGCTGGCTCCGTGCAACGGGACCAGCAAATGGG
Organism: Pseudomonas sp. FW305-3-2-15-E-TSA4; assembly: GCF_058787295.1. Lineage (NCBI taxonomy): Bacteria > Pseudomonadati > Pseudomonadota > Gammaproteobacteria > Pseudomonadales > Pseudomonadaceae > Pseudomonas > Pseudomonas sp. FW305-3-2-15-E-TSA4. The sequence goes on along the minus strand of NZ_JBYSZP010000007.1, from coordinate 115,938 downwards.
TCATACCCAGGCCGGACCACAGAGGGCTGACTTGCGTCTTAGATTGGGCGCACACAATGCCGCGGACATCTTGTCCCGGGGTCAGCAGAAGCTGGTGGTTTGTGCCTTGCGAATTGCCCAGGGGCATCTGGTGAGCCAGGCCCGACGCGGCCAGTGTATTTATCTGGTGGATGACTTGCCGTCCGAGCTGGACGAGAGCCACCGTCGCGCGCTGTGCCGCTTGCTGGAAGACTTACGCTGCCAGGTTTTCATCACCTGTGTAGATCACGAATTATTGAGGGAAGGCTGGCAGACGGAAACGCCAGTCGCTCTGTTCCACGTGGAACAGGGCCGTATCACCCAGACCCACGACCATCGGGAGTGAAGGCATTGAGCGAAGAAAATACGTACGACTCAACGAGCATTAAAGTGCTGAAAGGCCTGGATGCCGTACGCAAACGTCCCGGTATGTACATTGGTGACACCGACGATGGCAGCGGTCTGCACCACATGGTGTTCGAGGTGGTCGACAACTCGATCGACGAAGCCCTCGCCGGCCACTGCGACGACATCAGCATCATCATCCACCCGGATGAGTCCATCACCGTCAAAGACAACGGCCGTGGCATCCCGGTAGACGTGCACAAAGAGGAAGGCGTTTCCGCCGCCGAGGTCATCATGACCGTCCTCCACGCTGGCGGTAAGTTCGACGACAACTCCTACAAGGTATCCGGCGGTCTGCACGGTGTAGGTGTGTCGGTCGTAAACGCCCTGTCCGAAGAGCTGGTATTGACCGTACGCCGCAGCGGCAAGATCTGGGAACAGACCTACGTCCACGGCGTGCCTCAGGCGCCGATGGCGATCGTTGGCGACAGCGAAACCACCGGTACCCAGATCCACTTCAAGGCTTCCAGCGAAACCTTCAAGAACATTCACTTCAGCTGGGACATTCTGGCCAAGCGCATTCGTGAACTATCGTTCCTCAACTCCGGTGTCGGCATCGTCCTCAAGGATGAGCGCAGCGGCAAGGAAGAGCTGTTCAAGTACGAAGGCGGCCTGCGTGCGTTCGTTGAATATCTGAACACCAACAAGACTGCGGTCAACCAGGTGTTCCACTTCAACATCCAGCGTGAAGACGGCATCGGCGTCGAAATCGCCCTGCAATGGAACGACAGCTTCAACGAGAACCTGTTGTGCTTCACCAACAACATTCCGCAGCGCGACGGCGGTACTCACCTGGTGGGTTTCCGTTCCGCACTGACGCGTAACCTGAACAACTATATCGAGCAGGAAGGTCTGGCGAAGAAGCACAAAGTCGCGACCACCGGTGACGATGCCCGTGAAGGCCTGACCGCGATCATCTCGGTAAAAGTGCCGGATCCGAAGTTCAGCTCGCAGACCAAAGACAAGCTGGTGTCTTCCGAAGTGAAGACCGCGGTCGAGCAGGAGATGGGCAAGTACTTCTCCGACTTCCTGCTGGAAAACCCGAACGAAGCCAAGCTGGTCGTCGGCAAGATGATCGACGCGGCGCGTGCCCGTGAAGCGGCGCGCAAGGCCCGTGAGATGACCCGCCGCAAAGGCGCGCTGGACATCGCCGGCCTGCCGGGCAAGCTCGCTGATTGCCAGGAAAAAGATCCTGCGCTGTCCGAACTGTACCTCGTGGAAGGTGACTCCGCGGGCGGCTCTGCCAAGCAGGGACGTAACCGCAAGACCCAAGCGATCCTGCCGCTGAAGGGCAAGATCCTCAACGTCGAGAAAGCACGCTTCGACAAGATGATCTCGTCCCAGGAAGTGGGCACGCTGATCACTGCACTCGGCTGCGGTATCGGTCGCGAAGAGTACAACATCGACAAGCTGCGCTATCACAACATCATCATCATGACCGATGCTGACGTCGACGGTTCGCACATCCGTACCCTGCTGCTGACCTTCTTCTTCCGTCAGTTGCCGGAGCTGATCGAGCGCGGCTACATCTACATCGCCCAGCCGCCGCTGTACAAGGTCAAGAAAGGCAAGCAAGAGCAATACATCAAAGACGACGACGCCATGGAAGAGTACATGACGCAGTCGGCCCTGGAAGATGCGAGCCTGCACCTGAACGAAGAGGCCCCGGGCATTTCCGGTGAAGCACTCGAGCGTCTGGTGAACGACTTCCGCATGGTGATGAAGACCCTCAAGCGTCTGTCGCGCCTGTACCCGCAGGAACTGACCGAACACTTCATCTACCTGCCGGCCGTGAGCCTGGAAATGCTCGGCGACCACGCCAAGATGCAGGACTGGCTGGCTCAGTACGAAGTGCGTCTGCGCACCGTCGAGAAGTCGGGCCTGGTCTACAAGGCCAGCCTGCGTGAAGATCGTGAACGTGGCGTTTGGTTGCCAGAGGTCGAGCTGATCTCCCACGGCCTGTCGAACTACGTCACCTTCAACCGCGACTTCTTCGGCAGCAACGACTACAAGACCGTCGTCACCCTCGGCGCTCAACTGAGCACTCTGCTCGACGAAGGCGCGTACATCCAGCGTGGCGAGCGCAAGAAAGCGGTCACCGAGTTCAAGGAAGCCCTCGACTGGCTGATGGCCGAAAGCACCAAGCGCCACACCATCCAGCGCTACAAAGGTCTGGGTGAAATGAACCCGGATCAGCTGTGGGAAACCACCATGGACCCAAGCGTGCGCCGCATGCTGAAAGTCACCATCGAAGACGCCATTGGCGCAGACCAGATCTTCAACACCCTGATGGGTGATGCGGTCGAACCTCGCCGTGACTTCATCGAGAGCAATGCGCTGGCGGTTTCGAACCTGGATTTCTGATCCATCGTCCCATCGCTAACGCACGAATAAAAAAGCCAGCGCTATGCGCTGGCTTTTTTTTGGTTCTTTCTTGTCGGATTAAATCCTGCAAATTTTAAGACTATCCCTTCGTATAGGAGAGACTCTTCCTACATATATCTGGATCGGTTCTATTTATCTTACAGCCGCTTCGCTAACTGCCCTACGGCACAGGTGAAGCACTGTCAGTGTCTAGAATCAAACAGGGAACTTAGTTATGCCAACACCTGCGTATTTGACGATCAATGGTAATCGACAAGGTTTAATCAGTGCTGGAGCTTTTACAGCAGATTCAGTGGGTAATACCTACCAGGAAGGGCACGAAGATCAGATTTTGATACAAGCTTTCAGCCATCAAATAATCATTCCACGTGACCCTCAATCCGGCCAGCCCACCGGTCAGCGGGTGCATAAGCCGCTCATGGTTACCAAGGTTTTCGACAAGGCATCCCCGTTGATATTCAGCGCCTTGACCAGTGGCGAAGTCTTGGACAATTGTCATATTGCCTGGTATCGAACTTCCGCTTCAGGTACACAAGAACATTTTTTCAGTATTGAATTGGTAGACGCCGTTATTGTGGAAGTGAATTCCAGAATGCCGAATTGCCAAGATATGAATATGGCGCACTTCACACAGTTGGAAGACGTACATTTCACGTATCGTAAAATCATCTGGACGCATGAAATCTGCGGCACGACGGGTTCAGATGACTGGCGTGCACCTTTGGTCAACTGACGCTCGCGGGCTGTCAAATATCGACCAGTTTGACTGGTCGATTCACCTTACGACTGCATCATGCTGTCAGCAGGTGTCGCAGATACACTCTCCAACCGATACCCATACCCATAAATCGTCAGCAACTGCCAACCCCGATCCGCCGTCAGCCCCAGCTTGTTGCGCAGGCGATAGATGTGCGTATCCAGCGGCCGTGACGACGCCACTTCTTCGTGGGGCCAGAAGCGTTCGTACAGGTACTCCCGCGACAATGGCCGACCCAGGTTACTGAACAGGCAGCGCGCCAGGCGGTATTCACGCTCCGTCATGACCACTGCCTTGCCCTCGCGGGTGACGCTCAGTTCGGCATCGTCGAAGGTCAGGTCATTGAAGCTCAGGACTTCGGCAGCGTTACTGCGTTGCTGGCTGTGCCGGCGCAGTACGGCGGCGACTCGGGCTTTCAGCTCGTTGGGGCGGAACGGTTTGCTGACGTAATCGTCGGCACCGGCGTTCAGCGCCTGGACGATATCGCTTTCGCCGTCGCGGCTGGTCAGCATGATCGCGGCGGGCGGCGCCTCCATGTGTTCGCGGGTCCAGCGCAGCAGCGCCAGGCCGGACAGGTCGGGTAGTTGCCAGTCGAGGATCAGCAGGTCGAAGGTGTCCCGCCGCAATTGGCGCAACAGGTCCTCGCCCCGTTCAAAGCTGTGCAACGACCAAGGCTGGTCTCCCTCCGCAGCCATCTGCTGCAGGGTTTGCTCGACCCGACGCAGTTCGGCGGGTTCATCGTCCAGTATCGCAACGCGCATACGCGTGGGTTCCTTGTTGCTTGAGCAGTGGCCGGCAACCCTGAAGGCTCGGCCTGTGCGGTAAAAGTAAGCAGTCCACCATCGGTCGACGTCCGCTATGATTCTTCGGATCTACATCCTCAGACCTGTGGCCCATGAAACCATTCACTGTCCCCTGCCCTGTTTGTCATGAATAGCCCGCGTCGGCGTGAAAGCCGCGAGCCAAGTCAGGTCCAGCGTCTGTTTCGACGGCTGGTGCGTGAGTGGTTGTGGATAAGTCTAGTGCTGTTGCCGCTGACTGCCTTGTTGTCGTATCGCGCGCAGATCAATCTGCACGACGTGGTACCGATGTGGAGCGCGTTGCTTTCGGTAGGGCTGGTAGCCTGCGTACTCGGATTGCTGCTGTGGCGCCCGCGCTGGGCGATCTGGGTGACATCGTGCGGTGTGGCTTGTGTGCTGCTGGCTAGCGCCGGGCTGGCGGAAGTTCGACACTGGTGGTCACCGACTCCAGCGGCGCTGGGCATGTTGTTCGGCTACCTGATCTGGAACTGGCGGCGCCTGAGTGTGGTGCTGACGTATTTTGGCTGGGAGCTGGCCCGACTGGACCGCGAGCCGAAAGTATTTCCCGAGCGGCGCCGTGCGCAATTCACCTGCGCTGATCAGCTGCAGGGCCAGATCATGGCACTGGAGCAAGCCATGAGCCGCACCCGCGATACCCGGCGTTTCATTGCCGACGGTCTGGAATACCTGCCGGTGGCGACGCTGATCAGCGATCCCAAGGGGCAGATTCTGCTGGGAAACCGCAAGGCCCGGGTATTGTTCGATGACCCGCTGGTCGGTGACTATGTTCTCGAGCAACTGGCCCGCCTCGGTTATCCGGAATTGTCCACAGAACCACGCCCGGCGCTGTCGGACCTGACGCTGCTGGAGTTTCGCGATCACAAGGAACGCAGTTTGCGTCTGGAACGGGCGGCTTTGCTGCCGGTGGATGGCGATACTCCCATCGGCTGGCTGCTGAGCCTCACCGATCTGAGCGCCGAACGCGCCGCAGAAGAACAGCGTGGGGTTTTGCTGCGGTTCCTTTCCCACGATCTGCGCGCCCCGCATTCGGCGATTTTGGCCCTGCTCGATGTACATCGCCATCAAGCCGGCGCGGATTCACCGCTGTTCGAGCAGATCGAGCGCCAGGTACGCCGGGCGCTCGATCTGACTGACGGTTTTGTTCTGCTGGCGCGAGCCGAGTCCGAGGCTTATCAGTTCCAGCCCAGTCTGTTCGCGATGCTGGTGCTGGACGTACTGGATCAGGCGCTGCCCATTGCTCAGCAGAAAAGCATCAAACTGCTGCACACGATGGACGAACAATCCCAGGAGCGTCTGATCAACGCTGACCAGGGCCTGCTGACCCGCGCCTTGTTCAACCTGCTGGAGAACGCGATCAAGTACAGCCCGGTCGGTACCACGATCAAGTTGAACGTCAGTTGCCAGGGTGAGTGGCTATGCTGTGAATTGACCGATCAGGGCAAAGGCATTGCCGCCGAGGAGCTGCCGGATCTGTTCACCCAGTACCGGCGCTTTTCGTCGGCGCAGGGGATTGATGGCGTCGGGTTGGGGCTGTCGATGGTCAAGGCAGTAGTCGACCATCATGGCGGTAACATCGAGTGCCACAGTATCGTCGATCAAGGCACCACGTTCCGGCTGCAGTTACCGCTGATCTGCGAGTGAACAGGCACAAAAAAACCGGCTATATCAGCCGGTTTTTTTACTTCCGAAAAAAACTTATGCACCTTTTACGGTGTTTTATGAGCTTGAGAAATATATAAGTAAATCAATCGGTTACTTACAATATTCAGGCTTTTTCAACAAAACCGTACACAGGTTATCCACAAAATCTCAGACAGCCACCTGATCATTCGCGGCAGGCGCCTGCGGTGCTGGTGGCAGCGAACCCATTTCGCGCTGGGTCTGTTCGTTCCAGGCCTGTACCCGGTCGTTCAGCTCGGCGATGGCGCGCGGACCAGTGCCTTCGGCATACATCGGCTCACCGATGACCACGGTGATCACGCCCGGCGTCTTGCCCCAGCCGATTTTCGGCCAGAATTTGCCGGCATTGTGTGCAATCGGCAGCACCGGAAGCGCCGCATTTACCGCCAACGCGCTGCCACTGCGCGAGAACTTGCCGACAGTGCCGTGGGGAACGCGGGTGCCTTCAGGGAAGATCAAGACCCAGACGTTGTCCTTGAGCAGTTCATCGCCCTTGGCCGCGACTTGTTTGAGCGCCGCTTTCGGGTTGTCGCGGTCAATCGCGATCGGCCGCAGCATGGCCATGGCCCAACCGAAGAACGGTACGTAGAGCAATTCACGCTTGAGCACCTGGCTCAAGGGCGAGAAATAAGCAGAGAGAAAGAACGTCTCCCAGGTGCTCTGGTGGTTCGACTGAATCACGCAGGGCCGATCCGGCACATTTTCCGCGCCTTTGATCTCGTAACGAATGCCGAGAAACACCTTGGTCAACCACAAGGCGCAACGGCACCAGTACACGTTGATGAAACGATAACGCGCCTTGAACGGCAGAAAGGGCGCGATAAAAAAGCTCAGGCTGCACCACAGCAAGGCAGTAGTGCCCAGCAGCAGGTAAAAGAGAAAAATTCTGATGGCCTGCAGTATCGACATGGCGACGTTTACCGTTACGGGCGATGCCCGACTGTTCAAGCGCACTCCCGATCAATCCCTGGTCAGGAACTTCAGAAGCACTCTAGTTGTGGATAAGTTCTGCGGCAATCGCCGCCAGATCGTCAAAAATCAGGGTGCCGACCGGAAGGGTCTTGCCCAGAGTTTTTTCGCCTTTCCCGGTCTTTACCAAAACGGGCTGTGAATCGACGGCTTTGGCGGCCTCCAGGTCACCAAGGCTGTCGCCGACGAACCAGACATTCGTCAGCGCCACGTTGTAATGCGCCGCGATGGTTTGCAACATCCCCGGCTTCGGCTTGCGGCAATCGCAACCCTCGTCCGGACCATGCGGGCAGTACACGATCAGCCCGACTTCACCGCCCTGCTCTGCCACGAGCGTGCGCAGACGCGCGTGCATGGCGTCGAGGGTGGCAAGGTCGTAATAGCCGCGAGCAATGCCCGACTGGTTGGTAGCGACCGCCACCGTCCAGCCGGCCTTGCTCAACTGCGCAATCGCCTCGATCGAGCCGGGCAGTGGAATCCACTCCTCCACCGACTTGATGTAAGCGTCGGAGTCGTAATTGATCACTCCATCCCGATCGAGAATCAGCAGTTTCAACAGCAATTCCTCAACCCAGCAGCGAAATGTCGGCAACCCCGAGGAACAGGCCACGCAGACGCGCGAGCAGCGCGTAGCGGTTGGCCCGGACCTTGGCGTCTTCGGCATTGACCATCACCGCGTCGAAGAACGCATCCACCGGCTCGCGCAATGCCGCCAGACGCGCCAGCGATTCGTTGTACTGACGCGCTGCGGCCATTGGCTGCACCGCCTGATCCGCTTGCTGGATCGCCGAGTACAGCGAGAACTCGTTGGCGTTGTCGAAGTATTTGGCTTCGACCACGGTCGGCACCGAGCCTTCAACCTTGCTCAACAGGTTCGATACACGCTTGTTGACCGCCGCCAGCGCTGCCGCTTCCGGCAGTTTGCGGAAGGCCTGAACCGCTTGCACACGCTGGTCGAAGTCCAGCGCTGAACCCGGCTTCAGGGCACGTACCGACAGGTAAGTGGCGACATCGACGCCCTCGTCTTCGTAACGCGCACGCAGACGGTCGAAGATGAATTCCAGCACCGCGTCGTTCAGACCGGCAGCCTTGACCTTGGTACCGAACGCAGCCACGGCGAAAGCCACGGCGTCGTTCAGGTCCAGATCCAGTTGTTTCTCGATCAGGATGCGCAGCACGCCGAGGGCCGCACGGCGCAGGGCATACGGGTCTTTGCTGCCGGTCGGCAGCATGCCGATACCGAAGATGCCGACCAGGGTGTCGAGCTTGTCGGCGATCGCGACAGCGGCACCGGTCAAGGTCGCCGGCAGTTCAGCACCGGCACCGCGTGGCATGTACTGCTCGTTCAGCGCCAGCGCGACATCTTCCGGCTCGCCGTCATTGAGCGCGTAGTAGTAACCGGCGACACCTTGCATCTCCGGAAACTCGCCGACCATTTCGGTGGCCAGGTCGCACTTCGACAGCAGGCCGGCACGGGCCGCCCAGGAAGCGTTGCCGCCGATCCGCGCGGCGATGTAGGCCGCGAGTTTCGAAACGCGCTCGGCCTTGTCGTAGACGCTGCCGAGTTTTTCCTGGAACACCACGTTCTTCAGGCGATCATTGAAGGCTTCGAGTTTCTGCTTCTTGTCTTGCTTGAAGAAGAACTCGGCGTCGGTCAGGCGTGGGCGAACCACTTTCTCGTTACCGGCGATGATCTGCTGTGGATCTTTGCTTTCGATGTTGGCGACGGTGATGAACCGTGGCAGCAACTTGCCGTCGGCATCCAGCAGGCAGAAGTACTTCTGGTTGTCCTGCATGGTGGTGATCAGTGCTTCCTGCGGCACGTCGAGGAAGCGTTCCTCGAACGAGCACACCAGCGGCACCGGCCATTCGACCAGCGCGGTCACTTCATCGAGCAGCGCCGGCGGCACGATCGCGGTGCCTTCCTGACGGGTCGCCAGTTCTTCGGTGCGCTTGCTGATGATCTCGCGACGCTCGTTGGCATCGGCCAGCACGTAGGCGGCACGCAGGTCGGCTAGGTAGCTCGACGGCGAACCGATGCGCACGCTTTCCGGGTGATGGAAACGGTGACCACGGGAGTCGCGGCCAGCCTTCTGCGCGAGGATGGTGCAGTCGATGACCTGGTCACCGAGCAGCATCACCAGCCACTGGGTCGGACGCACGAACTCTTCCTTGCGCGCACCCCAACGCATGCGTTTCGGGATCGGCAGGTCGTTCAGCGAATCTTCGACGATGGTCGGCAGCAGGCTTGCGGTTGGCTTGCCGGCGATGTTCTGGCTGTAACGCAGTTTCGGGCCGCTCTGGTCGATTTCGCTCAGCTCGACGCCGCACTTCTTGGCGAAGCCCAGGGCTGCCTGAGTCGGGTTGCCTTCAGCGTCGAAGGCGGCCTGACGTGGCGGGCCATCCAGGTTGATGCTGCGATCCGGTTGCTGGGTCGCCAGCGCCGTGATCAGCACCGCCAGACGGCGCGGCGCGGCATAGACCGTTTTGCTTTCGTAGCTCAGGCCGGCAGCTTGCAGGCCCTTGTCGATACCGGCGAGGAACGCTTCAGCCAGGGTGTTCAGGGCTTTTGGCGGCAGTTCTTCGGTGCCCAGTTCAACCAGAAAATCTTGCGCACTCATTGTGCAGCCTCCAGCTTGGCCAGTACTTCATCACGCAGGTCCGGGGTCGCCATCGGGAAGCCCAGCTTGGCGCGAGCCAGCAGATAGGCTTGTGCAACGGAACGCGCCAGGGTGCGTACGCGCAGGATGTATTGCTGACGCGCGGTCACCGAGATCGCCCGGCGCGCGTCCAGCAGGTTGAAGGTGTGCGAGGCCTTCAGGACCATTTCGTAGCTTGGCAACGGCAGCGGCTGGTCGAGCTCGATCAGGCGCTTGGCTTCGCTTTCATAGAAGTCGAACAGTTCGAACAGTTTGTCGACGTTGGCGTGTTCGAAGTTGTAGGTGGACTGCTCCACTTCGTTCTGGTGGAACACGTCGCCGTAGGTCACCTTGCCGAACGGACCGTCAGCCCAGACCAGGTCGTAGACCGAGTCCACGCCCTGCAGGTACATGGCCAGACGCTCCAGACCGTAAGTGATCTCGCCGGTCACCGGGTAGCACTCGATGCCGCCGGCCTGCTGGAAATAAGTGAACTGGGTCACTTCCATGCCGTTGAGCCAGACTTCCCAGCCCAGACCCCAGGCGCCGAGGGTTGGCGATTCCCAATTGTCTTCGACGAAGCGGATGTCGTGGACCAGCGGGTCCAGGCCGACATGCTTGAGCGAGCCCAGGTACAGTTCCTGGAAGTTGTCCGGGTTCGGCTTCAGAACCACCTGGAACTGATAGTAGTGCTGCAGACGGTTCGGGTTTTCCCCGTAGCGGCCGTCAGTCGGACGGCGGCTTGGCTGCACGTACGCGGCGTTCCAGGTTTCCGGGCCGATGGCGCGCAGGAAGGTCGCGGTGTGGAAAGTGCCGGCGCCTACTTCCATATCGTAGGGCTGAAGTACCACACAACCTTGCTCGGCCCAGTATTGCTGGAGCGCGAGGATCAAGTCTTGGAAGGTACGCACGGCTGGCGTAGGCTGGCTCACGAAATTCACCTGTTTCTTGGGCTGCGATTTAAAGAGCGGGAGTATACCCGATTCAGTCGCACCTCCACCCCCTGGAGCCTTATGCCACGCTGCTTTTGGTGTACCGAAGATCCGCTGTACATGGCTTATCACGATCAGGAGTGGGGCACGCCGCTACGCGATGCGCAGGGTTTGTTCGAGTTGCTTTTGCTCGAAGGGTTCCAGGCCGGGCTGTCGTGGATCACCGTGCTGCGTAAACGCGAGCGCTACCGCGAGGTGTTGTACGGCTTCGACGTGCAGCGTGTGGCACAGATGAGCGACGCCGAAATCGATGAACTGATGCTCGATCCGGGGATCATCCGCAACCGCCTCAAACTCAATGCCGCCCGACGCAATGCCCAGGCCTGGCTGGCGCTGGAGGATCCGGTGGCCTTCCTCTGGTCGTTCGTCGGCGATCGACCGATCATCAATCATTTCAAGGATCGCAGCGAAGTCCCGGCGATCACCCCCGAAGCGCTGGCGATGAGCAAAGCCCTGAAAAAGGCCGGCTTCACCTTCGTTGGCCCAACCATTTGCTACGCACTGATGCAGGCTTCGGGCATGGTCATGGATCACACTCAGGACTGCGACCGCTACGCGCAGCTGGTCAACGGCGGTTAGAATGGCCGCCTCGCGCACAGCACAAAATCAGGAGTGACCTGTGGAAAAGTTTAAAGGCGCCTTGCTGGTAGGCGCTCTGCGGCTGTTTGCCCTGCTGCCATGGCGGGCCGTGCAGGCCGTGGGTTCGGCGATCGGCTGGATCATGTGGAAAACCCCCAACCGTTCCCGCGACGTGGTGCGGATCAACCTTTCCAAATGTTTTCCACAGATGGACCCAGCCGAGCGCGAGCGCCTGGTCGGCCAGAGCCTCAAAGACATCGGCAAGTCCCTGACCGAAAGTGCCTGCGCCTGGATCTGGCCGGCCCAGCGTTCCATCGATCTGGTGCGCGAAGTCGAAGGCCTCGACATCCTCAAGGATGCGCTGGCCTCGGGCAAAGGCGTGGTCGGCATCACCAGCCACCTGGGCAACTGGGAAGTGCTGAACCACTTCTATTGCAGCCAGTGCAAACCGATCATTTTCTACCGCCCGCCAAAGCTCAAGGCTGTGGATGAATTGCTGCGCAAGCAACGCGTGCAACTGGGCAATAAAGTCGCTGCCTCCACCAAGGAAGGCATCCTCAGCGTCATCAAGGAAGTGCGCAAAGGTGGTGCAGTGGGCATTCCGGCTGACCCGGAACCGGCCGAATCCGCGGGGATCTTCGTGCCGTTCTTCGCCACCCAGGCGCTGACCAGCAAATTCGTGCCGAACATGCTCGCCGGCGGCAAAGCGGTCGGGGTGTTCCTCCACGCTCTGCGCCTGCCGGACGGTTCGGGCTACAAAGTGATCCTCGAAGCGGCGCCAGAAGCCATGTACAGCACCGATACCGAGGAGTCCTGCGCGGCTATGAGCAAAGTGGTCGAGCGTTATGTCGCGGCGTATCCGAGCCAGTACATGTGGAGCATGAAGCGCTTCAAGAAACGTCCGCCGGGCGAAGCGCGCTGGTACTGAACAAGTTGGCACACTCTGTGGATAAACTGTAAGAGCTGCCGCAGGCTGCGATCTTTTGATCGTGCTCCTTCAGTTATCCACAACCGTTCATCAAAGGGCGCAACAAGATGTCCGAACAGCGCAAATCCTTCCGCATCAAGATCACCCACGACAGCTTCGGCGAATGCCTCGGGCAGACGCGCAACCTGTCGGCTACCGGCGTGTATGTGCAGCATCCGCGCTTGGCTTCACTGCCCAAAGGCGCTGTGGTTTATGGTCAGGTGCAGGGTTTACCCACCGGCGCGCCACGGGTGCGAATGGAAGTGGTGACGGTGGATGCCGAGGGCATCGGCCTGCGTTATCTCTAGCCTATTGCCTGTCGGTCGAGTTTCTTCAGAAACACCGTCATTTCCTTTTCGGCCTGCTTGTCGCCATGGGCGCGGGCGGCTTCCAGACCCTGTTCCCACGCCTGACGTGCGGCGGCGTGATCGCCCAGTGCGAGTTGCGCCTTGCCCAATAGCTTCCACGCCGCCGAATACTTCGGATCGAAACCGACACAGCGCTGGAAATGCTCGGCTGCCTTGGCGTTCTCTCCCAAATCCAGATAACCCTTGCCCAGGCCAAAGCGCAGCAATGAGTTATCCACACCCTTGGCGAGCATTTTTTCCAAGGATTCGAGCATCGGTGGGTTCCTTTTCTGTGGAGTGTCAGGTGTTGATCGGTGTCAGTTACACCGCTTTCGCGAGCAGGCTCGCTCCCACAGGGGAAACGCATTCCAAATGTGGGAGCGAGCCTGCTCGCGAAGGGGCCAGTGCCGTCAGCGCAAAACTCAGAAGAAGCTCAAACCCACATGAAACAGCTTCTCCACATCGCGAATATGCTTTTTATCCACAAGGAACAGAATCACATGGTCGCCGGTTTCGATCACCGTATCGTCGTGGGCGATGATCACTTCTTCGTTGCGGATGATCGCGCCAATCGTGCTGCCCGGCGGCAGGCCGATTTTTTCGATCGGCCGGCCGATGACCTTGCTCGACTTCGCATCGCCGTGGGCAATCGCCTCGATGGCCTCCGCCGCGCCCCGGCGCAATGAGTGCACGCTGACGATATCGCCACGGCGTACGTGGGCCAGCAAGGTGCCGATGGTCGCCAGTTGCGGGCTGATGGCGATGTCGATGTCGCCGCCCTGGATCAGGTCGACGTAAGCCGGGTTGTTGATGATCGTCATCACCTTCTTCGCGCCCAGGCGTTTGGCCAACAGGGACGACATGATGTTGGCTTCGTCATCGTTGGTCAGGGCGAGGAAGATGTCGGCGTCGGCGATGTTCTCTTCCAGCAGCAGATCACGGTCCGAGGCGCTGCCCTGCAGCACCACGGTGCTGTCGAGGGTGTCGGAGAGATAGCGGCAGCGCGCCGGGTTCATCTCGATAATCTTCACCTGGTAGCGGCTTTCGATGGCCTCGGCCAGACGCTCGCCGATCTGCCCGCCACCGGCAATCACGATGCGCTTGTAGGTTTCGTCGAGACGGCGCATTTCGCTCATCACCGCGCGAATATTCTCACGGGCGGCGATGAAGAAGACTTCGTCATCGGCCTCAATCACCGTATCGCCTTGCGGCAGGATCGGCCGGTCGCGGCGGAAAATCGCCGCGACACGCGTCTCGACATTCGGCATGTGCTCGCGCAACTGGCGCAATTGCTGACCCACCAGCGGCCCGCCGTAATAGGCGCGCACCGCCACCAGTTGCGCCTGGCCTTCGGCGAAGTCGATCACTTGCAGCGCGCCCGGATGCTGGATCAGACGCTTGATGTAGTTGGTCACCACCTGCTCGGGGCTGATCAGCACGTCGACCGGAATCGCTTCGTTCTGGAACAGCTGTTCTTCGCGGTTCAGATAAGACGCTTCGCGCACCCGGGCGATTTTGGTCGGGGTGTGGAACAGGGTGTGCGCGACCTGGCAGGCGACCATGTTGGTCTCGTCGCTGTTGGTCACCGCCACCAGCATATCGGCATCGTCGGCGCCGGCCTGACGCAGCACCGACGGCAGCGAGCCGCGGCCCTGAATGGTGCGGATGTCGAGACGGTCGCCGAGGTCGCGCAGGCGTTCGCCATCGGTGTCGACCACGGTGATGTCGTTGGCTTCGCTCGCCAGGTGTTCAGCCAGCGAACCGCCGACCTGTCCCGCACCGAGGATGATGATTTTCATCCAGTCACTCCGTTGAATCCGTTTAGCCGCGCGCGGCAGCGATCTTGATCAGCTTGGCGTAGTAGAACCCGTCATGCCCTCCCTGCTGGGCCAGCAATTGGCGACCATGGGGCTGTTTGATCCCGGCCGTGGTGGCCAGGTCGAGTTCGCGGGCACCGGGCGTGCGCTCAAGGAACGCGGCGATGACTTCGGTGTTCTCGGTCGGCAAGGTCGAGCAAGTGGCGTAGAGCAGGATGCCGCCGACTTCGAGGGTTTTCCACAGGGCGTCGAGCAGTTCGCCTTGCAGTTGCGCGAGGGCAACGATGTCGTCCGGCTGACGGGTCAGCTTGATGTCCGGGTGGCGGCGGATCACGCCGGTGGCCGAGCATGGCGCGTCGAGCAGGATGCGCTGGAACGGCTTGCCGTCCCACCACGCGGCGGTATCGCGACCGTCGGCAGCGATCAGTTCGGCGCTCAGCCCCAGCCGCTCAAGGTTTTCCTTCACCCGCACCAGACGCTTGGCTTCCAGATCCACCGCCACCACACCGGCCAGCGCCGGTTCGGCTTCGAGGATGTGGCAGGTCTTGCCGCCCGGCGCGCAACACGCATCGAGCACCCGTTGGCCCGGGGCCAGATCGAGCAGATCGGCGGCCAGTTGCGCGGCTTCGTCCTGCACGCTGATCCAGCCTTCGGCAAAACCCGGCAGGCTGCGCACATCGGCGGCGGCGTCGAGGACGATGCCGTCGCGGCTGTAAACGCACGGCGTGGCGGCGATGCCGGCCTCGCTGAGCAAGCCGAGGTAGGCGTCGCGGCTGTGATAGCGGCGGTTGACCCGCAGGATCATCGGCGGGTGCGCGTTATTCGCCGCGCAGATCGCTTCCCATTGCTCCGGCCAGAAGGCTTTCAGGGATTTTTGCAGCCAGCGCGGGTGGGCGGTGCGTACCACCGGATCGCGCTCCAGCTCGGCGAAAATCGTCTCGCTTTCGCGCTGGGCATTGCGCAGCACGGCGTTGAGCAAACCCTTGGCCCACGGCTTTTTCAGCTTGTCGGCGCAACCGACGGTTTCGCCGATGGCCGCGTGCGGCGGCACGCGGGTGTAGAGCAGTTGATAGAGACCGACCAGCAGCAGCGCCTCGACATCGGCGTCGGCAGCCTTGAACGGCTTCTGCAAAAGTTTTTCCGCCAGTGCCGACAGCCGTGGCTGCCAGCGCGCGGTGCCGAACGCCAGATCCTGGGTGAAACCGCGATCACGGTCCTCGACCTTGTCCAGTTGCGTTGGCAGGGAGCTGTTCAACGACGCCTTGCCACTGAGCACGGCGGCGAGTGCCTTGGCGGCGGCCAGACGCGGGTTCATTGCGCGTCCACCACGGCGCCGAGCACGGTGCCGACGGCGAATTTCTCGCGGCGGCTGTTGAACAGGTCGCTGAAGTTCAGCGCCTTGCCGCCGGGCAGTTGCAGACGGGTCAGGCACAACGCCTGCTCACCGCAGGCCACGATCAGGCCGTCCTTGCTGGCGCTGAGGATTTCACCCGGTGCGCCTTTGCCGTCAGCCAGGGTCGCGGCCAGCACTTTCAGCGCTTCACCGTTGAGGGTGCTGTGGGTAATCGGCCATGGATTGAAGGCGCGTACCAGACGCTCCAGTTCAACCGCGGGACGGCTCCAGTCGAGACGCGCTTCGTCCTTGTTCAGTTTGTGGGCGTAGGTGGCGAGCTCGTCGTTCTGCACTTCGCCTTCGAGGGTTCCGGCGGCCAGACCGGCAATTGCCTGGACCACGGCGGGCGGGCCCATTTCGGCGAGGCGGTCGTGCAGCGTGCCACCGGTGTCATCGGCGCTGATCGGGGTCACGACCTTGAGCAGCATTGGCCCGGTGTCGAGGCCGGCTTCCATGCGCATCACAGTCACGCCGCTTTCGGCATCACCGTGTTCCACGGCGCGCTGGATCGGCGCCGCACCGCGCCAGCGTGGCAGCAGCGAGGCGTGGCTGTTGATGCAGCCCAGACGCGGAATATCCAACACCGCTTGCGGCAGGATCAGGCCGTAGGCGACCACCACCAGCAAGTCCGGTTTCAGCGCGGCGAGTTCAGCCTGAGCATCGGCGTTGCGCAGGGTCGGCGGCTGCAACACCTGGATATTATTTTCCAGGGCCAACTGTTTGACCGGGCTCGGCATCAGTTTTTGCCCGCGACCGGCCGGACGATCCGGTTGGGTGTAGACCGCAACGATCTCGTAAGGGCTGTTCAGCAGGGCCTTGAGGTGTTCGGCGGCAAATTCCGGGGTACCGGCAAAAACGATGCGCAGTGGCTCAGTCATGAAGGGCGTCTCATAAAAAGAAAAAGGCTTGCCGCAGCAAGCCTTTGAAGGAGGGCATCAAGCGTTCTGGCGATGCAGCTTTTCCAGTTTCTTCTTGATCCGGTCGCGTTTGAGCGTGGACAGGTAATCGACGAACAACTTGCCGTTGAGATGGTCGCATTCGTGCTGGATGCACACCGCGAGCAGACCTTCGGCGATCAGTTCGTAAGGCTGGCCATCGCGGTCCAGCGCCTTGATTTTGACCTTCTGCGGGCGGTCGACGTTTTCGTAGAAACCCGGCACCGACAGGCAGCCTTCCTGGTACTGATCCATCTCGTCAGTCAGCGATTCGAACTCGGGGTTGATGAACACCCGGGGTTCGGTGCGGTCTTCGGAAAGGTCCATCACGACGATACGTTTGTGCACGTTGACCTGGGTCGCGGCGAGGCCGATGCCCGGCGCTTCATACATTGTTTCAAACATGTCATCGACCAACTGACGCACTTCGTCGTCCACTACTGCCACAGGCTTGGCGATAGTACGCAGACGCGGGTCCGGAAATTCGAGGATGTTTAAAATGGCCATAGGCTGATTGCTGCACGTATTGAGTAAAGTCGGGTCGATGGCCTGGCAGGTCCGAAGATGCAGGCTACCGTTGTGAAGCGTAGCTAATGCAATTTGCAGTAGCGAGCCACGGGGGCTCTGACGGTTCACGCGAACGCACATGATAAAGGGATTCGCTGCATGAGGAAAACACTACTCGCCCTGCTGCTTCTGGCTTCGGCCGCGGCTGCGCAAGGGCAAGTGCAACTCAGGGATGGTTTTCCACAGCAATACACGGTGGTTTCGGGAGACACCCTCTGGGACATTTCCGGCAAATACCTGCGCGAGCCCTGGCAATGGCCACAGCTGTGGCGGGCCAATCCGCAAATCGAAAACCCCAACCTGATCTACCCCGGCGACACGCTGACGCTCAGTTTCGTCAACGGCCAGCCGCAGCTGACCCTCAATCGCGGCGAGTCACGGGGCACCATCAAGCTGTCGCCGCGCATTCGCACCAGCCCGGTGGCCGAGGCGATTCCGAGCATTCCGCTGAAATCAATCAACAGTTTCCTGCTGAGCAACCGCATCGTCGACAAGGTCGAGGACTTCGACAAGGCGCCTTATATCGTCGCCGGCGATGCCGAGCGCGTGTTGAGTGGCACTGGCGACCGGATCTTCGCCCGGGGCCACTTCGATCCGAATCAACCGGTGTACGGCATCTTCCGCCAGGGCAAGGTCTACACCGACCCGCAGACCAAGGAGTTTCTCGGGATCAACGCCGACGATATCGGTGGCGGTGAAATCGTCGCCACCGAAGGCGACGTCGCCACCCTCGCCCTGCAACGCACCACCCAGGAAGTACGTCTGGGCGATCGTCTGTTCAGCGGCGAAGAGCGCTCGATCAATTCCACCTTTATGCCCAGCGCCCCGAGCACCGACATCAACGGCCTGATCATCGACGTGCCGCGCGGCGTCACGCAGATCGGCGTGATGGACGTGGTCACCCTGAACAAAGGCAAGCGCGACGGTCTGGCCGAAGGCAATGTGCTGGTGGTGATGAAAACCGGGGAAACCGTGCGCGACCGGGTCACCGGCCAGCCGCTCAAAATTCCCGATGAACGGGCCGGTCTGCTGATGGTGTTCCGCACCTACGACAAGCTCAGTTACGGCCTCGTACTCAACGCATCGCGCTCGCTGGCGGTGCTCGACAAGGTGCGAAATCCTTAGCAGGCTTAACAAGTTACCAACAGAGTTATCCACAGCTTGTTCCGAATGGTTCGGGACTTATAACGATCAAGGATGATCCACGATGCTGTCTGCCTGTACGCCGGTTTCCCCTGCGGAACTGGAAGCGCGTTTGCGCCTGCACCGCTTGCCGGAAATCGGCCCGAAACGTTTTGCCAAACTGCTTGAAGCCTTCGGCTCGGCGTCAAAAGCCCTGAGCGCGCCGGCCAGTGCCTGGCGTGCGCTGGGGTTGCCGACGGCGTCGGCCGAGGCCCGGCGCAACCCTGAAGTGCGCGACGGCGCCAGCCATGCATTGCGCTGGCTAGAGCGGCCCGGCCAGCATCTATTGATGTTGGACCAGGCGGATTATCCGGCGCTGCTGGCGCAGATCCCTGACCCGCCACCGCTGTTGTTCGTCGCCGGTGATCCGCTGATTCTGGAAAAACCGCAACTGGCGATGGTCGGCAGTCGCAGTGCTTCACGTCCGGGAATGGACACCGCCGCAGCGTTCTCCCGCAGCCTCGCCGGGGCCGGTTTCGTCATCACCAGTGGCTTGGCGCTGGGTATCGATGCGGCTGCGCATCAAGCGGCTCTGGACGTCGGCGGGCAAACCGTCGGCGTACTCGGCACCGGCCTGGAAAAGTTTTATCCACAGCGCAATCGCCGACTCGCCGACGCGATGATTGCCTCGGGCAGCGCCGTGCTTTCGGAGTTTCCACTGGACGCCGGCCCGACGGCGAGCAACTTCCCCAGGCGCAACCGGATCATCAGCGGTTTGTCTCTCGGTGTGCTGGTGGTCGAGGCGAGTGTCGCCAGCGGTTCACTGATCACCGCTCGGCTGGCGGCGGAACAGGGCCGCGAGGTGTATGCGATTCCCGGCTCGATCCATCACCCCGGCGCACGCGGTTGCCATCAGTTGATCCGCGACGGCGCGGTGCTGGTGGAAACCATCGAACACATTCTCGAAGCCCTGCGCGGCTGGCAGCATTTGCCGTTATCCACAGACCCGCCGGATTCCGCGCATCCCTTGCTTGATCTGCTGCACGCCGCGCCGCACACCAGCGAAGCCTTGGTCGAAAGCAGCGGCTGGGCGTTGCCCAAAGTCCTCGCGGCGCTCACCGAGCTGGAAATGGACGGCCGCGCAGTGTGTGAAAACGGTCGCTGGCTGGCGAGGACACGCTAGGTTTTACAGGGAAGATCGGTAAACTGCGCAAAACCTGTTTTCGGAGAGTTTTTTCATGGTCAACAGTTGGCGTGTGCAACAAGCCGCACGAGAGATTCGCGCCGGGGCGGTGATTGCCTATCCAACCGAAGCCGTCTGGGGGCTGGGTTGCGACCCGTGGAACGAAGAGGCAGTGGATCGTCTGCTGGCGATCAAGAACCGTTCGGTGGACAAGGGCCTGATCCTGGTCGCCGACAACATCCGCCAGTTCGACTTCCTGTTCGAAGACTTCCCGCAAGAGTGGCTCGACCGCATGGCCAGCACCTGGCCGGGGCCGAACACCTGGCTGGTGCCGCATCAGAACCTGTTGCCGGAATGGGTGACGGGCGTGCATGACACGGTGGCGCTGCGGGTCAGCGATCACCCGCAGGTGCGGGATCTGTGCTCGATGGTCGGGCCGCTGATTTCCACCTCGGCCAACCCGCAGGGTCGGCCGGCGGCGCGCACGCGGTTGCGCGTCGAGCAGTATTTCCGTGGGCAGATCGACCTGATCCTTGGCGGGCAGCTGGGTGGGCGCAAGAACCCCAGCGTGATCCGCGATCTGGCAACCGGCAAGGTCATTCGTCCCGACTGACCCTGCGCGAAAACCTATACCGTGAGTCTTCCTCGCCTTGATGGCGAGGAAGACTACGCCTGCCTGCGAATTATCCTGCAATGACGCCGGTTTCCCTGTCGGAAAAGTCGCCAAGTCCCCGGATTCATTGGCTTTTCCCACTTGATTATCAGACTTTCTGGCGTGGCGGAATCGGTAAAAGCAACCATCCTTTCCCTGCACTCGAAACACTTCGATAAGTTAAGGTCTGCGGAGAAAGAATGGACACTACCAATTTGCAACTCACGGATTACCTGCAGGCGCTTCAGGTAACGTTGAAGAGTCACCATGAGGGTTGTCGCATCGTGATGCTTGAGGCAGGGGCGGATACTCAGGACTTCGACCGGTTTATCGATCGGCAATTTCGGCTTCGGTTGCAGCATTACATGCTGACTTCACGGGCGCGGATGCTCGAAACCAGACTGGCGATAAAGTCGCGCAGTACCCATTTCCTGCTGTATCGGCACGATCAACTGTTGGCGGTATTGAGAGCGACTCCGGCACCGTTCGAGTGGGTATCGCTGGCGCAGCAACACGTTTCTCCCACAGTAGCGCTGTCGCGCCATGTCGAATTCAGTCGATTGATGTCGTACACACCCAATCAGTTGCCCATTGCGGTCAACGGTCTGCTGGCGGCCGCTACCGAGTGGGCCATTAAACGCGGTTATAACGGGGTAACCGCGTTGTGCAGATCGCAACAGCTGCGCTTCTACCAGCGCTTCGGCCTGATGCCGATCGCTTCCAATGCCCTGCATATCGACCAGCGCGCACGCGGCGATTACTGGGTGCTGTCAGCCGAGTGGCGGCAAATTCTCGCGGCGGTCCAACCGCCTGATCCGGCGGTTGGCCACGTGGTGCAGAAACCGTTGGAGTGTCATCTGCCGAGGTGTTGAACGCGTTCGAACTGACTTGCCAGCCGTGGGTTCGCAACCCTGACTGGCAAGACGTCGAAGGTTTGTCAGGGCAGCAGGATGGTCGAGCCGGTGGTACGCCGGGCCGACAATTCGGTCTGCGCCTTCGCCGCATCAGCCAGTGGATAGCGCTGGCTGATGCTCACCTTGAGCTTGCCGCTGATGATCATCTCGAACAGCTCGTCGGCCATGCGCTGCAGGTTCTCGGCGTTGTTGGCGTAGGTCGCCAGGGTCGGGCGGGTCACGTACAGCGAGCCCTTGGCCGAAAGAATCCCCAGATTCACCCCGTCCACCGCACCGGAGGCGTTGCCGAAACTCACCACCAGCCCACGCGGCGACACACTGTCGAGCGAGGTCAGCCAGGTGTCTTTGCCGACGCCGTCGTACACCACCGGGACTTTCTTGCCGTCAGTCAGCTCCAGCACCCGCTGTGCCACGTTTTCGTGGCTGTAATCGATGGTTGCCCAAGCGCCGTTGGCTTTGGCCAGTTCGGCTTTTTCCTTCGAGCTGACCGTGCCGATCAGCTTGACGCCCAGTGCCTTGGCCCATTGGCAGGCCAATGAACCGACACCCCCGGCAGCGGCGTGGAACAGAATGGTTTCGCCACCCTTGAGTTCATAGGTCTGGCGCAGCAGGTACTGCACGGTGAGGCCCTTGAGCATGACCCCGGCTGCGGTCTCGAAGCTGATTTCGTCCGGCAGCTTCACCAGATTGGCTTCGGGCAGGGTGTGCAACTGGCTGTAGGCACCCAGCGGGCCGCTGCCATATGCCACGCGATCACCGACCTTGAACCGGGTGACGTCGCTGCCCACCGCATCGACGATGCCGGCGCCTTCTGCGCCGAGCCCGGACGGCAAGGCTGGCGGGGCATACAGACCGCTGCGGAAATAGGTATCGATGAAGTTCAGGCCGATCGCCTTGTTCGCCACCCGCACCTGATTCGGGCCGGGCGCGGCGGGTTCGTAGTCAACAAACTCGAGCACTTCGGGACCGCCGTGGGCGCGGAACTGGATACGCTTTGCCATCTGCCTGCTCTCCTTGGGTCGTTTGTAAGCCCCCTATCCAACTCCCCTGCTTGATCTTCGTCAACTGCGGCGCGCAGGTTTGCGGTGTTATGCTACGCGCCCATTTGCGCCGCCCCCTGCCTGCGGGGCGCCCGCGTAGTTATGCCCGATTCAAGGTGAAGCCATGACGACCCGCACCGACGCCGTAAAGGCCTATCTGCTCGATTTGCAAGACCGCATCTGTGCCGCGCTGGAAACCGAGGACGGCGGCACGCGTTTCGTCGAAGACGCCTGGACCCGGCCTGCCGGTGGTGGCGGTCGTACCCGCGTGATCGAAAACGGTACGGTGATCGAAAAGGGCGGCGTCAACTTTTCCCACGTGTTCGGCAGCGGGCTGCCGCCGTCGGCCAGCGCCCATCGCCCGGAACTGGCCGGTCGCGGTTTCGAAGCCCTCGGCGTGTCGCTGGTGATTCACCCGCACAACCCGCATGTGCCGACGTCCCACGCCAACGTGCGCTTTTTCATCGCCGAGAAGGAAGGTGAAGAGCCGGTCTGGTGGTTCGGCGGCGGCTTCGACCTGACCCCCTATTACGGCAATGAAGAAGACTGCATCCACTGGCACCGCGTCGCCGAGCAGGCCTGCGCGCCGTTCGGTGCGGACGTCTATCCGCGTTACAAGGCCTGGTGCGACACCTATTTCCACATCAAGCATCGCCATGAACCGCGTGGCATCGGTGGTCTGTTTTTCGATGACCTGAACGAGTGGGACTTCGACACCAGTTTCGCCTTCATGCGCGCCATCGGTGATGCCTACATCGACGCTTACCTGCCCATCGTGCAGCGCCGCAAGAATGATGTGTTCACTGCGAAACAGCGTGAATTCCAGGAATTCCGCCGTGGCCGCTACGTCGAGTTCAACCTGGTCTACGACCGAGGCACCCTGTTCGGCCTGCAATCGGGCGGGCGTACCGAGTCGATCCTCATGTCGTTGCCGCCGCAAGTGCGCTGGGCCTATGACTTCAAGGCCGAACCCGGCAGCGAAGAAGCGCGCCTGACCGACTACTTCCTGCAAGACCGCGACTGGCTGGCCGAGGCCTGAGGACTGCTGATGGATCGTTACGTCGTTTTCGGTAACCCGATCGGCCACAGCAAGTCGCCGATGATTCACAAACTGTTCGCCGAGCAGACCGGTCAGCGCCTCGACTACAGCACCCTGCTGGCGCCGCTTGACGACTTCAGTGCCTGCGCCATGGCGTTCTTCCAGGACGGTCGCGGCGCCAACGTCACGGTGCCGTTCAAGGAAGAGGCCTATCGCCTGGCGAACAGCCTGACCGCTCGCGCGCAGCGCGCTGGTGCGGTGAACACCTTGAGCAAACTGGTCGACGGTTCGCTGCTCGGCGACAACACCGACGGCGCCGGTCTGGTGCGCGACCTGACGGTGAATGCCGGTTTCAGCCTGACCGGCAAACGCATTCTGCTGCTCGGCGCTGGTGGCGCGGTGCGTGGTGCGCTGGAGCCGTTGCTGGCGGAGAAGCCGGCGTCGGTGATTATCGCCAACCGCACGGTGGACAAGGCCGAGCTGCTGGCCGAGCTGTTCTGTGATCTGGGGCCGGTGTCGGCCAGTGGTTTCGACTGGTTGCAGGAGCCGGTGGACGTGATCATCAACGCCACTTCCGCCAGCCTCACCGGCGACGTGCCGCCGATTGCCGCGAGCCTGATCGAGCCGGGCCAGACCCTGTGCTACGACATGATGTACGGCAAAGAGCCGACCGCATTCTGCCGTTGGGCCAGCGAGCATGGCGCGGCGGTATCGATGGATGGTCTGGGGATGCTGGCTGAACAGGCGGCCGAGGCGTTTTTCCTGTGGCGCGGGGTGCGTCCGGATACGGCGCCGGTACTGGCGGAACTACGCCGCCAGTTGGCCCTTTAAAAGCTTCGCGAGCAAGCCCGCTCCCACATTGGAATGCGATCAAATGTGGGAGCGGGCTTGCTCGCGAATGGCCGCACCGCCGATCCTGGATCAATCCTCAAACCGGATTGGACACTTTTCCGGCCCTTCGAGCTTCCGCAACTCCTCCACCACCTGCGGCCGCGCCCGGCGCAGGGTCAGGCTGCGATCCTGACGCAGCAGGCGCCGCGCCTCCTGATGCAGCATCTCCACCCCCGAATAATCGATGAAGTTGATCTGCTGCGCCTCGATCACCACCCGCGTACCGTGCAGCCGTTGCAGGCGCACTTGCAGGTAATGGCTGGCGCCGAAGAAGATCGAGCCGCCGACCCGCAGCACGTCCTCCTCACCTTCGCGCGAATGCTGCACTCGCGGTTGCGAAGTGCGCTTGAGGTAGAAGAACAGCGACGCCAGCACCCCGGCATAGATCGCGGTCTGCAGTTCCAGTAGCAGCGTGGCGAGGCAGGTCAGCGCCATGACCACGAACTCGGCCCGGCTGACCCGCAGCAACGAACGAATCCCGCGATGATCCACCAGCCCCCAGGCGATCAGTAGAATGCTCCCGGCCATCGCCGGAATCGGAATGTGTGAAATCAGCCCGGCGCCGAAAATCGCGAACAGCGCGACCCAGATCGCCGAAAACACCCCGGCCAGCGGCGAACAGGCGCCCGCCTCGTAACTCAGGCCT
Organism: Pseudomonas sp. FW305-3-2-15-E-TSA4; assembly: GCF_058787295.1. Taxonomy (NCBI): domain Bacteria; kingdom Pseudomonadati; phylum Pseudomonadota; class Gammaproteobacteria; order Pseudomonadales; family Pseudomonadaceae; genus Pseudomonas; species Pseudomonas sp. FW305-3-2-15-E-TSA4. The sequence goes on along the minus strand of NZ_JBYSZP010000007.1, from coordinate 91,180 downwards.
GAGCGGGTGAACGAACCGGCGGAGAGCGATCCGGAAAAGAACGCCCCGACAATATTCGACAAGCCCTGTGCGCGGACTTCCTGGTTGGCATCAAGCAACTGCTGCGAACGTGCAGCAATCGAACGGGCAATCGACAGGCTAGTGACCAGACCGAGCATGCCTACCGCCACCGCGCTCGGCAGCAAGCGCAGCACCAGATCGAGATCCAGCGGCAGCGCACTGAACGGTGGCAGGCGTCCGACAAAGGCGCTGACCAGATGCACGTGGCCGAACATCGCCGGCCATAACCACACCACTGCGCTGCCCAGCACCAGCGTTATCAACAGAGTCGGCCAGCGCGGCAGCAGTTGTCTGAGGACAAAACCGACCAGCACCGTGGCCACACCCAACACCAGTGATGGGTTATCCACAGCCCGCAGCTGTTGCAGCAGGTCCATCAGACTGGCCAGCGCCGTGGCTTTCGCCGGCAGATCCAGCCCCAGCAGATTCGGCAACTGGCCGATGGCAATCACCACCGCCGCGCCGAGGGTGAAGCCGAGCACCACCGAGTGCGAGACGAAATTCACCAGTGCACCGAAGCGCAGCAGGCCGAGCAGCCACTGGAAAATCCCCGCCAGGAAGCTCAGCAGCAGGATCAGCGTGATGTAGTCCTGGGATGCGGGAACGGCCAAAGGACTGACGCTGGCGTAGAGCACAATCGAAATTGCTGCAGTCGGGCCGCAGATCAGATGCCACGACGACCCCCACAGGCAGGCGATCAGCACCGGGATGATCGCCGCATAGAGGCCGTATTCAGGTGGCAGGCCGGCGATCAGTGCGTAGGCGATCGACTGCGGCAACGCGAGAATCGCACCGCTCAGGCCAACGACCAGATCCCGGCCGACGCTGGCGCGGGTTTGCCGGGGCAGCCAGGTCAGGAAGGGAAAGAGTGAATGGCGACTTGGCAGGGCCATGGGTCCTCGCGGTGTGTGGGTTTATGCAAGGTTATCAGGACGCGCCAATCACTGTGGCGAGGGAGCTTGCTCCCGCTCGACTGCGAAGCAGTCGCAAACCAGACCACTCGGTTTGTCTGCGAAAACCCAGTCAGTCCGATTGGGAGCGCTGCGCACTCCAGCGGGAGCGAGCTCCCTCGCCACAAGAATGCGTTAGAGTTTGGCCTTCACCGCAGGCAACGCATCCTTGCCATCCACGGTCTTCACCCCATCCAGCCACTTGTCCAGCACCGCCGGATTGGCTTTGATCCATGCCTTCACCGCCTCGGCATTGCTGACTTTCTTGTTCACCACCTCAGCCATGATGCTGTTCTCCATGTCCTGAGTGAACGTCAGGTTGGTCAGCAACTTGCCCACGTTCGGGCAGGCCTCGGCGTAGCCTTTGCGGGTCAGGGTGTAGACGCTGCCGGTGTCGCCGAAATACTTCTCGCCGCCCTTGAGGTAATGCATCTTCAGCTGCACGTTCATCGGGTGTGGGGTCCAGCCGAGGAAGGTGACGAATTTCTGTTTCTTCACTGCCCGCGAGACTTCGGCGAGCATCGCCTGTTCGCTGGATTCGATCAGCTTCCACTGGCCGAGGTCGAAGTCGTTTTTCTTGATGATTTCCTGCAGCGAGATGTTCGCTGGCGCACCGGAGCCGATGCCGTAGATTTTCTTGTCGAACTTGTCGGCGTATTTGTTCAGGTCGGCAAAGTCATGCACACCGGCATCCCACACATAATCCGGGACGGCCAGGGTGAACTCGGTGCCGTCGAGATTCTTCGCCAATTGCGTGACGTCACCGGTGGCGACGAACTTGTCGTAGAAGCCCTGCTGCGCCGGCATCCAGTTGCCGAGGAACACATCCACCTGACCGTCCTTCAAACCGCCGAAGGTGATCGGCACCGCGAGGGTGTCGACCTTGGCCTTGTAGCCCATGCCGTCCAGCAGAAACCCGGTGATGGCGTTGGTCGCGGCGATGTCGCTCCAGCCCGGGTCGGCCATTTTCACCGTTTCGCAGCTTTGCTCGGCAAATGCCGAGGCGCTGGCCAGAGCCAGCAGGCCAATCGTCAGTGCTGTGGATAACTTGCGCATGGACTTCCCCTTACATTATTGGTTTTGGCAGGGTTGTGGATAACGGGCCTTGCGTTCCAGATCGTCGAGGTCGATGTGGTTGCGCATGTATTGCTGACTGGCATCCACCAGCGGCTGGTGATCCCAGCTCTTCAGCTTGCCGATGGTCAGGGCATCGGCGACAAAACGACGGCGACGCTGGCTGGCGAGCACCTCGCGGTGAATCGCCGGGATGTCCCACTTGGCCCGCGCTTCGGCGATAAAATCGTCGAACAGCTGGCGATGTTGCGGCGACTGGCTGAGTTCTTCGAGTTCACGCGGGTCGTTGTGCACGTCGAAGAGTAGGCACGGGTCGCTTTCACTGTAGATAAATTTGTAGGCGCCGCGACGGATCATCATCAGCGGGCTGACCGTGCCCTCTGCCATGTACTCGCCGAACACTTCGTCGTGCCCGCCCTGCCCTTGCAGGTGCGTCAGCAGCGAGCGGCCGTCCAGCGGCAAGTTCGGCTCCAGGCTGCCGCCGGCCAGTTCAACGAAGGTCGGCAACAGGTCGGCGGTGGACACTGCCGCGCTAACCCGGCCAGTAGCGAACTGCCCCGGCGCACTGATCAGCAGCGGCACCCGTGCAGCCATCTCGAACCAGTGCATTTTGTACCAGAGGCCTTTCTCGCCGAGCATGTCACCGTGGTCGCCGGAGAACACGATGATGGTGTCATCGATCAGCCCGGTTTCTTCGAGGGTTTGCAGAAGTTTGCCAACGTTGGCGTCGATATAGCTGCAAGCACCGAAGTAGGCATGCCGTGCATCGCGGATCTTATCCACAGGCAGCGGCTTGTCCCACAGGTCGTAGACCTTGAGCAGGCGTTGTGAGTGCGGATCGAGGGAGTGTTGATCGGGGGTTGTCGGCAACGGGATGTCGCTATCGTCGTACAAATCCCAAAATGCCTTGGGAATCGTGTACGGGTCGTGTGGGTGAGTCATCGAAACGGTCAGGCAGAACGGCTGATCGCCGTCCTCGCGAATGTGATCGAACAGGTATTGCTGGGCCTTGAACACCACCTCTTCATCGAAGTCGAGCTGGTTGGTGCGCACGCACGGCCCGGCCTGCAGCACCGACGACATGTTGTGATACCAGCTCGGGCGCACGTCCGGCTCGTCCCAGTTCACCGCCCAGCCGTAGTCGGCCGGGTAGATGTCGCTGGTCAGGCGCTCTTCATAACCGTGCAACTGATCCGGGCCGCAGAAATGCATCTTGCCCGACAGCGCGGTGCGGTAACCGAGGCGACGCAGGTAGTGGGCGTAGGTCGGAATATCGGCAGGGAAATCGGCGGCGTTGTCGTAGGCGCCGATCTTGCTCGGTAACTGGCCGCTGACCAGAGTGAAACGCGACGGCGCGCACAGCGGACTGTTGCAGTAAGCGGCATCGAACACCACGCCCTGAGCGGCGAGGCGCGAAAGATTCGGCAGTTTGATTGGCGACGGGCCGTAGATTGGCAACATTGGCGCGGCCATTTGATCGGCCATGATGAAAAGAATGTTCTTGCGCTTCATGTGATCGCGGCATTCCATAGTGAATATTTATGCGACATTGCTGCGATCGAGCATGGAGTCCATGCCCCGTCCGGTAAAGCCTGCGCCGGACAATGACTAGGATAAGCACAGCTTATGTATGACGCCCTCGGCAACTTATCTCTCGACCTGTTACGCGCCTTCGAAGCGGCTGCACGCCATCGCAGTTTTACCGCCGCCGCGGTGGAGCTGGGCACTACGCAGCCGGCGATCAGCCAGCAGATCAAGCGTCTGGAAGAACAGCTGGGCGCGCGGTTGTTTGACCGGATATACCGCGGCATTGAACTGACCGAGGGCGGGGCGATTCTTTTCGAGCAGATTAAGCTCGGTTTGCAGCATATCGACGCAGGGTTGAGCGCGATCAGTACGCAACAGCAACATGAAGTATTGCAAGTCGCCACCGATTTCGCTTTCGCCGCCTACTGGCTGATGCCGCGCCTGCACCGCTTTCATGAAGCCAACCCGAACGTCGATGTCAGCCTGGTCACCAGCGAGCGCAACCACAACATGCTACGCACCGACATCGACGTGGCGGTGCTGTTTGGTGACGGCCGATTTAAACAGGGCGAGAGCCATTGGCTGTTCAGCGAAGAAGTGTTTCCAGTGTGCAGCCCGCAACTGCTCAAGGGCCGCACCCTGCCCTTGCCTGCTCAGACGTTGCTGGAGTTTCCATTGCTGCACTTGCGCGGGGAAAACAGCAGCAACTGGTTTGACTGGAGCGGTCTGTTTCGCGAACTGGGCATCAACACGCCGCCGGCGCCGGGGCAATTGCGTTTCGACAATTACACGCTGCTGATTCAAGCGGCGATTGGCGGCCAGGGTGTGGCCATCGGCTGGCGGCACCTTGTGGATAACTTGCTGACCCAGGGCTTGCTCTGTCGGCCTGTCGCCGAGACCACGTTGTCGCGCCTGGGTTATTACGTGGTGTTGCCGCAACGCAAACGCCGGGGGGCGTTGATTCAACAGTTTGTCGACTGGTTGATGGCCGAGCAGGCGAGCAGTGCCGAGTCCCTCGCCGGAGTGGCATTGCCGTCGATTGCGGTTTGAACATCAAAAACAACTCCCTGTAGGAGCTGCCGCAGGCTGCGATCTTTTACGTACCCGACGTCGCGACAAAATTCACATGCTGCCCCACATGCAGGTTCAGCCGCAGCTCATCGGCAATCCCCACCGCGACCCGGTTCAGCCGTTCCAGCGGCTCCGCCAGCCCCGGCTCAAGATTGCCGCCCACCTGACTGAAATGCTCAATGGTCAGCCCCGCCACCCCGTGCGGCGCATTCACCAGTGTCCACTGCAATGGGCTGCTTTGCAGGGCTTCGCGGATTTCTTCGGCGGCGTGGCGTTGCAGCCCGTCGTCCAGATCTGGCTCGTCGAGCACGGCAAAATTCCCCACCAGAAACAACCGTGACACGTTGGCCGCTTGCAAGCCGTCGACTAGCGCATCGACCGCTAAAACCTGTTCCACCGGGCCGAGCACCACGGACCTTTCCACATGGTCGCTGTTGAACGGCAGACCCGGTGCGTCCAACAAGCAGATCACTGCCGAGCTGCCCGCTACGCTCTGCTTGACCCGCTCGGCATCGAACAGATCGCCGCTTTTGGTGCGCAGGCCCGGACGTGGTGCGAGTACGTTCAAATCGTCGAGAATCGCGATGACTTCGTGCTGCCGTCGCAGCAATTCAGCCATCAACGCACCGCCCAGGCTGGCCATGGCACCATAGAGCACCACTTTCACCGTCGGGGTTTCGGCATTTTTCATGGCTGATTCCTTTTTGTTGTCCCTCGTATGGCGTGTGACACGCAGCCTGCGCCGAGGGTTCGAACCGATTCAGAGGCTTTCAGATGCACGCAATCAATGGCTATCACGCCCACGTCTATTTCGACGCTGACTCAATTGATCAGGCGCGCGCTTTGTGTGAACAGGCGGCGCAGTTGTTTCCTCTGAAGATGGGGCGCGTCCATGAGCGCCCGGTCGGCCCGCATCCAGACTGGAGCTGCCAGTTGGCTTTCGGCCCGGAGCTGATCGGTGAGGTGTTGCCGTGGCTGGCGCTCAATCGCAAGGGGCTGGTGGTGTTTTTGCACCCCGACACTGGCGATGACTTGCTCGATCACACCGAGCATGCGATCTGGATGGGCGCGATACGTCCGCTGGATCTGTCTATTTTCTGATCAAAGCGTTTCTTCAGGCTCGCCCGGCAGATGCTCGTCCAGATGCAGCCAGGGCAATTGGCTGTCGGTCCAGATATGCCGCTCGGCCGGCGCCCGCTCCGGGTGATCCAGCGTGGCGATGGTCACATCAATGCTCTCAGGGCTGAGCAATGTCGCCAGCGCCAGTTGCGCGCCACAGTGCGAACAGAAATACCGCGCGCAACTGCTCGACGAGTCATAGCGCGATGGCGTGCCGCTCAGCCACTGGAAGCTGGCCGCCGCCACGGTAATCCACGTGGTGACAATCCCACCGCTGACTTTGCGGCAGATCGAGCAGTGGCAGTGGGCAATGTCGTGCAACGGCCCGCTGAACTGATAGCGAATCTGTCCGCAGTGGCAGCCACCACTGTGCACTTCTTCCATGTCCGTGCCCTCCCGTCCCCGAAATGATTGACTCTAGCCGCATCCGACAGCCGGTTGGCCATTCGCCTGAAGCTTTCGTCAGCGAAAGGTAGCTGAAAGGTTGCCCGATTAGGATCGCCGCCACTACCGGCAACAGACCGGTTGGCCAACGCGTGTGATCGCTCGCATGTCAGGCCCAATTAACAACAACAATGGTGATTCTGATGTCCTCTGTAGCCCGCCTTCTCGCTGAAACTCCGCCCGTACGTCTCGTGCTTCCCGTTCTGCGCTGATCCCTTCCGATCCGCTCACTCAATTAGCCGCGCTACGCCTGGAGTAATCCCATGCTGACTTTCCTTGGCTTCGCCATGGTCATCACGTTCATGTTCCTGATCATGACCAAGCGCCTGTCTGCGCTGATCGCCCTGATCATCATCCCGATCCTGTTCGCCCTGTTCGGTGGTTTCGCGCCGAAGATCGGCCCGATGATGCTCGAAGGCATTACCAAGCTTGCGCCGACCGGCGTGATGCTGATGTTCGCCATTCTGTACTTCGCCCTGATGATCGACTCCGGCCTGTTCGACCCGGCCGTGCGCAAGATCCTCAAACTGGTCAAGGGCGACCCGCTGAAAGTTTCGGTCGGTACCGCCGTGCTGGCGCTCGTCGTTTCCCTTGATGGAGACGGCGCGACCACTTACATGATCTGCGTGGCCGCCATGCTGCCGCTGTACAGCCGCATCGGCATGAGCCCGCGGATCATGGCCGGTCTGATCATCCTCGCCGGTGGCGTGATGAACATGACCCCGTGGGGCGGCCCGACCGCCCGTGCCGCCAGTGCGCTGCATGTCGACCCGTCGGACATCTTCGTACCGATGATCCCGGCCATGGCCGCCGGTGTGGTGGCGATCCTGATCATTGCCTACTTCTACGGCAAACGTGAGCGTGCGCGTCTGGGTGAGCTGCACCTGATCGGCGACGAGATTGATCACAGTGAAATCAGCGTGTCGCAGTTCCCCGATGCCCGCCGTCCGAAGCTGATCTGGTTCAACGGCCTGCTGACCCTGGCGCTGATGTGCACCCTGATCGCCGGCCTGCTGCCGCTGCCGGTGTTGTTCATGGTGGCGTTCAGTATCGCGATGATCGTCAACTACCCATGCCTGCAAATGCAGAAGGACCGCGTTGCGGCCCATGCCGGCAGCGTGCTGTCGGTGGTCAGTCTGATTTTCGCTGCGGGTATCTTCACCGGTATCCTGTCCGGAACCGGCATGGTCGACGCCATGTCGAAAAGTCTGCTGGCAGTGATTCCGGATTTCCTCGGCCCGTACCTGGCGGTGATCACGGCGCTGGTGAGCATGCCGTTCACATTCTTCATGTCGAACGACGCGTTCTACTACGGCGTGTTGCCGGTGCTCTCCGAAGCGGCCAGCCATTACGGCATCACCGCAGTGGAAATGGCCCGTGCCTCGATCGTCGGTCAGCCCGTCCACTTGCTCAGCCCGCTGGTGCCGTCGACGTACCTGCTGGTGGCGCTGGCCGGTATCGAGTTCGGTGACCACCAGCGTTTCACCCTGAAGTGGGCAGTGCTGGTCTGCCTGTGCATACTGGTGGCCGCCTTGCTGCTGGGGACGTTCCCGCTGTTCAGCACGTTGTAACGGCATTCACTCACCATGACGCCAGCTGCTTGCTGGCGTCATGGTTTAACACTCGCTCAAAGGAATACACATGGATTGGCTGACCAACCCCGAAATCTGGGTTGCCTTCTTTACCCTGACCGCCCTGGAAATCGTTCTGGGCATCGATAACATCATCATGATTTCGATCCTGGTCAGCCGCATGCCCAAGCACATGCAGCAACGCACGCGGATCTTCGGCCTGGGCCTGGCGATGATCACGCGGATCCTGTTGCTGCTGTCGATCACCTGGGTCATGCGCCTCACCGCCGACCTGTTCGTGGTGTTCGGCCAGGGTATTTCCGGGCGCGACCTGATCCTGTTCTTCGGTGGCCTGTTCCTGCTGTGGAAGAGCTCGCAGGAGATGTACCACGCGCTGGAAGGCGAAGACGAAACAGGCGACGAGCCTTCGGGCAAGGGCGGCAACTTCCTTTACACGATCATTCAGATCGCGATCATCGACATCGTGTTCTCGCTGGACTCGGTAATCACTGCCGTCGGCATGGTCTCCCATGTGCCGGTGATGGTCGCGGCAATCGTCGTCGCCGTGCTGGTGATGATGGCGGCCTCGGGCAAGATCAGCGAGTTCATCGACAAGCACCCGTCGCTGAAGATGCTGGCGCTGTCGTTCCTGCTGGTGGTCGGTACCGTACTGATCGCCGAGTCGTTCGACGTGCATGTGCCGAAAGGCTACGTCTACTTCGCCATGGCGTTCTCGCTGGCGGTGGAAGCGATCAACATCAAACTGCGCGGCGCGATGGCCCGGAAGAAACAGCAGCAGGATCCGGTGAAACTGCGCAAGGATGTTCCGGGGCAATAACCCGGTAGTCCTGAATCACGCAACACCCCTGTGGGAGCGAGCCTGCTCGCGAAGACGGAGTGTCAGTCGACAACAATGTTGGCTGACCCAGCGCTTTCGCGAGCAGGCTCGCTCCCACAGTTGTTTCTGCATTCAGGCGGGGGGACGAGGTTGTGCAGCACCCGGTTCACCGCCAGTTCGCTGCGTTTAATCCCCTCAAGCTCTGACACAAAAACCTGTGGGAGCGGGCTTGCTCGCGAAGGCGTCGTATCAGTCGATAGAAATGTTGACTGGCCCACCGCTTTCGCGAGCAAGCCCGCTCCCACAGGGAAATCGGGGTTTTCAAGTCAGGTGGATAAGGCCATTTTCATGACACTTTTGTTTCAATCCGCACTTTAGCTGTGCAATGCTGGCGCCCAGTCCGTTAGCCAACTACAGCTTAAGTATCAAAACGTAGAAACCGCGCGGTACCGTCAACTTGCCCCTCTGGGGCGCTGCTACTACAGGGGGTCTGCATGCTCACCCTGCTCAATCTGCTTTCTGCAGTGGCCCTGCTGATCTGGGGCACGCACATCGTCCGAACCGGCATCCTGCGGGTGTACGGCACCAATCTGCGCCATGTGATCGGCCAGAACATGTCCAAACGCTGGCTCGCGTTCGTCGCCGGCATCGTCGTGACTGCGATGGTGCAGAGCAGCAACGCCACGGCCATGCTCGTCACCTCCTTCGTTGGTCAGGGCTTGATGGCGCTGACCCCGGCGCTGGCGACCATGCTTGGCGCCGACGTCGGTACCGCGCTGATGGCGCGGGTGCTGACGTTCGACCTGTCGTGGCTGTCGCCGCTGCTGATTTTCCTCGGGGTGATTTTCTTTCTGTCGCGCAAACAGACGCGGCTCGGGCAGATGGGCCGGGTCAGCATCGGTCTGGGGCTGATCATTCTCGCGCTGCAACTGATCGTGGAGGCCGCCGCACCGATTACCCACGCCCAAGGGGTGAAGGTGATCTTTGCTTCGCTGACCGGCGACATCCTCCTCGACGCCCTGGTTGGTGCGTTGTTCGCGATGATTTCCTATTCCAGCCTCGCCGCCGTGCTCCTGACCGCGACGCTGGCCGGTGCCAGCGTGATCAGCCTGCCGGTGGCGATCGGTCTGGTGATCGGCGCCAACATCGGCAGCGGCGTGCTGGCGTTCATGAGCACCAGCATGCAGAACGCGGCCGGGCGGCAAGTGGCGCTGGGCAGCCTGCTGTACAAACTGATCGGCCTGCTGCTGATCATCCCGGTGCTTGACCCGCTGGTGCACTGGATGGACGGCCTGGATTTCAGCCCGCAGGAAATGGTCATCGGCTTCCACTTGCTCTACAACACCGCGCGCTGCCTGATCCTGCTGCCCAGTGTTTCGCCGATGGCACGGCTGTGTGCCTGGCTGCTGCCGGAGCGCCCGGAGGTCAACGGCACCGCCAAGCCGCGGCATCTCGATGCGACGGCGCTGGTCACCCCGAGCCTGGCGTTGGCCAACGCCGCCCGCGAGACCCTGCGCATGGGCGACCTGATCGACAACATGCTCGACGCGATGCTCGATGTGCTGCGCGGCAAGCAGACCGCCATTACCCAGGAAATGCGCCGACTGACCGATGACGTCGAAGCGCTGTACAGCGCGATCAAGCTGTATCTGGCGCAAATGCCCCGCGAGGATCTCGGCGAACAGGACAGTCGGCGCTGGGCTGAGACCATCGAGCTGGCGATCAACCTGAAACTGGCCAGCGACCTGATCGAACGCATGCTGCGCAAAGTGCAGCAGCAGAAGACTTCGCAGCGTCGGTCGTTTTCCGAAGAGGGTCTGGAGGACCTGGCCGGGCTGCATCAGCAACTGATCGCCAACCTGCGCCTGGGCCTGTCAGTGTTCCTCAGCGGCGACAAGGAGAGCGCCCGTCAGCTGTTGCGCGAGAAACGTCGCTTTCGCGCGCAGGAACGGCGTCTGGCCCATGCCCATGTCAGCCGTTTGCAACGTAAGATCGTGCAGAGTCTGGAAACCAGTTCGCTGCATCTGGAGCTGATTGCGGATATGAAGCGCTTGAATTCGCTGTTTTGCAGCAGTGCTTACGTGGTGCTGGAAACGGCGGATACCGGGGCGCTGGAAGCGGATGATATTGCCGACATTACGCATTCGCCTTGAACGTCTGGGGCTGGGGTCAGTCAGTAACTCAGAGTTCAGCTTCACGGACGCCATCGCTGGCAAGCCAGCTCCCACAGGGTTTTGTGAGCGCCGCAAATCCTTGTGGGAGCTGGCTTGCCAGCGATGGGGCCCTGACTGACGACACGGATCTCCAAATCAGCCGTATGGAAGCCTGTTATGCGTTGCCTGTTGTTCGCCTGTCTGTTGCTCGGTTCCCTGCCCGCCTTCGCCGTTGATCGCTTTCAGGTCGAAGGCTACGCGCTGCCCAACGGTTTGCAGCTGTTGCTCAAGCCCGGCACCGAGCGCGGGCATGTGGCGATTCGTCTGGTGGTGGGCGTCGGTCTCGACGATTTCGACTGCGATGAAAAAGAGCTGCCGCACCTGCTTGAGCACCTGCTGTTCAGCGGCGTCGATGCCACCGGCGAAGGCGGCCTCGAGGAGCGCATGCAGGCGCTGGGCGGTGAGTGGAACGCGTTCACCAGCAACGCCGACACCACGTTCGTCATCGAAGCCCCGGCAAAGAATCAGCGCAAGGTCCTCGACCTGTTGCTCGACCTTTTGACCCAGACCCGCATCGACGACAACGCGATCAACGCTGCCAAGCGCGTAGTCGAGCGCGAGGACGGCGGCCACTACACCCGCCTGCAACGCTTTCTCGACCGTCAGGATCTGGGCCACACCGCGAGCAATCAACTGGCGGTTGAGCTTGGCTTGAAATGCCCGCAACGGGCCGAGGTCGGTCACCTGACCCAGAAGCAACTGGAGAAGGTGCGCAAGACCTGGTACGCGCCGAACAACATGACCCTGATCGTCGTCGGTGAGCTCGACAAACTGCTGCCGGCCTATCTGGAACGCACCTGGGGCGCGCTCGAAGCGGTGGACCCGGCGGAGCACCGTGAGCTGCCGGACATCCGCACCAGCGCCGCCCATGAACGCACCCTCACCCGTGGCTTCATCGGCGACAGCGCCAAGTTGCACTGGCTGGTGCCGGAGCCGATGCTCGACGATCAGTACGACGAGACCTTCGACATCCTCAAGGACTACCTCGACTGGGCGCTGTACCGGCAGATTCGCCTGAATCACGGCCTGTCCTACGGGCCATGGGCCGAGCGCGAAGTGTTTGGCGGGGTCGGCTTCATGAGCCTCAACGCTGACGTGGATCGCGATGACCTCGCCGAAGCCCAACAGGTGCTGGAAGACCTCAAGGCCGACCTGCTGAAAAACGGCCTCGACCCGGACACCTTCGCCCGGATCAAACAAGCCGCCATCGCCCATCAGGCCTGGGCGGTACAGGGCAACAGTGCCATGGCGGATTACTACTGGAGCGCGCTGGGTGATTACGAGGACGGGCGCTTTGCCAACCCGGCCCGAGAGCTGCAAGGCGTGACGCTGGAGACGGCGAACAAGGCCATGCGTGAATTGCTGTTGCAGCCGGGATATCTGCGGATCGAGAAGCCGTTGCTCAGTGATGATGAAGTGTTGTGGCTGATTGCCGGTGGCCTGGGCGTGGTCTTGCTGGTGCTGATTGGCTGGCGGTTGCACCGTCGTAAGCCAGCCAAACACTGAACCTGTGGGAGCGGGCTTGCTCGCGAATGCGGTGTGTCATTCAGCAATGATGTCGACTGACACGGCCCCTTCGCGAGCAAGCCCGCTCCCACAGGGATCCGTGCTGATTTTACTGACCGGGAGCCTCGCCACGTTGCCCGGCGGACGGTACTCTGTCGAGGTTTTTCCCTATCCAGTCGTGAACCGCCACCATGCAGAAAATCCCCCTCCTGATCCAGCGCATTCTCGAGCTGATGAAGCGCTATCCCGGGGTGATTGCGCTTGGCGGTTTCATCTCCGGGGTCGGCAGTTTCATTCTGGTCGATCGCCAACAGGGACTGGCGAGCTGGATCACCATCATCATGCTGCTGAGCTGGATCTGGCTGATGCTGGAAAACACCCTGACCGGCCTGTTCACGCGCATCTTCAAGCGGGAGATCCCCCAGCCGCTGCTGCGTTACGCGACGCAGATGATCCATCAGGAAAGCCTGTTTTTCGTCCTGCCGTTCTTCTTCATCACCACCACCTGGAACAGCGGTCAACTGATCTTCACCGGCCTGCTGTGCATCGCCGCGCTGATCTCGATTGTCGATCCGCTCTATTACAAATGGCTGGCGCCACGGCGCTGGGCTTTTCTCGCGTTGCACACCCTGACCCTGTTCGCCGCCCTGCTCACCGCGCTGCCGGTGATCATGCACCTGACCACCGCGCAGAGTTTCAAATGGGCGCTGGGCACGGCGGTGGTGTTGTCGTTCCCGAGTCTGGCGTCGATCTTCCCGATCCGCACCGTGCGCAACGCGTTGGCCATTCTGTGCATCACCTTCGGCATTGGCGCGGTCGGCTGGACGCTGCGCTCGTGGGTGCCGCCGGCGACGCTGTGGATGACCGACGTGGCGATCAGCACCCAGTTGCAGGATCGCACCCCGGGCGACAGCCTCGAACAGGTCAGCGCCGAGCAGATCCGCAACGGCGGTCTCTACGCCTACACCGCAATCAACGCGCCGCGCGGGCTGGATGAGCGGATCTACCACGTGTGGCAGTTCGACGGCAAAGAGGTCGACCGCATCGCTCTCGATATCCACGGCGGGCGTAAGGAGGGTTACCGGGCGTGGACGCACAAGCAGAACTTCCCCGGCAACCCGGCGGGCAAGTGGCAGGTGCGGGTGCTGACTGAAGATGGTCAGGTGATCGGCGTGTTGCGTTTCGAAGTGACAGACAGCACAGCGATCAAAGAAAAGTAATCCGGTTCGTGCTATTACGTTAGTTCGCTTAATAGCCGGACAAGCACGGAGCTTATGATCAGCAGCTCAATGAGCGGTAATGCCCAGCTGGACACGTCAATCAGCCCTGCCCGCCTGCGGGTTTCCGGGGACTGGACGCTTGCCCATTACGCCGACCTCAAGCACCTGACCGAAAAACTCCGCGGCCAGTACGACGCCAATACCGTGGTCGACCTCAACAGCCTCGGTGCGCTCGACACCGCTGGCGCTTCGTTGCTGGTGGAGCTGCTCGGTTCCGAGCGTCTGGGCAAATCCGCCGAACACCCCGACTGCACGATTTCCCAGGCTGACCGCGCGCTGCTGCAGACTGTGTATCGCTCGCTGACTGATTTCTGTGTGCCGGTCAAAGAGCCGGAAGTCAGTGTCAGCGTGCAACTGCTGACCCGCATCGGGCGCGCCGTGGAAACGGTCTGGCAGGACACCCTGCAAGTGCTGGGTTTCATCGGCCTGATCCTCGAAACCATCGCCCGCAACCTGTTGCGCCCCAAGCGCTGGCGCATCACCCCCGTCGTCGCCCACATCGAACAGACCGGTCTCGACGCCGCGCCGATCGTGGCGCTGCTGACTTTTCTGGTCGGCGCAGTGGTGGCGTTTCTCGGCGCCACGGTGCTGGCCAGTTTCGGCGCGACGATCTTTACTGTGGACCTGGTGGGCTTCTCTTTCCTGCGTGAGTTCGGCGTGTTGCTCACGGCGATCCTGATGGCCGGCCGCACTGCCAGTGCTTTCACCGCGCAGATCGGTTCGATGAAGGCCAACGAGGAGATCGACGCGATCCGCACCCTCGGCCTCGACCCGATGGAGCTGCTGGTGGTGCCGCGCGTGCTGGCGATGCTGGTGGCGCTGCCGATGCTGACGTTTCTGGCGATGCTCTGCGGGAGCATCGGCGGTGGCGTGGTGTGCGCGGTGTCGCTGGGGATCTCGCCGGCAATGTTCCTCTCGCTGCTGCAGAGCGACATCGGCATTCAGCACTTTCTGGTCGGCCTGGTGAAAGCGCCGATCTTTGCCTTCCTGATCGCCACGATCGGTTGTCTGGAAGGCTTCAAGGTCAGCGGCAGCGCCGAATCGGTCGGCGCCCACACTACGTCTGCCGTGGTGCAGTCGATTTTCGTGGTGATCGTGCTCGATGCGGTGGCTGCGCTGTTTTTCATGGAGATGGGCTGGTGAGTCGTCTACCCCGCGCGCCCTCGGAGGCGGTGATCGAAGTCCGTGGCCTGTGCAATCGCTTTGGCAGCCAGAGCGTGCACGAGAATCTCGATCTGGATTTGTACAAGGGCGAAATCCTCGCCGTGGTCGGCGGCTCCGGCAGCGGTAAATCGGTACTGTTGCGCAGCATTGTCGGTCTGCGCCGGCCCAGCGAAGGCAACGTGAAGGTGTTCGGGCAAAACCTGCCGAGCCTGTCCGAGCATGAGCGTTCGCTGGTCGAGCGGCGTTTCGGCGTGCTGTTCCAGAAAGGTGCGCTGTTCTCCTCGCTGACGGTGACCGAGAACGTCGCCCTGCCGCTGATCGAACACGCCGGCCTGAGCCGCCACGACGCCGAGCATCTGGCGGCGGTGAAGCTGGCGCTGGCCGGGCTGCCGCTGTCGGCGGCGGACAAATACCCGGCCTCGCTGTCCGGCGGGATGATCAAGCGCGCTGCGCTGGCGCGGGCTCTGGCGCTGGACCCGGACATCCTGTTTCTCGACGAACCCACCGCCGGCCTCGATCCGATTGGCGCGGCGCAGTTCGATCAACTGATCCTGACCCTGCGCGATGCGCTGGGCCTGAGTGTGTTTCTGGTGACCCACGACCTCGACACGCTCTACACCATCACCGACCGGGTGGCGGTGCTGGCGCAGAAGAAGGTGCTGGTGGCCGGCCCTATCGATGTGGTGTCGGAAACCGATGACGCGTGGATTCACGAATACTTCCACGGCCCGCGTGGCCGCTCGGCGCTGGACGCCGCCAAATTGCTCAACGAGGTCTGACATGGAAACCCGAGCCCATCATGTGTTGATCGGCCTGTTCTCGGTGATAGTGGTTGCAGGCGCCCTGCTCTTCGGCCTGTGGCTGGCCAAGTCCAGCGTCGACAGCGAGTTCAAGGATTATGAAGTGGTCTTCAACGAGGCGGTCAGCGGCCTGTCCAAGGGCAGCCCGGTGCAGTACAGCGGGATCAAGGTTGGTGACGTGGTCAGCCTGCGTCTCGACCCGAAAGACCCACGCCGAGTGCTGGCGCGGATTCGTCTGGGCGGTGACACCCCGGTCAAGGAAGACACCCAGGCCAAACTGGCGCTGGCCGGGATCACCGGCACTTCGATCATCCAGCTCAGCGGCGGCACTCCAGAAAGTCCGAAGCTGCGTGGGCATGACGGCGAGCTGCCGACCATCGTCGCGGCGCCCTCGCCGATTTCCCGCCTGCTCAACGACAGCAACGACCTGATGACCGGCATCACCGCGCTGCTGAGCAACGCTAACCAGATGTTCTCCCCGGAGAACGTCGAGCGCGTCAGCAACACGCTGGCGCATCTGGAGCAGACCACCGGTTCGATCAACGATCAGCGCGGCGACCTGCGCCAGGCCATGCAGCAACTGGCGAGCGTCGGCAAGCAGGCCGGCAGCATGCTCGAACAAACCTCGGCGTTGATGCGCAACGCCAACGGCCTGCTCAACGATCAGGGCAAGCAGGCGCTGGGCAGTGCCGAGCAGGCGATGAAGTCGCTGGAGCAAAGCAGCGCCACCATCAACGGCCTGCTGAGCAAGAATCAGAACTCCCTCGACAACGGTATGCAGGGCCTCAATGGCCTGGCGCCGGCGATCCGCGAACTGCGCGAAACCCTGACTTCGCTGCGCGGCATTTCGCAACGCCTTGAGGCCAACCCCAGCGGCTACCTGCTGGGCAGTGACAAGAACAAGGAATTCACCCCATGAAGCTGATTCATTTCGCTCTCCTCGCCAGCCTCGCTTTGACCAGTGCCTGCTCGATCCTGCCCAAGGCTGAACCTTCGGACGTCTATCGCCTGCCCGCCGCGCAAGCGCCCGCCTCAGCCAGTTTGGCGGCGACCCAGCACTGGTCGCTGCGCCTGAACAAGTTGCAGGCCAGCGAAGCGCTGAACCGGCCGAACATCGCGGTGATTCCACAGGGCGACGTGATCAGCAGCTACAAGGCGTCGCGCTGGAGCGATCCGGCGCCGGTGCTGGTGCGTAATCGGCTGCTCGATGGCTTTGCCCGCGATGGTCGGGTGACACTGCTCAGTACCGATGACAGCAACTTCGCTGCGGATCTGGAACTGGGCGGCAGTTTGCAGGCGTTTCAGACCGAGTATCAGGGCAATCAGGCCAGCGTCGTGGTGCGCGTCGATGCGCTGCTGGTGCGCGGCTATGATCAGAAGATTCTCGCCAGCCGCCGCTTCGAAGAGCGTCAGCCGTTGAACGATGTGCAGGTGCCAGCGGTGGTGGCCGGGTTTGGACAGGCCAGTGATCGGCTGACGGCCAAGGTTGTCGCCTGGGCTGTTCAGCAAGGCCAGCAATTCGCCCAACAACCCAGACCTTGAACCTTACACATAACCTCTGTGGGAGCGGGCTTGCTCGCGAAGGCGGTGTGTCAGTCAATATACAGGTCGACTGACCCGCCGCTTTCGCGAGCAAGCCCGCTCCCACAATGGGGATTCGTGGTTAACCGAAGAACCAGTAGCAGACGCCGATGGCGCCGAGTACGCCGGCCAATTCAGCCAGTAGCGCGCATCCAACGGCGTGCCTTGCGCGCTGAATCCCCACCGCGCCGAAATACACTGCCAGCACATAGAACGTGGTCTCGGTGCTGCCCTGAATCGTCGCCGCCACCAGTGACGGGAAGCTGTCGACGCCGGAGGTCTTCATGGTCTCGATCAGCATCGCCCGTGCGGCGCTGCCGGAAAACGGTTTGACCATCGCCGTCGGCAACGCATCGACAAAACGCGTATCCCACCCGGCCCACTGCACCAGATGCCGAATACCGTCCAGACCAAAGTCCAGCGCTCCCGAGGCACGCAGCACACCAATTGCGCAGAGCATCGCCACCAGATACGGCAGCAGGTTCTTGGCGACGTCGAAGCCCTCCTTCGCGCCCTCGACGAACGCTTCGTAAACCTTGACCTTGCGTAACGCGCCGATTACCAGGAACAGCATGATCAGGCCGAACAGCGTGAGGTTGCCAAGGATCGACGACAGCCCGGCCAGTGCCGTGGCCGACATCGTCGCCAGCAGCGCCATGAAGCCGCCGAGGATCAGTGCGCCGGGAATCAGATAGGCCAGCACCACCGGGTCCCAGATGCGCAGGCGCTGCATGAACGCCACCGAGAGGAAGCCGACGATGGTCGAGCAACTGGTCGCCAGCAGAATCGGCAGAAACACCAGAGTCGGGTCTGGTGCGCCTTGCTGGGCGCGATACATGAAGATTGTCACTGGCAGCAGGGTCAGCGATGAGGCGTTGAGCACCAGAAACAGGATCTGCGCGTTGCTGGCGATGGTCGCGCTGGGGTTGAGCTCCTGCAGCGCCTTCATGGCCTTGAGGCCGATCGGCGTGGCGGCGTTGTCCAGGCCCAGGCCGTTGGCGGCGAAGTTCAGGGTAATCAGACCGAGCGCCGGGTGACCGGCCGGGACTTCCGGCATCAGCCGCAGGAACAGCGGGCCGAGGACCTTTGCCAGCCACTCGACGATCCCGGCCTTCTCGGCGATGCGCAGAAAGCCCAGCCACAGGGTCAGCGTGCCGAACAGCAGCACCATGACCTCGACCGAGAGTTTGGCCATGGCGAAAATGCTTTCCACCATCGCCGCGAAAATCCCGGCGTTGCCACCGACCAGCCACTGCACCAGCGCAGATATTGCCGCCACGACGAAGAAGCCAAGCCACAGGCCATTAAGCATCAGTCAAATCCCCCGGAAGATGCGGCGAATGATAGCGGGGTCGCCAGAAACGACAAACCCCGGATTGCTCCGGGGTTTGTCTTCTGTATGCGCCGATCCAATGTGGGAGCGGGCTTGCTCGCGAAAGCGGTGTGTCAATCAACTGAGATGTCGAATGTACCGGCCTCTTCGCGAGCAAGCCCGCTCCCACAAGGGTGTTTGCATTATGGCTTGGAGATCTCGCCAGCCGGCAGTTTTTCCTTGCTGCGCCAGTGCGGCAGGGAGTTCCAGTAGCGCTCGCCCTTGGCGTCGTCGTACATGCCTTCCCAACGCGCGATAACCAGCACTGCCAGGGCGTTGCCGATCACGTTCAGTGCGGTACGCGCCATGTCCATGATGCGGTCGACACCGGCGATGAACGCCAGGCCTTCCAGCGGGATACCGACACTGCCCAGCGTCGCCAGCAGCACCACGAAGGACACGCCCGGTACGCCGGCGATGCCTTTGGAGGTGACCATCAGGGTCAGCACCAGCAGCAATTGCTGGCTGATCGACAGATCGATGCCGTACAGCTGGGCAATGAAGATCGCGGCGATCGACTGGTACAGGGTCGAGCCGTCGAGGTTGAACGAATAGCCGGTCGGTACCACGAAGCTGCAAATGGCTTTCGGTGCGCCGTAGGCTTCCATCTTCTCGATCACCCGTGGCAGCACGGTTTCCGAGGAGGCGGTGGAGTAAGCCAGGACCAGCTCATCCTTGAAGATGCGCATCAGCTTGATCACCGAGAAGCCGAACAGCTTGGCGATCAGGCCCAGCACCACGAAGGCGAAGAAGGCGATGGCGACGTAAACCAGGATCACCAGTTTGGCCAGCGGCAGCAGCGAGGCAAAACCGAAGTTGGCCACGGTCACCGCGATCAGGGCGAACACGCCGATCGGCGCGTAGTTCATGATCATGTGGGTGACTTTGAACATGCTTTCCGAGACGCCCTGGAACATCTTCACCAGCGGCTCGCGCAGGTCCGACTGCAGGCTCGACAGACCGAGACCGAACAGCACGGAGAAGAAGATGATCGGCAGCATTTCGCCACGCGCCATGGCCGCGAAGATGTTCGACGGGATCAGGTTGAGGATGGTCTCGATGAACGCGTGTTCATGCTGCACTTCGGCGGCGGTCGCCTGGTACTTGGAGATATCCACCGTGCCCAGGGTGCTCATGTCGATGCCGGCGCCCGGGTGGAACAGGTTGGCCAGCAGCAGGCCGACGATGATCGCGATGGTGGTGACGATTTCGAAGTAGATGATGGTCTTCAGACCGATACGCCCGAGTTTCTTGGCGTCGCCCACGCCGGCGATGCCGACGATCAGGGAGGAGATGACGATCGGGATCACGATCATCTTGATCAGACGGATAAAGATATCGCCTGCCGGTTGCAGGACGTTGCTGATCCACCAGGCTTTTTCGGCACTGAAGTGGTTGAGCAACGCACCAATTGCAATCCCTAAAACCAGACCGATGAGGATCTGCCAGGCGAGGCTGAGTTTTGCCTTCTTCATTATCTTTACCCTTACTTGCGTTTGACTCAGGCACATGCAGGAACTGGAACGCTCTGTCAGCGGAAAAGTCTGTGCATCTGCCTCCGTATAAGGTGCCCCGAAGCGCGTATTTACGGCTCTTCGGCAGGCGAAAAAAGGCGCAACTATTCCGATGCAAGGTTGCGCCGTCTAATGCCGTAAACGCCTACCCTATGCCGAATCGGCATGAGCTTTTTTAATTGAAACTGGCGTCCCAACCGGTTCGATTACGACATTTCAGCCGGCATAAGTGCCGTGAACCGGCCATTGCAGCGTAGATTGGTTATTTTTTAAACGAGAAATTTCGACGGAAATCTTAAGAAAAAGCCCACGTTTGCAGACTAGATGTCCCACTGTTTAAAGGGACTCTTTCTCGATATACGGTCGCCAGGAAACACCGCGTAATGTTTTCGCGCGCAGTGTGAGGCATAAAAAGATGAGCAGGACGCTCTGGATCAATGTTTTTGCATCGGATAAAGCTCAGCGCAAGTCCGTCGAACCACTGAGGGTCGGCGAACCTGCGTCGCAGCTTTTACCCTGACCCGGCCCTCGCGCAGGCACTCCCTGTACCCGTAGGTCACTCCGACCCTGCAACAGTCAGAACGTCCCGGCCCCTTGGTCATGCGCCAGCCTTCCTCGGGTAGGCGCAATAAAGGGCAGCGGGGCGCTGCCCTCATGTTCGAATCAATACCACTTCGGGTCTTTCTTCAGCGTTTCCATCAACAGGTTCTGCATACCCTCATCCGGTTTGCCGAGGAAGCGGTAGGTGGCATGTCGCGTTGGCGACTTGTCGGCCGGCAGTCCTTCGGGAACATCGACGAGCATGGCATATGCATCTTTCTTGTCGAAGCTGAAAGCCACGATCAAGCGGTGGTTGAGGCACTTGTCTGCGGATTCACAGAGCGGGCCGACCAAGTACTTGTCGCCGTCTTCAGTCACGGCATTCATCTGCTGGTCTGGCGTACCGGACAGGTTCATCACCCATTCCGGCAGGCGCTCTTCGTGCTTCACAACGCCTTGCCAGGTTTCACGGTATTGCGGGTCGGAGCTGAGCAGCTCGTTGACCCGCGCCTGGCCATCATTGGCCGCCATCGCCATGGCACTACCGCCCAGAAGCAGGGCGGCTGCCAGTGTCTTTAAAGCAATCATCGTTAACCTCGGCCGCGACGGCCAAAGAAGAAGGAAGCGATAAACATCACCAGGAACACGACAAAGAGAATCTTGGCGATACCCGTGGCGGTGCCCGCGATACCACCGAAGCCCAGTACGGCGGCGATGATGGCAATGATCAAGAATGTAATTGCCCAGCTCAACATGGTGATTCTCCTTACTTCTCTATTTAGGGATATTGCGTGTTCCGGCGCGATGCGCCCGAATTCTTCGGTTTCGTCAGAAAACCCAGCGCTCTTCACGTGGCAGTTGATCCAGCGGCTGTGGCTGATCGACATCCATCATGCGCATCGAGGCGCTTTCGGCCTGACTGCTGCTGACGGCGCTGAAGTGCGTCTGCGTGCTGTGTTGAATCGAGATCAGCGGCTCAGGCTTCTGGCTGTTTTCCCAGCTCAGGTATTGCTGGCAGGCGATCAGGGTGATCAACAGCGCAAGTACGCCAAACAGGCCTTGCTGGATATGCAGTGGCGAGATACGCACTTGGGCGGCACGTTGGCGAGTCATCCTGGGTTCCTCACTCTTATTCGGTTGGGGCAGTGGAATCTGCCCGGGCTGAATGAGGTATTGCAGGCTGCATGCCAGTTTTTTATTTGAAAAATATTCAATAAAATCAATGGTTTGTGAGTGAGTGAAATTCAGCGACGGACGCATCCTGCACGATGGGGCATCTACGGTCGTGCGAAATGCATGATTATTTCGTAGGAGATTTCATTCTTATGGAATTGAGAGCACGTCGCGGATGTCAGAAAAGTACGCAGGGAACCCTCTGTAAATCGGTGATTGTTTAAAAACTCAACAAAATCAACGGATTGGCCGTCAAGGCAGGAGAGAGCTACCCTCCCATGGCTCGCATCGTTCAGAATCAACCATGCAACTTGCCCGATTTTTCCGGGACTAACCCAAGATCAATCACTATGGAGCGTAGGAAAAATGGAATCTGCCACTGAGCATCAAGGCCGCATTCTGCTGGTGGACGACGAGTCCGCCATCCTGCGAACCTTTCGTTACTGCCTCGAAGACGAAGGTTATACGGTGGCCACCGCCAACAGCGCGGCTCAGGCTGATGCACTGTTGCAACGCCAGGTATTCGACCTGTGCTTCCTTGATTTGCGTCTGGGTGAAGACAACGGTCTCGATGTACTGGCGCAGATGCGCGTTCAGGCGCCATGGATGCGCGTGGTGATCGTCACCGCGCACTCGGCTGTCGATACCGCGGTGGACGCGATTCAGGCGGGCGCCGCCGACTATCTGGTCAAACCGTGCAGCCCCGACCAGTTGCGTCTGGCTACCGCCAAGCAACTGGAAGTGCGCCAGCTCTCGGCGCGTCTGGAAGCCCTTGAAGGCGAGATCCGCAAACCCAAGGACGGCCTCGACTCTCACAGCCCGGCGATGAAAGTCGTGCTGGAAACTGCGCGGCAGGTTGCCGGTACCGACGCCAACATCCTCATCCTCGGCGAATCCGGCACGGGTAAAGGGGAACTGGCCCGGGCCATTCATGGTTGGAGCAAGCGCGAGAAGAAATCCTGCGTGACCATCAACTGCCCGTCGTTGACCGCCGAGCTCATGGAAAGCGAGCTGTTCGGCCACAGTCGTGGTGCGTTTACCGGCGCCAGCGAAAGTACGCTTGGTCGAGTCAATCAGGCGGACGGTGGCACGCTGTTTCTCGACGAGATCGGCGATTTTCCGCTGACTTTGCAACCCAAGTTGCTGCGTTTTATTCAGGACAAGGAATACGAGCGGGTAGGGGACCCAGTGACCCGTCGTGCCGATGTGCGGATTCTCGCCGCGACCAACCTCAACCTTGAAGACATGGTGCGCGACGGGCGCTTCCGTGAAGACCTGTTGTATCGCCTCAACGTCATCACCCTGCATTTGCCGCCGCTGCGCGAGCGTGCCGAAGACATCCTGACCCTGGCCGACCGCTTCCTCGCGCGCTTCGTCAAAGAGTACGCGCGCCCGGCCCGGGGCTTCAGTGACGAGGCGCGAGAGGCGCTGCTGGGTTATCGCTGGCCGGGCAATATTCGTGAGCTGCGTAACGTGGTGGAGCGGGCGAGCATCATCTGCCCGCAGGAACGCGTGGAAATCAGCCACCTCGGCATGGCCGAGCAGCCGGCGAACAACGCACCTCGAGTCGGCGCCGCGCTGAGCCTCGATGAACTGGAAAAAGCCCACATCGGCGCGGTGCTGGCGACGGCAGGCACGCTGGATCAGGCGGCGAAAACCCTGGGCATCGACGCGTCGACCCTGTATCGCAAGCGCAAGCAGTACAACCTGTGAGCGCCCGACGATGAAGCTGGCGATGAAGTTGCGCACTCGCTTGTTCCTGAGCATTTCTGCGCTGATCACGGTCGCCTTGCTCGGGCTGTTGCTCGGGCTGGTCAGCGTGATGCAGATGGCCGGTACTCAGGAAGCAACGATCCGCAGCAACTTCGTGACCCTCGACCTGGGGCTCAAGTTGCGTCAGACCCTCGGCGACCAGTTGGTGCTGATGCTGGCCGAAAAACCCGATCCCGCCGCGTTCGAAGCGTCAAAGCAGCATTACCTGCAATTGCTGGATGAAGGCATTTCGCAGGAGGCCGACGGCGATGGCCGCCAGTACGGGTTTACCCAGGCCAAGGCCGACTATCTGAGTTTTCTCCAGGCGTTCGAGCTGTCGCGTAATCCGGGCAATGTGCTCAGCGGCAACAGCGACCTCAGAGAACGCTTCAACATCTTGCGCAACGGTTTGATTGCCGAGCACAAGCATGCGCTGGACAACATCAACGCCGTGCAGCATGACGCCCGGGAAAGGGCGCTGCTGGTCTCCGGCCTGCTAGGGTTGGTGGGACTGGCGGTGCTGATCATCGGCTTTGTCACCGCGCATGCGATTGCCCGGCGTTTCGGCGCACCGATCGAGGCGCTGGCGCAAGCGGCGGACAACATCGGCCAAGGCAATTTCGAGGTGACGCTGCCGATTTCCTCGGCGATGGAAATGAACCAGCTGACCAAGCGCTTCGGGCTGATGGCCGAGGCGCTGCGCGAGCATCAGGCGACCAACGTCGACGAGCTGCTGGCCGGTCAGCAACGCTTGCAAGCGGTGCTCGACAGCATCGACGACGGCTTGCTGATGATTGATCGCGAAGGGCATCTGGAGCACCTCAATCCAGTGGCCCAGCGCCAGTTGGGCTGGGACAGTGATCGACTCGGTCAGGGTTTGGGCACAGCGCTGGAGCGCCCGGAACTCGACGCACAACTGCAACTGGTGTTGCGCGGCGGCACCCTTGAGCGTGCTCCGGAAGATTTGAGCATCGAGGTCGATGGCGAATCACGTCTGCTGACTTACAGCCTGACGCCGGTCAGCCACACCCAGGGGCATATTCTTGGCGCGGTGATGGTGCTGCATGACGTCACCGAGCAGCGCGCCTTCGAGCGCGTACGCAGCGAGTTTGTGCTGCGTGCCTCCCATGAGCTGCGCACGCCGGTCACCGGCATGCACATGGCGTTCGGGCTGTTTCGCGAGCGGGCGAAGTTTCCCCCGGAGTCACGCGAGGCGGACTTGCTCGACACGGTCAATGAAGAGATGCAGCGCCTGATGCAGTTGATCAATGACTTGCTCAACTTTTCGCGTTATCAGAACGGTTTACAGAAGCTCACCCTGGCGCCGTGCTCCATCGAAGACTTGCTGGCGCAGGCGCAATCGCGCTTTGCGGATGCGGCGGCGGCCAAAGGCATTGCCTTGAACGTCGAAGTGCAGGGGCCGTTGCCGCGCCTGCAGGCCGATCAGGCGCAACTGGACCGGGTACTGGATAACCTGATCGATAATGCTCTGCGCCACACTGCCCGCGACGGGCAGATCCGCCTGCAAGCGCGCCGACATGGCGAGCGGGTGATTATCAGCGTCGAAGACAACGGAGAAGGCATTGCCTACGGGCAGCAAGGGCGGATTTTCGAACCGTTCGTGCAGGTCGGGCGCAAGAAGGGCGGCGCCGGGCTCGGTTTAGCTTTGTGCAAGGAAATTGTGCAGTTGCATGGCGGGCGCATGGGCGTCTATTCGCGGCCGGGGCAGGGCACGCAGTTCTACATGGCGCTGGCGGTCTAGGCTTCGTCATCCAGCCGGCGTCCGGCAAGGCGCCGTCCACGGGTGATCAGTTCAATGAACTGCACCGCACTCAAGGCCTGGGCGAACAGCCAGCCCTGACCGAACTTGACCCCCTCGCTGCTGAGAAACACGGCTTGCGCTTCGTGCTCGATGCCCTCGGCAATCACCTTCAGATCCAGTGCCTGCGCCATGTGAATGATGTGCGGAGCAACGCCACTGCTGGCCGCGTCATGACCGAGTGCGTCGATGAAGGCCTTGTCGATTTTCAGGCAGTCCACCGGCAACGTTTGCAGGTAGGCGAGGCTGCAATAACCGGTACCGAAATCGTCGATCAACACTTGATGGCCGACATCGCGCAAGGCTTGCAGGTTCTCCCGCGCCACCACCACATCGATCAGCCCGCGCTCGGTGACTTCGAAGGCGATCTGCCGCGCCGCAACCCGGTGCAGGGTCAACAGCCTGGCCATGACCTGGCCGATGCGCGGCACCATTACGTCGCATGCTGCGAGGTTGACCGAGATGTACAGCTGCGGATTGGCGCGCAGCACTGGTCCCAGTTGTTCCAGCAGCCGTTGCAGGACGAAATCGGTCATCTGCCGTATCTGCCCGGTGTTTTCTGCCAATGGAATGAACAGGTCGGGGCTGGTCAGGGTGCCGTCCGGGCGGCGCCAGCGCAGCAGGGCTTCGGCGCCCACGCAATTGCGGCTGTCGAGGTCGAATATCGGTTGATACAGCACTTGTAGCTCGCCCCGTCGTATCGCGCCCTGGAGTTCGGCGTCCAGTGACTGGCGCTGGCGCACCAGCAGAAACACGAAGAAACCGGCAAACGCCCCCAGCAGCAGGCAGGCCGGCACCATCCACCACCAGACGGTGGGAATGTGCATGCCACTGCGCGGAGTGATCAGCACCAATTGGTATTCCGGATTGTTGGTTGGCATGCGGTAGATCAGCCGTGACTGGGTGACTTGCAGGGCTTCGCGGCTCTTCGGTGGCCAGGTTTCGCTCGGTGGCCAGGTCTGTGCGGTGCCGAGTACCGGAATCGCTCGCCTGCCATGATCGAGTACCACCAGCAGGCTGCTGTCCGGTGGCAGGTCGACCATGTCGGTCAAATGCCCGCGCGATGTCGCCACACGGAAGTTGCCGCGCCCGAGCATCAGCGCCGCGCGGTTTTCATCGGGTTCGGTGGTGGTGTTGAGCCAGTAGCTGTAAGTCGGGCCCTTGATGTCCGGCGCGCGGACGACCGACAGTCCCTCCTGCCGGGGGCGGTTGGAGCAGATCCGCGAGCCGTCCATGTAGGCCGCTTCATAGACGAAGCGATAGTTGAACGTGACCTGTTGCAGGGTGGCGATCATTTCCTCATCGCAACTGCGCAACGGCTGCGCCTGGAGGTCGTCGAGACTTTCGCGCAACTGCCCGAACAGTTGCTCGAGGCGAGCCAGAAAACGCTCGCCCTGGGCGTTCATCTCCTGGCTTTCGTTCTGCTCGATCTGGCGCATGGCGACGAACATTCCGCCGGCGATCAGCAGGCTTGCACTGAGGACAGCCGCGATCATCGCCAAAAACCACGGGCGATAAAACCAGCTACGCAGCGTCGCTCGGGTAGCAACCATCATGGAATATCCGAAGAATTACCAATGAGTTATAGCTGCTGATTTCGATTTCGCCCTGACCGTCGGGCGGGCGTCATTATTTTGTCTGATTGAGTACCAGTAACAACGCGGCTGTTTGCGCGTCCGGCAAACCGTCGAAACGGGAAGGGCGGAAGTGCATCTGGAACGCTGCGAGCACGTGGCGCGTCGCCACATCCAGCTCGCCGGTTTGCGGAGTGTCGTAACCGACGCGCGCCAGTTGTTCCTGGAACCAGCTAATGCTCGGCAGTTCGGCGTTGAACTGTACCTGCTGCCGCGCCACCGCTTGTTCATTAGGCCATACGCCCAAGCCTTCAGCGGCCAGACGTTTCCATGGGAACAGTGGGCCGGGGTCGAGTTTGCGCAGGGGCGCGATGTCGCTGTGGCCGATGATATGGCGCGGGCTGATGCCCTGGCGCTGACTGATGTCCTTGAGCAGAACAATCAGCGACTGAATCTGCGCTTCGCTATAAGGGAACCACAGGCGCCCGGTCGGCGTGTCCTTGAAGCCCGGATTGACGATCTCGATACCGATCGAGCTGGAGTTGAGCCAGGTGCGGCCCTGCCATTGGCTTTCCCCGGCGTGCCAGGCGCGCTGGTTTTCATCCATCAGCTTGTAGATGGTGCCGCCCTTGTCGTCGCCGATCAGGTAGTGGCTGCTGACTTCGCCGTGGGTCAGCAGTTGCAGCGAACGCGCGAGGGACGCCGAGGTGTAATGCACGATCACGAACTGCACGCGGCTGTCGTGATTGGCCGAAGGATGGCTGGTGTCGTAACGCGGGCCGCTGGCACAACCGGCCAGAACGAGCAGCGACGCGAGGAGGGCAAAAAATTTCATGGCAGAAGGCAGTACACGCAAGACAGTAATGCAACAGTGTAACGTACTGCCTCGGGTCTCGACGGCCGGCGGGCTGAATTAAACAAAATGGAACAATTGCTCAGCCC
Source organism: Pseudomonas sp. FW305-3-2-15-E-TSA4 (assembly GCF_058787295.1). NCBI lineage: Bacteria > Pseudomonadati > Pseudomonadota > Gammaproteobacteria > Pseudomonadales > Pseudomonadaceae > Pseudomonas > Pseudomonas sp. FW305-3-2-15-E-TSA4. Next base: position 63,296 of record NZ_JBYSZP010000007.1, on the reverse strand, counting down.
AGCTCGACCCGGTTGCGCCCGCCGTTTTTTGCGCGGTACAACGCCTGATCGGCTCTTTTGAGCACCAGATCGCTGTGTTCTCCCATCCTGAACGACGCCAGGCCCATGGAGATGGTGATCGTCACCCGTTCGCCCTTGAAGTGAAACGGGCAGGCTTCGATCGCCGCGCGCAGGGTCTCCAGCAGTTTGGCGCCCACCGCAGGCGTGGTCGCCGGCAGCAGCAGAACGAATTCCTCACCACCAAAACGGGCAATGAAATCCGCTGCGCGCAGGCGTTTGCGCAGCACTGTGGCGATGATCTTCAGCACCTTGTCGCCGGCCAGATGGCCGTAGTTGTCGTTGATGCGCTTGAAATGATCGAGGTCGAGCATCGCCAGACTCAAGGTGTTGCCGTGTTGCTGCCACTGCTTGATCTCGTGTTCCAGGCGTTCGCTCCAGGCGGCGCGGTTGGGCAGGCCGGTCAGCGGATCGATCAGGGCTTTCTGCCGCTGTTCTTCCAGGTGTTCGCGAAAGCCCAGGGCTTCCTGCTCCATGTGCGCCACACGCTCGGCCAGACCCTTGAGGCGTGCCGCCACTTCCTGCTCGCGGGCGTCGCGTTGTTTCTGGTGTTGATCCATGGTGCCGAGCAGGCCTTCCAGATGGTTCTCCAGCACTTGCTTGAGGTCATCCAGATCGGCCGCTTCCTGCATGCTGGTCTGCAAACCATCGACCTGCTCGCGGATCTGCGTGTCCATCGCCCGCGCCGCCGAGCTGTTGTCGGCGTGGCCATCGCTGGCGGCCTGCAGGTTGCTCTGGAACGCTTCGAGGCGCTCGTTGAGTTGCTGCAGATAGGCTTCGAATTCGTGCTGGCCGCTGTCGGTGATCGCCAGCATCAAGGTCGCCAGATCGTCGAGAATCGGCAGCAGTTCGTACCAGTTCAGGCCATTTTTCAACCGGTCGCGCATCGCCTCAGCCTGCGGGCGATGGCGCTCGGGCAGGGTCAGGTCGTCGAGCAGCCCGATCAGCGTGTCTTCGATGTGTTTGGCCACTGAACTGTAAGACGGCTCCGGGGAATCGGGCAGGGCGTACAGAATGTCCTGCTCGGGTTGCTCCGGATCGATGGCGGCCAAAGCCTGGGCAATCGGTTCGGGCAGGGGCAGACTATCGAGGAGCAACGGTGCCGGGATGTCGCCCGGGTGGATCAACTCGTCGGGGTTGAACGCGGCAGCAGGTGCTGGCGCCGTGATCGGGGTGGTCGGCCGTTCGGCTTCAGGTTCGGCCGCTGGTAGTGCAGGTGCAGCAACGGGTTCGCTGATCGGCTCGGCAGCAATGACCGGAGACACGAACGCGAACACAGGTGATTCGGACTCGGGCTGCACTGCTGGCGTTTGCTTAAGCTCGGCCTCTGGTGGTTGCGCGATGGCCGCTACGGTGACGGGTGCTGCCGGAATCGGCTCGACCGCTGCGGTTGGCGCGGGTACCGGCTCAGATGCAGGTTCAGCGTTGGCCGGCGTCGGCGTCGGCGTCGGCGCCTGAGGCTGATCCGAAGACTCTGGCACCCCTTCACTGTCGCGGCTGCCAAACAGGCGCTGCAAAAAGCCCGGGCGGTCGGGCTCGGGCGGCGTTTCCAGCTGGCTCAACGCCTTGCCCTGCAAACCGCTGAGTTCGCTCAGCAGCAGCGGCATTTCCCGCGCCTGGCCGACCCGGCTGTCGAGTTGCTTGGCGAATTTCTTCAGCGGCTGGGCGACTTCCCGGGGCAGCGGCAGCGCTTGTAGCTGGGTGACCAGCGCGGTAAGCGCGGTGCTGACCTGATCGATTCGGGTTTCGCGACGTTGCTCGGAATCGAGCACGGCTTTTTCCAGGCGCGGCAGCAGGGCGGCGAGGCCGGCGTCCATGTCGTCGGTGCGCACCACGTCGCGCATCTCTTTCATGCACTGATCAACGACCTTGTCGGTGCCTTCAGCGGCCAGCGTGCTGCGCACCAGACCGCGGCGCAGCAAGTCGAGCCGGGCGGCCCAGCGACGTTCGAGCTTGTCCTGTTGTTCGATGCTTTTGAGGTACTTCTCTTTCCAGCGCTGGGCGTCGTCGCTCATTCAGGGGTTCCGCGAGGGGCAGGACTCAACGCGGGCAATGCATCGGCCGTGAGCGAACCCGGCAGACGAATCTCTACCGCGACCGGCAGGTGATCGGAAATGGGTTGGGCCAGCACTTCGACCTTTTCCAGGGTCAGGGTCGGGCTGAGCAAAATATGATCAAGGCATCGCTGTGGCCGCCAACTGGGAAATGTGGCTTGCATCTGCGGGGCCAGCAGGCCGAGATCGCGTAACGGTGACTGTTGTAGCAGATCACTGGCATGGGTGTTCATGTCGCCCATCAATATCTGGTGCTTGTAGCCACTGATCAGGTCACGAATATAGGCCAGTTGCAGGCTGCGTACCCTTGCGCCGAGCGCCAGATGCATCATCACCACCACCAGCGCCTCCGGACCTTCGCCGAAGCGCAGCAGGATCGCGCCGCGACCTTTGGGGCCGGGCAGCGGATGATCTTCGATCGCCCACGGCTTCAGGCGACTGAGCACGCCATTGCTGTGCTGGGCCAGTCGGCCGAGGTTGCGATTGAGTTGTTGATACCAGTAGGGGAAGGCGCCGAGGTGGGCCAGGTGTTCGACTTGATTGACGTAGCCTGAGCGCAGACTGCCGCCATCGGCTTCCTGCAGGGCGACCAGATCGAAGTCGCCAAGCAGGTCACCGATCTTCTGCAGATTGCCTGAGCGCCCGGTGTGCGGCAGCAGGTGCTGCCAGCTGCGGGTCAGATAATGCCGATAGCGCTCGGTGCTGATGCCGACCTGGATATTGAAACTGAGCAAGCGCAGACGATGGTCTGCGGGCAGGCCCGTGGACTCCAGGTGATGCTCGTTGACCTGCGGATCATGCAGGCCAACGCTGCGTTCGGTGCCCCAGCGGCGCATGGCGGTTACCGCGCTTAGTTGGCGGCTGCCTTGTTGGCCGCTCGCTCTTTGGCGACCAGTTGATCAGCCAGTTTCAGGGCTTGTTCGGCACCACCGGCAGAGCCGATGTCGAAGCGGTACTTGCCGTTGACGATCATGGTTGGCACGCCAGTGATTTCATACTTCTTGGCCAGCTCACGCGCTTTGACGATCTGACCTTTGATCGCGAACGAGTCAAAGGTGGCGAGGAACTTGTCCTTGTCCACGCCCTGTGTGGCGAGGAAGTCAGCCATGTCGTTCTTGTCGGTCAGCTTCTTGTGTTGTTTCTGAATTGCTTCGAAAACCGCAGCGTGAACCTTGTGCTCGACGCCCATTGCTTCCAGGGTCAGGAACATTTGGCCGTGAGCATCCCACGGGCCGCCGAACATGGCAGGAATGCGTACGAAGTTGACGTCGGACGGCAGTTTTTCAACCCAGGGATTGATCACCGGCTCGAACGCGTAGCAATGTGGGCAGCCGTACCAGAACAGCTCCACGACTTCGATCTTGCCAGGCTCTGCCACTGGCACCGGGTTGGCCAGTTCGACATAAGGGGCAGCGGGTGCTTCGGCGGCCTGGGCGGTCACGCCGAACAGGCTGGCAGCGACGAGAGCGGCGCTGATGATCAGATTACGCATGCTTTACTCCTGGACAATTTTGGTCGCCTCGCGCGACCTGTTTTCAGACAGATCCTGGCGGGCATGAGTTCTGTAGTGTAACGGCAGCGGCCACAAAAAAGGGCGGCCAAAGCCACCCTTTTTATACTTGCTGCGACGGATTAATCGAGCGTTAACGTTGCAGGAGATGTCCATCAGCGTTAACGCTCGATTCAGGGCGGTTAGTGCAGGCCCTGGATGTAGCTGGAGACTGCGGCAATGTCTTCGTCGCTCAGTTTGCGCGCGATGGTGCGCATGGTCATCGCGTCGCCGTCGTTGGCGCGACCACCTTCTTCCTTGCGGAAGTCGGTCAGCTGTTTGGTGATGTATTGAGCATGTTGGCCACCCAGGTGAGGGAAACCTGCAGCAGCGTTACCGGCACCGTTCGGCGAATGGCAGCCGGTGCAGGCTGGCAGGCCTTTTTCCAGGTTGCCGCCACGGAACAGCGCCTCACCACGGGCGACGATCTTTGGATCGGCGGCACCGACGCTGCCTTTCTGGCTGGCGAAGTAGGCTGCAATGTCAGCCAGATCCTGATCGCTCAGGTTGGTCAGCAGGCCGGTCATTTCCAGAACCTGGCGCTTGCCCGACTTGATATCGTGCAACTGCTTGTCGAGGTAGCGTTCACCCTGACCGGCCAGTTTCGGGAAGTTTGGCGCCATGCTGTTCCCGTCCGGGCCATGGCAGGCTCCGCAGACGGCAGCTTTCGCCTGGCCGGCGGCGGCATCACCGGCAGCATGGGCGAAGCCTGAAATTCCCACGGTCAACAGCAGACTCACGATCAATTTGTTCATCAGCTAATCCAACTACGGCTAAGGGTTAAGAGTTATGGACCGGGTTTACTCTCGCTCATCCAAAGGATGATGGCCTGGTAATCCTCGGCACTGCAGTCCATGCACAAACCACGCGGCGGCATCGCCTTGAAACCCTGGGTCACGTGTTGCACCAGCGTCTCCATACCTTTCGCCAACCTCGGCGTCCAAGCTGCCTGATCGCCTCTTGCGGGCGCCATGGGTAGTTGGCCGGAATGACAGGCACCACAAACACGGTTGTACACGGCTTCCGGTTCCTGTGTAGCCTGTGCGCCGCAAAGCGGTATCAGGACTCCGGCAGCCAGCAGCCATTTCGTCATAAAACGACCTTTTCAGGGTTGAGAGCGTTCTGCGTTCTGATGCGCAATCAAGGTCTTTGGCTCTCATGAACTTCATCCTTCGCTGGGACAAAGCACACACAAAATCTGCGGCATTATATACTGGCGTCACTGAAACGGAAGCGACACCGCGTTCCGCGCCCAATCCCGGCGCCGCCCACATCGGAAATCCCATGCAACTCAAGAATCCCATCCTCGGCCTGTGCCAACAGTCCACGTTCATGCTCAGTGCCGCCAAAGTCGATCAATGCCCTGACGACGAAGGCTTCGAAGTGGCGTTCGCCGGTCGTTCCAACGCCGGTAAATCCAGCGCACTGAACACCCTGACTCACGCCAGTCTGGCGCGTACCTCGAAAACCCCGGGTCGCACACAGCTGTTGAACTTCTTCAAGCTAGACGATGAACGGCGTCTGGTCGACCTGCCGGGCTACGGTTATGCAAAAGTACCGATCCCGCTCAAGCAACACTGGCAGCGTCACCTCGAGGCGTACCTCGGTGGCCGGGAGAGTTTGAAGGGTTTGATTCTGATGATGGACATCCGTCATCCAATGACCGACTTCGACCTGCTGATGCTCGACTGGGCCGTTGCGGCCGGCATGCCGATGCATATTCTGCTAACCAAGGCCGACAAACTGACCTACGGCGCTGCCAAGAACACGCTGCTGAAGGTGCAGGCGGAAATCCGCAAGGGCTGGGGCGATCTGGTGACAATCCAGCTGTTCTCGGCGCCAAAACGCATGGGCCTGGAAGAGGCCTACACTGTGTTGGCAGGCTGGATGGAACTGGCCGATAAAGGTGCCGAATTGCCTGCTGAGTAAATCGCAGGCAAAAAAAGCCCCGGACTTCATATGGGGAGGGAGAAGTTCCGGGGTTCAAGTTCCGAACCGCTAGGGCGGGGTTCAGATATCTGCCAACACTTAACACAACATAGGAGCATCGAAGGGCTTCACCAGCCATTCAGTATCTCTGAGTAGTGAGTTGTCAGATTAGTTCAGATTTTTTTTCAAAAGCTTTGGAATAACCGCAAGCGCGATTCGAAATAAGCGCTTTTCGGCCGTTTTCCGCGACAGTGTGTCGCGGCAAACGCCCGGCCTAGACGCCTCAGTGCGCCTCATCCCAGTTGTTGCCGACGCCAACTTCCACCAGCAACGGCACGTCCAGTTTCGCCGCTTCGCTCATGTGCAGGCGGATTTCCTGACTCACCTGATCGACCAGATCCTCGCGAACCTCCAGTACCAGTTCGTCGTGCACCTGCAGGATGACTCTGGCGTCCAGCCCGGACGATGCCAGCCAGTTATCCACCGCCACCATGGCTTTCTTGATGATGTCGGCGGCGGTGCCTTGCATCGGCGCGTTGATCGCCGTGCGTTCGGCGGCAGCGCGTTCCTGCGGCTTGTTCGAGTTGATTTCCGGCAGATATAGGCGACGACCGAAGAAGGTCTCTACATAGCCTTGGTCGGCGGCCTGCTTGCGGGTGCGCTCCATGTATTCGCGCACACCCGGATAACGGGCGAAGTAGGTGTCGATGTAGGCCTTGGCGGTCTTGGTGTCGACGCCGATGTCCTTGCCGAGTTTCTGCGCGCCCATGCCGTAGATCAGGCCGAAGTTGATCGCCTTGGCGCCACGGCGCTGGTCGGAAGTCACGTCGCTCAGCTCGACCTTGAACACTTCAGCGGCGGTTGCGGTGTGCACGTCCAGATTGTTGCGGAAGGCATTCATCAGGCCTTCGTCCTTGGACAAGTGGGCCATGATCCGCAGTTCGATCTGCGAATAGTCCGCCGCCAGCAGTTTGTAGCCTTTGGGCGCGACGAACGCCTGACGGATGCGGCGGCCTTCAGCGGTACGCACCGGAATGTTCTGCAGGTTCGGATCGCTGGAGGACAAGCGCCCGGTCGATGCCACGGCCTGGTGGTACGAGGTGTGGATACGCCCGGTGCGCGGGTTGATCTGCTCCGGCAGGCGATCGGTGTAGGTGCTTTTCAGCTTGCTCATGGAACGGTGTTCCATCAGCACTTTTGGCAAGCGGTGATCGTCCTCGGCCAGTTTCGCCAGCACTTCCTCGGCGGTCGATGGCTGGCCCTTGGCGGTTTTCTTCAGCACCGGCAGGCCGAGCTTTTCGTAGAGGATCACGCCCAGCTGCTTCGGCGAGCCGAGGTTGAATTCTTCGCCGGCGATCTCGAACGCTTCACGCTCCAGCGCGACCATCTTGTTGCCCAGCTCAATGCTCTGGATGCCGAGCAGTTCTGCATCGACGAACGCGCCCTGACGTTCGATGCGCGCCAGCACCGGCACCAGCGGAATCTCGATGTCGGTCAGCACGCTGGCCAGGCTCGGGATCGCGCTGAGTTTGTCGAACAGGGTCTGGTGCAGGCGCAGGGTAATGTCTGCGTCTTCGGCGGCGTACGGGCCGGCCTGCTCCAGGGCGATCTGGTCGAAGGTCAGCTGCTTGGCGCCTTTGCCGGCGATGTCCTGGAAGCTCACGGTGGTGTGATCCAGGTACTTCTGCGCGAGGCTGTCCATGTCGTGGCGGGTGGCGGTGGAGTTGAGCACGTAGGACTCAAGCATGGTGTCGAAGGCGATCCCGCGCACATTGATGCCCTGGCTCTGATCGCCGCCGATGGCGCAGTTGGCCAGAATGTTCATGTCGAACTTGGCGTGCTGGCCGACCTTGAGTTTGTTCGGGTCTTCCAGAATCGGCTTCAACGCACGCAGCACCGTGTCGCGATCCAGCTGCTCCGGCACGCCGATGTAGGAGTGGGTCAGCGGAATGTACGCCGCTTCGTTGGCCTTCACCGCGAACGAAAGGCCGACCAGTTGCGCCTGTTGCGCGTCGATGCCGGTGGTCTCGGTGTCGAAGGCGAACAGCTTGGCGTTGTTCAGTTTCTCCAGCCAGACATCGAAACGCGCCTGATCGAGGATGGTTTCATACGCTGCTTCGGTCGGAGCGGCAGGGGCTTCTTCTGCGGGGGCGCTGAACAGATCGCCAGCCGGCGCAGGTTCGGCGGCCGCGCTCAGTTCCTGGCGCTTGGCGTCACGATCCAGATCATTCAGCCAGCTCTTGAATTCCAGCAGGGTGTACAGCTCGTAGAGCTTGGCCGGGTCTTCCGCGCCCATCTGCAGGTCATCGAGGCCGATGTCCAGCGGCACGTCGACTTTGATGGTCGCCAGTTGATAGGAGAGGAAAGCCATCTCCTTGTGCTCTTCGAGCTTGGCCGGCAGGGTTTTCGCGCCGCGAATCGGCAGGGTCGGGACGATGTCGAGATTCGCGTACAACTCGGTCAGGCCGCCGTTGACGCCGACCAGCAGGCCGGAGGCGGTCTTCGGACCGATGCCGGGAACACCCGGAATGTTGTCGGAAGAATCGCCCATCAGCGCCAGATAATCGATTATCTGCTCGGGTGCGACCCCGAATTTCTCCTTCACGCCCTCCACATCCATCGAGCTACCGGACATGGTGTTGACCAAGGTAATGTGGCCATCGACCAGTTGTGCCATGTCTTTGTCGCCGGTGGAGATGATCACCGGACGATCCGCCGCCGCGCTGCTGCGGGCGAGGGTGCCGATCACGTCGTCCGCCTCGACGCCTTCCACGCACAGCAGCGGGAAACCGAGGGCGATCACACTCTGGTGCAGCGGTTCGATCTGCACCCGCATGTCGTCGGGCATGCTTGGGCGGTTGGCCTTGTATTCGGCGTACATCTCATCGCGAAACGTCCCGCCCTTGGCGTCGAAGACCACGGCGAACGGGCTGTCCGGGTACTGCTTGCGCAGACTCTTGAGCATGTTCAGCACACCTTTGACCGCGCCGGTCGGCAGGCCTTTGGAGGTGGTCAGCGGTGGCAGGGCGTGGAAAGCGCGGTACAGGTAAGACGAACCGTCCACCAGGACGAGGGGGGCTTGGCTCATGAGCAGAATCAACCTTTTCGGCGGGCCCGGCGCTAGAATAGCGGGACCGTTGACGACAAAGGGACAAGGTTATCATGCGTACGTTAAATCGCTTGCTGCTGGTCGGTTTGATTGCGGCCTCACCATTGGCCGCGATGGCGGCGGATGATGCGCCGTCAAAGGAGCCGGAAGTTACCATTAACACGCACACCGAAGGCGACAAGGTCATTCAGGAATACAGCCGCAGTGGCTTTGTGTATGCGATCAAGGTCACGCCGAAGGGCGGCAAACCGTATTTCCTGGTGCGCGCCGATGGTTCGGACGCGAACTACATCCGTTCCGACCAGCCGGATATGCTGATTCCGTCGTGGGAAATCTTTACCTGGAAGTAAGATTCCCGACTTTTAATCGGCGCCGCTTGATCGCGGCGCCCGAACTGAGCAGTTTTTAACCATGTCTGTGTTCACCCCCCTGGCTCGGCCCGAGCTGGAAACCTTTCTCGCCCCTTATGGGCTCGGCCGTCTGCTTGATTTCCAGGGGATCGCCGCCGGCAGCGAAAACACCAATTTCTTCATCAGCCTGGAGCAGGGCGAATTCGTCCTGACCCTGGTCGAACGCGGCCCGGTGCAGGAAATGCCGTTCTTCATCGACCTGCTCGACGTGCTGCACGAGGCTGATCTGCCGGTGCCCTACGCGCTGCGTACCACTGACGGCGTGGCCCTGCGTGAACTGAAGGGTAAACCGGCATTGCTCCAGCCGCGGCTGTCCGGCAAGCACATCAAAGTCGCCAACGCTCAGCATTGCGCGCAGGTCGGTGAGTTGCAGGCGCATCTGCACTTGGCGACCCAGGGCGAGCGCATGATCAAGCGCAAGACCGATCGTGGCCTGGACTGGATGCTGGAGGAGGGCACGGAGTTTCTTTCGCATCTGGCGGACGAGCCGCGTGTGCTGCTGCGCAAGGCGCTGGATGAAATCACTGTGCAGAAAGAAAGAATCCTCGCGCTGCCACGGGCCAACATTCATGCGGATCTGTTCCGCGACAATGCGATGTTCGAAGGCACGCACCTGACCGGCTTGATCGACTTCTACAACGCCTGCTCGGGACCGATGCTCTATGACGTGGCGATTGCCTTGAACGACTGGTGTTCGGACGAGGAAGGCTTGATTGACGGGCCGCGTGCCCGCGCATTCCTCGGCGCCTATGCGGCGCTGCGTCCGTTCACTGCCGCTGAAGCGGAGCTATGGCCGACCCTGCTGCGTGTGGCGTGTGTGCGGTTCTGGCTGTCGCGGTTGATCGCCGCCGAGCAGTTTGCCGGGCAGGACGTGCTGATTCACGATCCGCGGGAGTTCGAGCAGCGCTTGGCGCAGCGGCAGCAGGTGCATACACCGCTACCTTTTGCTCTTTAAAAGCTTCGCGAGCAAGCCCGCTCCCACATTGGATTTGCGAACGACAAATGTCCACGTGGGAGCGGGCTTGCTCGCGAATGGACCGGCAAATTCAGCATCTATGTTGAACGCCCCACCGCTTTCGCGAGCAGAAGTTGGGGTTTACAACGATTCCAGGCACCCGGCCAAATCTTTGCCCAGCTTCTCCAGCACCTGCTCATACCCCTGAGCTGTCGCCGGTGTATAGCCGCCCAACGCATCCAGCTCCGCCAGTTTCACCGGCAGGCCCGCCACCAGGGTTTCCGCCAGACGTGGACGCAGCGGCGGTTCGCTGAACACACAGGTCTTGCCCACTTCCTGCAGACGCTTGCGCATCGCAGCCACATGCTGCGCACCCGGCTGCACTTCGGCGGCAACGCTGAACACGCCAGTGTGTTTCAGGCCGTAAGCGTCTTCGAAGTAATCGAAGGCTTCGTGGAACACGAAGTAGGGTTTGCCTTCAATGCCGGCCAGACGGTTTTTCAGTCGTGCATCCAGCGCATCGAGGCGTTCGTCGAAGGCTTTTGCATTGCTCTGATAGCGTTCGGCGTTGGCTGGGTCGGCAGCGCTCAAATCAGTCGCCATTTTGGCGGCAATAACCCGCGCGTTGACCGGCGATAGCCACAAATGCGCATCGAGCGTGCCCGGGCGGTGATCGTGATCATGCTCGTCGGCGTCTTCGGCGTGGGAATGGCTGTCTTCGGCAAAGCGGCGCAGTTTCATGCCGGGCAGATCCTGCACGGCAACGCTTGGCAGCGTACGACCGTTGAGCACGCGCGGCAGGAAACCTTCCATGTCCGGGCCGATCCAGTACAGCAGGTCCACCGATTGCACCTTGCGCACGTCGGACGGGCGCAACGCGTAGTTGTGCGGCGACGCGCCCGGCGGCAGCAGCACTTCCGGGATGGCCACGCCGTCCTGCACCGCGGCGGCAATCAACTGCAGCGGTTTGATGCTGGTGAGAACCCTGACCTCGGCCTGAGCCGAACCGATCAGCAGAAAACTGGCGATAAACGCCACAAAAACAGAAAAAAGTCGGGACACGATGACCACTCAAGGAGGCGAGAACGGGTAACATAATAACGTCTCTATCAAAACGCGTCGCCGCCCATGCCTATTACACCGATTGCCAGCCGTCCCCACGACCACTCTCATTGCGTGCACAGCGCACTGACCGAGGCCGATACCTTGTGCGCCCAGAAAGGCCTGCGCCTGACTGCGTTGCGCCGGCGGGTGCTGGAGCTGGTGTGGCAGAGCCACAAGCCGCTGGGCGCCTACGACATTCTGGCGGTGCTCAGCGAGCAGGACGGCCGCCGCGCCGCGCCGCCGACCGTGTACCGTGCGCTGGATTTCCTTCTGGAAAACGGCCTGGTGCACCGCATCTCCTCGCTCAACGCTTTCGTCGGTTGTGTGCATCCCGAGCATGCGCATCAGGGCCAGTTCCTGATCTGCCGCGAGTGCCACGCCGCGATCGAGCTGGAACAGAAAGCCATCAGCGACGCGATCATCCACAGCGCCAGGGATGTCGGGTTCATCGTCGAAGCGCAGACCGTCGAAGTGGTCGGCCTGTGCTCCGGTTGCCAGGGGGCTTGATGAGCAACCCGTTGATCCGTCTTGAGCAGGTCGCCGTCACTTTTGCCGGGCAGACCGTGCTGGACAACATCGAGCTGAGCGTCGAACCGGGGCAGATCGTCACCCTGATCGGCCCCAACGGCGCCGGCAAGACCACTCTGGTGCGCGCCGTGCTCGGGCTGCTGAAACCGGACAGCGGCAGCGTCTGGCGCAAGCCGAAACTGCGCGTTGGCTACATGCCGCAAAAGCTGCACGTCGATCCGACCTTGCCGCTGTCGGTACTGCGCTTCCTGCGCCTGGTGCCCGGCGTAGACCGTCCGCGTGCATTGGCGGCGCTCAAGGAAGTCGGCGCCGAACATGTCATCGACAGCCCGGTGCAAAGTGTTTCCGGCGGTGAAATGCAGCGCGTGCTGCTGGCTCGGGCGCTTTTGCGCGAGCCTGAGCTGCTGGTGCTGGATGAGCCGGTGCAGGGCGTCGACGTCGCCGGGCAGGCCGAGCTATACAGCCTGATTACCCGCCTGCGCGACCGTCACGGTTGCGGCGTGCTGATGGTGTCCCACGATTTGCATCTGGTGATGAGCACCACCGATCAGGTGGTGTGCCTGAATCGCCACGTCTGCTGCTCCGGGCATCCCGAGCAGGTCAGCGGCGATCCGGCGTTCGTCGAACTGTTCGGCAAGAATGCGCCGAGCCTGGCGATCTATCACCACCATCACGACCACGCCCACGACCTGCACGGTTCGGTGGTCAAGGCGCCCGGTGCGGGCCACACCCACGTTCACGGAGACCACTGCAAGCATGGCTGATTTTCTGTTGTATGCCCTGCTTGCAGGTCTGGCGCTGGCGCTGGTCGCCGGGCCGTTGGGTTCGTTCGTGGTCTGGCGGCGCATGGCCTACTTCGGCGACACCCTGTCCCACGCCGCGCTGCTCGGCGTGGCCCTGGGCTTTCTGCTGGATGTCAGCCCAACGGTCGCGGTGACCGTCGGCTGCCTGTTGCTGGCGGTGCTGCTGGTGACCTTGCAACAGCGTCAGCCGCTGGCCTCCGACACGCTTTTGGGAATTCTCGCACCGAGCACGCTCTCTCTCGGGCTGGTGGTACTAAGCTTCATGCATGAAGTGCGGATCGACCTGATGGCCTATCTGTTCGGCGACCTGCTGGCGATCAGCCCGACCGATCTGGCGTGGATCCTCGGCGGCAGCGCGGCGGTGCTGGTGTTGCTGGTGACGCTGTGGCGGCCGCTGCTGGCGATCACCGTGCATGAGGAATTGGCCAAGGTCGAAGGCCTGCCGGTGGCGGGCCTGCGCATGGCGCTGATGCTGTTGATTGCGGTGGTGATCGCGGTGGCGATGAAAATCGTCGGTGTGTTGCTGATTACTTCGCTGCTGATCATTCCGGCGGCTGCGGCACAGCGTCACGCCCGCTCGCCGGAGCAGATGGCCGTGGGCGCGAGCCTGCTGGGCATGCTCGCCGTATGTGGCGGGCTGGCGTTGTCATGGTTCAAAGACACCCCGGCGGGGCCGTCGATCGTTGTGACGGCGGCCGCACTGTTTCTGCTGAGTTTTGTTCTGCCCCGTCGAGGGGTGTAGACTTGCTCGCTTTTTGCGCAATTAGAGAGTCGCAGGAATGAAGCCGTTCGCCTCCCGTTATCTGCTCCTTGTCGCATTTTCCGTGCTGCTGGGCGCCTGCCAAAGCACGCCGCCGGTGGCCGAAGCCCCCGACGCGCGGGCCACGGCCATCGCACAGCTGGAGCAAAGCCTGGCCAGCAGCGAACTGGCCACCGCCGAAGACCAACTGGCCGCCTTGCAGGCACAAACCCCCAACGATCAGTCCCTGGAGCAATACCAGCGCCAGTTGGCTGAGGCCTACCTGCGCCGCAGCCAGATCGTATTGCAAAAGGGTGATGTGAACGCCGCAGCCACTGCGCTGAGCCGTGCCCGTGCCCTGATGCCGAAAGCCCCGGCGCTGACCGGTGGCGTCAATGGTGCCATCACCGAAGCGCGCAAAGCCGAGCTGGAGAAAGCCGAAGCGGCGCTGCTGGCGGCCGAAGCCAAGCCGAAAGCCAAGGTCATCGATCCGACTGCCGAAAGCACCACGGTGGCGCTGAACATCAACGATAGCCGCAAACTTCGCCGGCAACTCGACGCGATCGCCGCCGATGTGGTGAATTATGAGTGTGCCGTGAGCATTCAGGCGCCGCGCACCCAGGATTACCCATGGCTGGCGACGTTGCTGAGCAAGCGCGTGAAGAAACTCAATCCGGATTTTGAGCTGAAGATTGAAAAACAGATCCTGCGCACGGTGCCGGCGCAGATGGTTCTGATTCCAGCCAAACCCTAAAAGCTTCGCGAGCAGGCTCGCTCCCACAGGTAAAGCGTGAACCCTGTGGGAGCGGGCTTGCTCGCGAAAGCGTCCTCTCAGCCAGCCAAGAACTTAAGCTGGAATGGCCTTAGCCTTAGGCTCCCGCGCCCAGACCCGATGCTGCCCGATCGCCGCGAAGAACGGCTTGGTCAACCCCGGCACATCCTTGCCCTGCAGCAGTCCTGCATCCGCTTCCAGCTTCAGCAGATCCTGCAACTGCTTGGCCTCGCCGTGCAGCGCAATCGCCTTGAGGTGTTTGTAGGCTTCCAGCAGGTAATGCAGCGCCACGCCGTCGCCACTCAACGCCTTGATCGACGCCGCACCACCCGGCACGAACACCGCATCGAAGATCACTGAAGGCATACCTTCCATGGATGCGTCCACCGGCAGGGCTTTGCCGTCGGCAGTCTTCACCGGTGCCGAGGTCGGGCCGAGCAGCTTGGCGTGCGCACCTTCTGCTTCCAAGGCCTTTTTCATCGCATCAATCGCTGCACCATCGACGCCGTTAGCGGCAAGAATCGCCACTTTCCGAGTTTTGATGTCCTCTGGCAGCAGATTCGCCTGACTCAGCGCTGGCGAATGATCGAACGAAGTCTTGCGCACCTCGACCGTGCCTTTGCTCGGCGCCGGCAACCCGAGGTTGGCCGCGACACGTTTGGCCAGTTCCAGGTCAATGTTGGCGAGAATCTCGTTCACCTGCCGTGCACGGATGAACTCGCGTTCGACCTTGCCCAGCTCGAAGCTGTAGGCGGCAATGATGTGCTCCTTCTCGTGCTCACTCATGCTGTTGAAGAACAGCCGCGCTTGCGAGAAGTGATCGCTGAACGACTCGCTGCGCTGGCGGATCTTGTTCGCATCGATGCGTTCCGGGTAGCTCTCGAAGCCGCCGTCCTGCGCGGCTGGCGGAGTCTCTTTCGGCCAGCCGCCATCAATCGAGTTCGGCTCGTAGGACGCGCGCCCCTTGTCGATCACTGTGCGGTGCTGCGCGTCGCGCTGGCCGTTGTGGAATGGCGCCACCGGGCGGTTGATCGGCAGCTCATGAAAGTTCGGCCCACCGAGTCGGCTGATCTGCGTATCGGTGTAGGAAAACAGCCGGCCTTGCAGCAGCGGGTCATTGGAGAAATCGATGCCGGGCACGATGTGGCCGGGGCAGAATGCGACCTGCTCGGTCTCGGCGAAGAAGTTGTCCGGGTTGCGGTTCAGGGTCATCTTGCCCAGCGGGGTGATCGGCACGATTTCTTCGGGGATCAGCTTGGTCGGGTCGAGGATGTCGAAATCGAAGTCATGTTCGTTTTCCTCCTCGATGATCTGCACACCCAGCTCCCATTCCGGGTAGTCGCCCATCTCGATGGCTTCCCAGAGGTCGCGACGGTGGTAGTCGGTGTCTTTACCGGCGAGCTTCTGCGCCTCGTCCCACACCAGCGAACAGGTGCCGGCGGTAGGGCGCCAGTGGAATTTGACGAAGCGCGATTTGCCCTCGGCGTTGACCAGGCGGAAGGTGTGCACGCCAAAGCCCTGCATGCTGCGCAGGCTTTTCGGGATTGCCCGGTCGGACATCGCCCAGATCACCATGTGCGCCGATTCCGGCACCAGCGAGACGAAGTCCCAGAAGGTGTCGTGGGCCGAGCCGCCAGTGGGGATTTCGTTGTGCGGCTCGGGTTTCACCGCGTGGACAAAGTCGGGGAACTTGATCGCGTCCTGGATGAAGAACACTGGCATGTTGTTGCCGACCAGATCGAAGTTGCCCTCGTCGGTGAAGAACTTCACCGCGAAACCGCGCACGTCGCGCACGGTGTCACCGGAACCGCGCGGCCCCTGCACCGTGGAAAAACGTACGAATACCGGAGTCTTTTTCCCCGGATCCTGCAGGAAGCCGGCCTTGGTCAGCGTCGAATGGTTCTCATAGGCCTGGAAGAAACCATGCGCGCCAGTGCCGCGCGCGTGAACAATGCGCTCCGGAATGCGTTCGTGGTCAAAGTGCGTGATTTTCTCACGCATGATGAAGTCTTCCAGCAACGACGGCCCGCGCGGGCCGGCCTTGAGGGTGTTCTGGTTATCGGCGACCTTCACCCCCTGATTGGTGCGCAGGGCCTGGCCGGTAGCGTCGGAGCGAAATTTCTCCAGGCTGTCGAGTTTGGCGTTGGTGTTGGCGCGATCCTTGGTATCGGTTCCGGCCAGTTGGCTTTTGTCGGTCGTAGGTTTCTTGCTGCTCATCAGACGTAAACTCCTCGGTTGACCCCTTTTTACGGGGACTCTTGAGCGTTTCCGGGCACGGTTACCCAGGGTTTCAAGTCGCTTAACTAGTGACCAATGAGCGGGAACGGGCGTTCCTTTTTTATGACCTTTGATCTTGTTATTGCCAAATCGAAGGTTAATTGCGAAATAAATGCTAAGAACCTCTATACGGACAGGCTAAAATGCGCGCCCGGCTAACCGCTGATCCTTTTCTAACGCGCCCCACAAGGTTCGCTACGTGATCGAGTTTCAAAACGTCCACAAAACTTACCGCGTCGCCGGTAAGGACATCCCCGCCCTGCACCCGACCAGTCTTTCGATTGAAAACGGTCAGGTCTTCGGCCTGATCGGCCATTCCGGTGCGGGCAAAAGTACCCTGCTGCGTCTGATCAATCGCCTGGAAGATTCCAGCGGCGGCAAGATCATCGTCGACGGCGAAGAAGTCACCGCGCTGGACGCCAACGGCCTGCGCCGCTTCCGCCAGCAGGTCGGGATGATCTTCCAGCACTTCAACCTGCTCGCCTCCAAGACCGTGGCCGACAACGTTGCGCTGCCGCTGACCCTGGCCGGCGAACTGTCGAGCAGCGAAATCAATCAACGCGTCGCCGAGTTGCTGGCCCGGGTCGGTCTGTCCGATCACGCCAAAAAGTACCCGGCACAATTGTCCGGCGGCCAGAAACAGCGCGTCGGCATCGCCCGCGCCCTGGCGACCAAGCCGAAAATTCTGCTGTGCGACGAGGCCACCAGCGCCCTCGACCCGCAGACCACCGCGTCGGTTCTGCAACTGCTGGCCGAGATCAATCGTGAACTGAAGCTGACCATCGTCCTGATCACCCACGAGATGGACGTGATCCGTCGCGTTTGCGATCAGGTGGCAGTGATGGATGCCGGGGTGATCGTCGAGCAAGGTTCGGTGGCCGATGTGTTCCTGCATCCGCAGCACCCGACCACCAAGCGTTTCGTTCAGGAAAGCGAGCAGATCGACGAAAGCGAACAGCGCGATGACTTCGCTCACGTACCGGGTCGCATCGTGCGTCTGACCTTCCAGGGCGAAGCGACCTACGCGCCGTTGCTCGGTACCGTGGCCCGGGAAACCGGGGTCGACTACAGCATCCTCGCCGGCCGCATCGACCGCATCAAAGACATTCCTTACGGGCAGTTGACCCTCGCCGTCACCGGTGGCGACATGGAAGCGGCCTTCGCCCGCTTCACCGCCGCTGACGTTCATATGGAGGTGCTGCGTTAATGGAAATGCTCAAGGCTTTCTTCGAAAACATCGATTGGCTGGAAATCTGGCTGGCCACTGGCGACACCATGTTGATGCTCGGTGGTTCGCTGCTGTTCACCGTATTGCTCGGCCTGCCGTTGGGTGTGCTGCTGTTCCTCTGCAGCCCGCGTCAGTTGCTGGAAAACCGTGGCCTCTACGCCTTCATGTCGTTGGCGGTGAACATCCTGCGTTCGTTGCCGTTCATCATTCTGCTGATCGTGATGATTCCGTTCACCGTGCTGATCACCGGCACCTCGCTGGGCGTGGCCGGTGCGATTCCGCCGTTGGTGGTAGGTGCGACGCCGTTCTTCGCGCGTCTGGTAGAAACCGCCCTGCGTGAAGTCGATCGCGGCATCATCGAAGCCACCCAGTCGATGGGCGCGACCACCCGGCAGATCATCATGAACGCCTTGCTGCCGGAAGCCCGTCCGGGCATCTTTGCGGCGATTACGGTGACCGCGATTACTCTGGTGTCCTACACGGCGATGGCCGGTGTGGTCGGCGCCGGTGGTCTGGGTGACCTGGCGATCCGTTTCGGCTACCAGCGGTTCCAGACGGATGTGATGATCGTCACCGTGGTGTTGCTGCTGATTCTGGTACAAGTGCTGCAAATGGTCGGCGACCGACTGGTCGTGCATTTCTCGCGCAAATAACCGGTTTTTGTAATCAAGAGATGAGCCGGCCATTCGCTGGCAGGCGCCAGACGGGCGCCTCATAAGGAGTTAGCTGAATGAAAAAACTGATCGCTGCTTTCGCTGCCGTAGCCGCTTTTTCGGCCCACGCTGAAACCCTGACCGTTGCCGCTACCCCGGTGCCGCACGCGGAAATCCTCGAATTCGTGAAGCCGGCCCTGGCCAAAGAAGGCGTGGATCTGAAGGTCAAGGTCTTCACCGACTACATTCAGCCGAACGTGCAGGTGGCTGAAAAGCGCCTGGACGCCAACTTCTTCCAGCACCAGCCGTACCTCGATGAGTTCAACAAGGCCAAGGGCACCAGCCTGGTGGCGGTGACCGGCGTGCATCTGGAGCCGCTGGGCGCTTACTCGAACAAGATCAAGGATCTGAAGGATCTGCCAAGCGGCGCCAACGTGGTGATCCCGAACGATGCCACCAACGGCGGCCGTGCGCTGTTGCTGCTGGCCAAGGCTGGCCTGATCACCCTGAAGGATCCGACCAACATTCTGTCGACCCCGAAAGACATCGCGCAGAACCCGAAAGACCTGAAAATCCGTGAACTGGAAGCCGCGACCATCCCGCGCGTGCTGACCCAGGTCGATCTGGCGCTGATCAACACCAACTACGCGCTGGAAGCCAAACTAGATCCGTCCAAGGACGCGCTGGTGATCGAAGGCAACGACTCGCCGTACGTCAACATCCTGGTGTCCCGTGCGGACAACAAGGACAGCGCCGCGATGCAGAAACTGGCGGCTGCGCTGCACAGCCCGGAAGTGAAGAAATTCATTACCGAGAAGTACAAAGGCGCGGTATTGCCGGCGTTCTGATTTAGATTGCTGCAACGAAAAGGGGGCGCCATGAGCGCCCCCTTTTTTGTGCCCGGAACACCGTCCCTGTGGGAGCGGGCTTGCTCGCGAATGCGGTGTGTCAGCCAACATTTCTTTATCTGACCCATTGCATTCGCGAGCAAGCCCGCTCCCACAATGGTTCAGTGTTGTTGCTACTTGCGGTTAAGCATTACCGGGAGCTGCGCAACCAGTTTGGCGTTGTTCAGCGGCGCCCGGATGAACCCACGCTGCGTCCCGTCCGGGCCGATCACCGCCAGGTTGCCACTGTGATCCACCGTGTAATTCGGCTTGCTGGTATCGGCGGGAATGAACGGAATACTCACCGCATTCGCGACTTTCTGCAGCTCTTCGATCGACTTCGGCGTCAGGCCCACGAACTGTGGATCGAAGTAGCCCAGGTACTGCTTCAACTGCTGCGGGTTGTCGCGGTTCGGGTCGACACTGACCAGCACGATCTGCAACTTATCCACCGCGTCTTTGGGCAATTCGCTCTTGATCTGGCGCAGTTGGGCGAGGGTGGTTGGGCAGATGTCCGGGCAGAAGGTGTAGCCGAAGAACAGCAGGCTCCACTTGCCTTTCAACTCGTCGATGGCGACCGGTTGGCCGTCCTGATTGGTCATGGTCACGCCCGGCAGGGTGCGGCTCTGCGGCAGCAGGATGATGCCGGCGTCGATCAGCGCGGTGGGGTCGCCCTGGCCCTTGCCACTCAACACTTTGTTGACGGTAAGTCCCAGGATCAGCGCGATCACGGCGACGAGGATGAAGACGGTTTTCTGGGTTCGAGTCATAGGTTCAACAGTAAGTAGTGGTCTACGAGCAGGGCGATGAACAACAGGAACAAGTAATAAATAGAGTACTTGAAGGTGTTGATCGCCGCGTGCGGCCGAGTGCCACGGTACAGCACCACGGCCCATTGCAGAAACCTTGCGCCCAGCGCCAGCGCGCAAACCAGATACAGCAGGCCGCTCATATGGATCACATACGGCAGCAGGCTCACCGCGAGCAGGGCGAAGGTGTACAGCAGAATATGCACCTTGGTGTAGTGCTCGCCGTGGGTTACCGGCAGCATCGGGATGTCGGCCTTGGCGTACTCCTCCTTGCGATGGATCGCCAGCGCCCAGAAGTGCGGCGGGGTCCAGGCGAAGATGATCAGCACCAGCAGCAACGGTTCGGCGCTGATATGGCCGGTAGCGGCGGTCCAGCCGAGCAGCGGAGGGGCGGCGCCGGCAAGACCGCCGATGACGATGTTCTGTGGCGTCGCGCGTTTGAGGAAGCCGGTGTAGATCACCGCGTAGCCGAGTAACGAAGCGAGGGTCAGCCACGCGGTCAGCGCATTGGTGAACGTCAGCAGCATCGCCTGCCCGAGCAGCGCCAGCACCAGCGCAAAGGTCAGCGCCGCTGCCGGCGAAATCCGGCCCTCGGCCAATGGCCGTTTGTGCGTGCGCGCCATCACCGCGTCGATACGCCGATCGACCACATGATTGACCGCCGCCGCGCCGCCGGCACACAACGCAATCCCCAGATTGCCGAACACCAGTACCGTCCACGGCACCCCGGCGCGGGTCGCGAGGAACATGCCGACCAGCGAGGTGATCAGCATCAGCACCACCACTTTCGGCTTGGTCAGCTCCAGATAGTCACGCCACAGCGCTTGCGCGGGACGTTCGCCGATCAGAAGCGCCATGGCGTTTCTCCTTTAATGGTGATGGGCGCAGCCGAATGTTTACGCGGGCTCAGACGCCAGCGCGCCAACATCGGCTGTTTGACCCGGACCAGACTGGTGCGCGCGTGATAATTGACCAGCACCATGCTCAGCAGTAGCGCGGCGCCACCGGCGTTGTGGGCCACGGCCACCGGCAGCGGCAGATGGAACAGCACGTTGCTGATGCCGAGGGTGATCTGTGCGCCGAGGGCAATGACGACTAGCCCGGCCAAACGCGTCATGCCGACAGCCCTGAGTTGCCAGGCCAGACCGAGCAGGACGATCGTCACCAGCAGCGCGCCGATGCGGTGGGTCAGGTGAATCGCTGTGCGTGCATCGCTGTCGAGTTGGCCGCCGAGATAATTGGGGCCGATGTGCTGGGTCAGGTGAAAGCCGTTGGCAAAGTCCGCCGGTGGCAGCCATTGACCGTGGCAGGTCGGGAAGTCGATGCAGGCCACCGCCGCGTAGTTGGAACTGACCCAACCACCCAGTGCGATCTGGCCGATCACCAGCAACAGCCCCGCCGTTGCCCAATACTGCAAGCGCTTGGGCACGGTCAGTGCCGGCAGCACCCCGGACAATCTCAAGGTCAGCAAAAACAGCAGACTCAAGGTCGCAAAACCGCCGAGCAGATGCCCGGTGACCACTTGCGGCCAGAGCTTGAGCGTCACCGTCCACATGCCGAACGCCGCTTGGGCGAACACCACCGCCAGCAGAAACAGCGGCAGTTTCAGCGGCTGGCCCGGATGACCACGATTGACCCAAGCACGCCCGGCCAGAATCGCAATCAGCAGGCCGAGAGTGCCGGCGAAGTAGCGGTGGATCATCTCGTTCCAGCCCTTGTGCGCCACCACCGGCGAGTCGGGGTAATGCAGTTCGGCATGGGCCAGTTGGGCTTCGCTTTTCGGCACGCTGATAAAGCCATAGCAGCCCGGCCAGTCCGGGCAGCCGAGACCGGCGTGGGTCAGGCGAGTGTAGGCGCCGAGCAGCACGACGAGCAGTGCCAGCAGGGTGGCAAACAGCGCGAGGCGAAATCCAGGTTTGGCCATGACGATGCCCTTATCCGATGTTCGACAGTTTCAGCAGGTGGCGCAGGTCGTTGAGCAGATCCTTGCCCTTCACGCTCGGCTCGTAGCGCAGCACCAGGTTGCCGTGGGGGTCGATGATCCACAGTTGCGGTGTGGCCTTGTCGCCGGTGGCCTTGCTCAACGCTGCGCTGTCCAGCGGGTAGCGTTGCAGCTGCGGATATTCGCGGCTCAGCTTGGCTTCGTAGTCGGCGCTCAACGGTTGCGCGGCGGCGAGGGCGTGGCTGGCGCGCCCGGCGTCGCGACCGAGGCCGATCTGGATCTGCCGGGCGAGGTACACCAGTTGCTGGCAGTCCACCGCGCAATCCTTCGGCGCGGTCACCAGCATCTGCCAGCGCTGTTCATCGGCTTGCACGCCGAGGTCGGCGCGTGTCTGGCCGTTGCCGATCAGTTCGCCGTGGTAGCTGCGACCTTCCGGTACCCAGAACTGCAGTTTGTACATGCCGGTCGCCAGCACCATCGGGCCGACCACGCCGAGCACAATCAGCAGCAGCTGAATCCGCCCGCGGCGGCGGGTGGCCGGGGTTTTCGCCTCAGACATGCTGGGTGGATTCATGGCCGTTCCCATGGTGTTTCTCCTTTGCGTTGTGCAATCCAAGGTAGAGGTAGAGGCCGAGCAGGGCGGTGGCCATGGCGAACCACTGCACGGCGTATCCAAGGTGTTTTTCCGGGCCCATGGCGACGACCGGCCAGTCGGCCTCATAGCTGGCGGGGCCGGGTTCGGCACGAAGTTCGTAGGCGAAGCCGTCGCGTTCGAGGGTTTTCCACAGCTTCGCCGGCTCGACGGCGGTGATCGTTTGCGGCCAGGTGCTGCTGGCCGGGTCGGCGTGCAACTGGAAGGTTGCGCCGGGGGCGACGTAGACCCAGGCGTCCAGGTTGACCGTGTCGGCGGGGGTGGAAAATTTTGGTGTTACCCGGCGATCCGGCCATGGCAACCAGCCGCGATTGACCAGCAGCCACTGGCCGGTGGCCCGATCCTGAAACGGTTGCAGCAGCTCGATACCGACCTTGCCGTTGCGCTGGCGGTTGTCGAGCAGCAGGCTGTGGGCGCCATCGAACTGGCCGTACAGATGCACACGGCGAAAGGCCGGGTCGGCGCTGTGCAGCAATTCGCTGCTGGCCATCGGATCAGCCGCGCGGCGCTCGGCATAAGTGGCGAGCAGGGCGGTTTTCTCCGCGCCCCGACCGAGCTGCCAGAAACCCAGCGACATCAGCAGCGGCAGCAACAGCGCCACCACCACGGTCGGTATCACGCCCGGCCGGAAGCGCTTCATGGCCGTGCCACAAAGTCAGTCGTCGCGATCGCTATACTCAACTGCATCGCCTGTCCCCCGGAGTCTTCCCATGCTCAAAGCAGCCATCGTCCTGCTGCTGATTGCCACGGTGATCAGCCTGTTCAGCGGCCTGTTTTTCCTGGTCAAGGACGACAGCAGCTCCAATCGCCTGGTGATCGCCTTGAGTGTTCGGGTGGCACTGGCCGCTGCCACCGTCGGCTTGATCGCCTGGGGCTTCTACAGCGGCCAACTGGTGTCGCACGCGCCTTGGTGATCAGTGCTCAGAGCACGTAAACGAAGATGAACAGGCCGATCCACACCACATCAACGAAGTGCCAGTACCAGCTCGCCGCCTCGAAGCCGAACTGATGCTCGGCATCGAAATGGCCCTTCATGATGCGCATCAGCATCACGAACAGAATGATCGTGCCGATGGTCACGTGGGCACCGTGGAAACCGGTGAGCATGAAGAACGTCGCGCCGTAGATGCCCGAACCCAGGGTCAGGCCCAGTTCGTGGTAGGCGTGCATGTATTCCTCGGCCTGCAAGGCGAGGAAGCCGCAGCCCAATAGAACGGTGATCGCCAGCCAGATTTTCAGTGCGCCGCGATGGCCCTTTTTCAAGGCATGGTGGGCGATGGTGATGGTCACGCTGGAGCTGACCAGCAGGATCGTGTTGATCAGCGGCAGGCCCCACGGGCTGATGACTTCTTTGGGCGGCGGGAACAGTTTCGGATCCGGGGTGTGCAGCAGCGGCCAGGTGAACTGGAAGTTCGGCCACAGCATGTGGGCGATACCTTTCGGGCCTTCACCACCCAGAGCGGGCCCCGAGACGTGGCGCACGTAAAACAGCGCACCGAAGAAGGCGACGAAGAACATCACCTCGGAAAAGATGAACCAGCTCATGCCCCAGCGGAACGAGCGATCGAGCTGCGGGCTGTACAGCCCGGCGCGACTTTCCTTGATCACCGCCCCGAACCAGCCGAACAGCATGTACGCCAGCAAAAGCCCGCCGACGAAAAAGATGTACGGGCCGTGGGATTCCGGACGCGCTGCCTTCAGATCGTTGAACCAGGTCGCCAGGCCGTACACGGTGATAACCATGCCGAACGTGGCGATGATTGGCCATTTGCTCTGGGCCGGGACGTAATAGTGCTCATGAGTTGCCATTTATTGTTCTCCTTATCGGGCACGCTTAACCGCCAGTGTTTGCAGCCACCGGAGGATGTCGGGCGGTGATATCGAACAGCGTGTAGGACAGCGTCAGGTGCTTCACGTCCTTGGGCATGTCGCGGTCAACGATGAAACGCACCGGCATCTCGATCTGCTGACCCGGCTGCAGCACCTGCTGGGTAAAGCAAAAGCATTCGGTCTTGTGGAAATACGCCGCCGCGTTGCTCGGCGCGATGCTCGGCACAGCTTGCGCACTCATCGGTTTGTCGGTGGGGTTGCGCGCCACGAAAATCATCTCGTTGACCGCGCCGGGGTTGGCGGTCAACTCGTCGTGTTTGGGGTAAAACTCCCAGGGCATGTCGATGTTGTTGGTCGAGAGAAACTGCACGCGCACCTGGCGCGAGCTGTCCACCATTTGCTCGCCCTCGTACTGCCCGGCGGTTTTGCCATTGATGCCGAAGGCCTTGCACATCACGTCGTAGATCGGCACCAAGGCAAAGCCGAAGACAAACATTGCCACCACCACGCCGAGCAGACGGGTGACCAGTTTTTTCAGCGAGATCGAATCAGCCATGTTTGTCAGCCTCCACCGAGATCCCCTGTGGGAGCGGGCTTGCTCGCGAATGCAATTCATCATTCAACCCATGAGTTGAATGATCTGACGCATTCGGGAGCAAGCCCCCTCCCACAAAGGCCAGGCGTTTCATTTCACTTCCGGCGGCGTGGTAAAGGTGTGATACGGCGCCGGCGACGGCACGCTCCACTCCAGGCCTTCGGCGCCATCCCAGGGTTTCGCCGGGGCTGGCGCGCCACCGCGAATGGTCTTGATCACGATGAACAGGAAGAAGATCTGCGTAGCGCCAAACATGAACGCGCCGATCGAGGAAACCATGTTGAAGTCGGCGAACTGCAGGTTGTAGTCCGGAATCCGTCGCGGCATCCCCGCCAATCCCACGAAGTGCATCGGGAAGAAGGTCAGGTTCATGCCGACGAACGACAGCCAGAAGTGCAGCTTGCCGAGGGTTTCGTCGTACATGTGCCCGGTCCACTTCGGCAGCCAGTAATAGGCCGAAGCGAAGATCCCGAAGATCGCCCCCGGCACCAGCACGTAGTGAAAGTGCGCGACCACGAAGTAGGTGTCCTGGTACTGGAAGTCCGCCGGGGCAATGGCCAGCATCAGCCCGGAAAAACCGCCGATGGAAAACAGGATCACAAACGCTACGGCGAACAGCATCGGTGTCTCGAAAGTCAGCGAGCCTTGCCACATGGTGCTGGCCCAGTTGAACACCTTCACCCCGGTCGGCACGGCGATGAGCATGGTCGCGTACATGAAGAACAACTCGCCCACCAGTGGGATGCCGACCACGAACATGTGGTGCGCCCAGACGATGAACGACAGGAACGCGATGCTCGCCGTGGCGTAGACCATCGAGGTGTAGCCGAACAGCGGCTTGCGCGAGAAAGTCGGGATGATCTGGCTGACGGCGCCGAACGCCGGCAGGATCATGATGTACACCTCGGGGTGGCCGAAGAACCAGAACACATGCTGGAACAACACCGGGTCACCGCCACCGGCGGCGCTGAAGAAACTGGTGCCGAAGTGGATGTCCATCAGCATCATCGTCACGCACCCGGCCAGCACCGGCATCACCGCGATCAGCAGGAACGCGGTGATCAGCCAGGTCCAGACGAACAGCGGCATTTTCATCAGGGTCATGCCGGGGGCGCGCAGGTTGAGGATGGTCGCGACCACGTTGATCGCGCCCATGATCGAACTGATCCCCATCAAGTGGATGGCGAAGATGAAGTAGGTGACGCTTTCCGGTGCGTAGGTGGTGGACAGCGGGGCGTAGAACGTCCAGCCGAAGTTCGGCCCGCCACCGGCGGTGAACAGGGTCGAGACCAGCAGCAGGAACGCCGCCGGCAGCAGCCAGAAGCTGAAATTGTTCATCCGTGGCAGGGCCATGTCCGGCGCGCCGATCATCAACGGGATCATCCAGTTGGCGAGGCCGACGAACGCCGGCATCACCGCGCCGAAGACCATCACCAGGCCGTGCATGGTGGTCATCTGGTTGAAGAACGCCGGTTCGACGATCTGCAGCCCGGGCTGGAACAGCTCGGCGCGGATCACCATGGCGAACGTGCCGCCGAGCAGGAACATGCAGAACGCGAACCACAGGTACAGCGTACCGATGTCCTTGTGGTTGGTGGTCAGCACCCAACGCATCAGGCCTTTGGCGGGGCCGTGGGCGTGGTCGGCATGACCGTGGTCATCGATTACAGCGCTCATGGCCGGTCTCCTTTACGTGAGTGGACGGGGCGGGCCGGGGCGCATTGCCCCGACCGATTCACGAAGTACGCGATAGACCGGCTCATTTGCTTTCCGCCTGTTTGAGCTCAAGCACTTCTTTTGGCGTGACCATGTCGCCCTTGTTGTTGCCCCAGGCGTTACGTTCGTAGGTCACCACCGCTGCGATATCGACTTCCGACAACTGTTTGCCGAACGCCGCCATGGCGGTGCCGGGTTTGCCGAAGTACACGCGGTGCAGGTGGTCGGCTTTGGGCCCGGTGGCAATCGGTGAGCCCTTGAGCGCCGGGAACATCGGCGGCAGGCCCTGACCTTCAGCCTGGTGACAGGCCACGCAGGTGGTGTGATAGATCTTGTCGCCGCGCTCTTTAAGCTCGTCCAGCGTCCATTCCTTGCTGGTCAGCTCCTTGAGCTGCGCGGCTTCGGCTTTGCGGTCGGCAAGCCACTTGTCGTAGTCGGCCTTCTCCTTGACGTCGACCACGATCGGCATGAAGCCGTGGTCCTTGCCGCACAGTTCGGCGCACTGGCCACGGTAGAGGCCGGGCTTGTCGATGCGCGTCCAGGCTTCGTTGACGAAACCCGGGATCGCATCGCGCTTGACCGCGAAGGCCGGCACCCACCATGAGTGAATGACGTCGGCGGAAGTCACGAGGAAGCGCACCTTGGCGCCGACCGGCAGCACCAGCGGCTTGTCGACTTCGAGCAGGTAGTGCTCGCCCTTGGCTTCCTTGTTGTGGATCTGTTCGGCGGGGGTGGCCAGGTTGCTGAAGAACTCGACGTCCTGGCCGAGGTATTTGTAGTGCCACTTCCACTGGTAGCCGGTGATCTGGATATCGATATCCGGCTCACTGGTGTCGTACATGCGGATCAGGGTGGCGGTCGCCGGAACCGCCATCGCCACCAGGATCAGCAGCGGCACGACCGTCCAGAGAATTTCGACGGTGGTACTTTCGTGGAATTTTGCGGCGACCTGCCCGGTCGAGCGGCGATGCACGATCATCGACCAGAACATGGCGCCGAAGACGATGATCCCGATCACCACACAGATCCAGAAAATGGTCATGTGCAGGTCGAATACTGCGTGACTGATTTCAGTCGCTCCAGGCGCCATATTCACAGTCCAGGCCGCTTGAGCCGGGCTGAAAATCGACCACAACAGGAGGCCCATCCAGACGTGTGGATGTCGCATCATTGCGGGTTCCCCTTATCGTTCTTGTTATCCCGTAGGCGCAACGCCTTCGGCAAGGGAGCGGCTGCATCAGACTACGAACTTGAATCGCCGGGCCTTGCTGCGTGGGCAGTCGGGCGTCATCAGCTAACTCCATTCAATGGCGAGTATAGACAGCCACCGGGAATTGCAATGTCGACGCGTAAATGATCTGAAACAGCCGGGGCTTGCGCTCAAGGGTACGAATGGAGAAGGATGCAGACGAGTGGTGGCGAACCGATATAACGCTGCTGCATCAAGGATGAAATAATTATGACAAATGCGTCTTAGCATTTTTCGTAAGCCAGCTAAGTTATGTCTTCCCTATTTCATTGCCTTGTTCCCTGGAGTTTTCATGAACACCGCCGCATTGCGCGAGCAGATCCAAAAAGCCCGACAGACCGAAAACGAAACCGGACGGCTCAAGCGTCAGCTGGAAGCCAAGTTGCCTCATCTGCATTCGGCCATTCAGTTGCCGGACGCTAACCGCGAAGACGCGTTGACGAGTTTTGTCACCGCCTATATCGATGAAGTACCAGACATGCTGGACGCAGCCAATGAAGTTGCCAGGGAAGCGGGAATCGAGTCGCAGATCAAGCCGGTGCTGAAAATCGCCGAGCAGTACTTCCTCCAGCCGCCGGTCGGTCTGGACAGCCTGCTGGACGAAGCCTATCTGGCGCACCGCTTTGTCGAAGAGGTCAACGACCTGTACATCAAACACCTCGGCCAGCCACTGATCCCCTTGGACATGACGGTCGCCAACCTGATTGCTCACCAATTGCTCGGTGAGGAATTTGCCAATCAACTGGACGAAGTGGTGCATCACACTATCGACGAGATGCTCGACGACGAGAGTTTTGCGCTGGAATCGGTAGAGGCCTACCGCGACAAACTGAGCAGCCCGGATACCGGTGCTGCGTGGAAGCGCTGGCCATGCATGGGCCGTCGCCTGGGTGTGGGACTGGAGCTGGACCAGCCTGCCGCGTAATCCTCATACGCCATAGATCCAATGTGGGAGCGAGCCTGCTCGCGAATGCGGTCGATCATTCAACATCTTCTGTTGGCTGATACATCGCTTTCGCGAGCAGGCTCGCTCCCACAGGGTTTGTATGCACAACGGGTTTTTTAGCCGGCCGCGCCGATCCCGGTATTGGTCCGAACCCGCCCCTCCAACCGTCGCTTCAACCCACGCGACTCGATCAGCAGCTTCGACCCCTTGGCCGCATTCGCCCGGCCCCACTCTTCCAGTAACTCCAGACACGAATGGTCGATGTAGCTCAGGTTATTGAGCGGCACGTGCACCGTCGTGCCTTGCGGAATACTGCCCAGCACTTGCGTCAGCGCCGGCACTTTGAGGAATGTCGCCGCACCGATCAGACGCAACTCCATCTCGCCGTCCTGCGGCAGATCGATCAGGCTGATCTTCAATCGCGAAGCCTTGAACGCCAGTTTCAACATCGTCAGGCCGAAACCGATCAACACACCGGTCAGTAGGTCGGTGAAGATGATCGCCAGCGCCGTGGCGGCATAGGTGAACATCGGCATCCGCCCGTAACGGCTCAGACCGCGAAACGCTTTGAGGTCCACCAGTTTGAACCCGGTGTACACCAACACGCCCGCCAGACTCGCCACCGGAATGCTTTGCAGCATGCTCGACAGCAACAGCACGAACGCCAGTAGCCACAGACCATGGAAGATCGTCGAGTAACGGGTGGTTGCACCGGCCTGGACGTTGGCCGAGCTGCGCACGATCACCCCGGTCATCGGCAGCGCACCGACCAGACCGCAGAGCATGTTGCCGACACCTTGCGCCGACAGCTCACGGTCGAAATCCGAGCGCACGCCGTTGTGCATGCGATCCACCGCAGCAGCGGACAACAGTGTTTCGGCGCTGGCGATGAACGCCACGGCAAAAGCCGCAATCAGCAGGGTTGGATCAGCGAGGCTGAGCAAGTCCGCCGGTTTCAGCCAGTCAATGGCTTCGGCCAGATTCTCCGGCACCTCGACCCGTTTAACCTGCAACGCCAGCAACAGGCTGGCGCCGGTCGCCAGGCCAACACCGAGCAGCGCACCGGGAATGAAGCGCAGCGAATGCGGGCGAAATTTCTCCCACAGCCACATCACCGCAATGGTCGCCAGGCCGAGCAAGCCGGCTTGCCAGCCGAACGACGGCAAGGCTTGCGCCACTGCGCCGGGGAAGGCCGTGAGGTTATCCAGCCCGGACGGTTGTGGCTTGGCATCGAGCATCACATGTACTTGCGAGAGCACGATGAGCACGCCGATCCCGGCGAGCATGCCGTAGACCACCGCTGGCGCCGTGACCCGAAACCAGCACCCGAGCTTCAGGCGCCCGGCCACCAGTTGCAGGAAACCCGCAAGCAACAGAATCGGCCCGAGCATCTCGATCCCGTGCTGGCGCACCAGCTCGAACACCAACACCGCCAGACCGGCCGCCGGCCCGCTGACCTGCAACGGCGAGCCTGCCAGCCAACCCACCACCAGACCGCCGATGATCCCGGTGATCAGACCTTTGGCCGGTGGCAACCCGGAAGCAATCGCGATACCCATGCACAGCGGCAGCGCGACCAGAAACACAACCACCGAAGCCAGCAGCTCCCGTGGCAACACCGCTTTCAATTGAGCAGCACGCATGATGACTCTCCCGAAGCTTTCTTCAGGCATGGCTTCGCCGAACCGCTGAAACAGCGGCCGGCATCAAGCCACACAGATTTTTAGGAGGATTTAGAAGCGCGCTTTGGGCGTCGCCACCGGAATCGGATGGCTGCCGTCGAGCGGCAGGAAGCGTCCCTGATCCGCGTCGTAAGCCTTGATTTCGCTGGTTTCGATGTTGTAGACCCAGCCATGGATGAACAGTTGACCGTTCGCCATGCGTGAGGCTACCGAAGGATGGGTACGCAAGTGCTGCAGTTGGGCGATGACGTTCTCCTCGGTGAGGATCGGCATGCTTTCTTTTTCTTCGGTGCAGTTACAGTTTTCGTGCACCATGGTTTTTGCCACTTCGGCGTGGCGCAACCAGGCTTTGACCGTCGGCATTTTTTCCAGGCTGTCCGGATTGAGCACTGCGCGCATGGCACCGCAATCGGAGTGGCCGCAGATGATGATGTGTTGCACGCCCAGCGCCAGTACCGCGTATTCGATGGCAGTGGAAACGCCACCGTTCATCTGGCCGTAAGGCGGTACAACGTTGCCGACGTTACGGGTCACGAACAGATCGCCTGGCGAACTCTGGGTGATCAGCTCGGGCACGATGCGCGAGTCGGCGCAGGTGATGAACATTGCCCGTGGCGATTGCGCCGTGGCGAGTTTCTTGAAGAGTTCTTCCTGCTGCGGGAAGACCTCATGATGAAAATGCAAAAAGCCGTCAACGATCGTACGCAACGCTGCATCGGCGGATTCCGCCCCAGGGACGGCTTGCGCCGACGCAGCCAACGGCTGTTTATCCTTGTCACTCATGATTCATCCTCTTTGGCGGATTCGGGGAGTCGTTCCCGTGTATTCCGGTATGAAGCCAGTGGCTGTTTAAAACATCCGGGTCATCCAGACCCGTCAGTCACTCGATGAACAAGGTAGCCGCCGAAACTTAACTCAAACTGAATCGAGCGCTCTAGAACGTGTGTTCCAGGTCACAAAAAACGTGACTGAGGCATTTCGACGGAAGGATTCCAACCCGGCAACCATAGGCAATTGTCGCTAAATCAACGACATCTGGCGACCCGGCGGACAGAAGGCCGTGCAGTCCAGGTTATAGCCCTCACGGTGGTTTAAACCGAGACGTTTAATGGCTTTGGCGAAACGTTGCGCGAGCAGGTCGGCGAACGGCCCCTCGCCGCGCATCCGCGCACCGAACCGGCAGTCGTAGAGCTCACCACCTCGGCTCTGGCGGATCAGGCTCAGGACATGGGCCGCGCGCTGCGGATAGTGCGCCTGCAACCATTCCTCGAACAACGGCGCCACTTCCAGCGGCAGGCGCAGCATCATGTACGCGGCGCTTTGCGCACCAGCCGCATGGGCTTCGGTCAGCAGGCTTTCGATTTCGCTGTCGTTGATCATCGGGATCATCGGCGAACACAGCACCCCCACCGGAATGCCTGCTTCGCGCATCACCCGGATCGCCCGCAGCCGTGCTTTCGGTGCAGCGGCACGGGGTTCGAGGATGCGTTTGAGTTCATCGTCCAGCGTGGTCAGGCTGATCATCACCGCCACCAGCCGTTGCTGCGCCAGCTCGGTGAGCAGGTCGAGGTCGCGCAGAATCAGCGAACCCTTGGTAACGATGGTCACCGGGTGCCGGTAGCGCAGCAGTACTTCGAGGGTCTGCCGGGTAATCCTGTGCTCGCGCTCGATAGGCTGATACGGATCGGTGTTGGAGCCAAGATTGATCGGCGCGCATTGGTAGCCGCGTTTGCTCAACTGTTCCTCAAGCACCTGGGCGGCGTTGGTCTTGGCGATCAGCCGAGTTTCGAAATCCAGCCCCGGCGACATGTCCCAATAGGCGTGGCTGGGTCGCGCGTAGCAATAGATGCAACCGTGCTCGCAGCCGCGATAGGGGTTGATTGAGCGATCGAAGGGCAGGTCTGGCGAGGTGTTGCGGGTGATGATGGTTTTCGCGGTCTCGATCATCACCTCGGTGTTCTGCGTTTCGGGCACTTCCTGATACCAGCCGTCGTCCTCGGCCACCGAACGGTTCGGCGCAAAGCGGTTGTGCGGGTTGGTCGCGGTGCCGCGGCCGCGCGGTGGCAATGGAGTAGACATGAAAACGCCCCGATACTGTGTGCATATACAGTATCGGGGCGTTGCTCATCTGGCTAGTGCCGTCGGGCGACTGGTCAGTTGTGTTGCGTGACCTGACCGAGGTCATCGCCGGAGGTGTGCTTCATATCCTCCTTACGCAACTCGGCGACGTCAGCGGCTTTCACCGGCGCACCTTTGTTGCCCCAGCTGCCACGGATGAAACTCACCACATCCGCCACTTCCTGATCCGACAACCGCCAGGCGAAACCCGGCATGGTGAAGGTCGAGGGTGCCGTGTGCGTCGCCGGCAGGGTGCCGCCCTTGAGCACGATGTGGATCAGCGATGTCGGATCCTCCGATTGCAGCACCGGATTGCCCGCGAGCGCCGGGAACACCCGGGTGTAGCCGTGGCCGTCGGTACGGTGGCAGGCCGCGCAGTTGTCGATGTACACCGCTGCGCCACGCTGGCTGTCGTCGCCGTTCCACAGGGCTTTGGCCGCTTTCTCGTCGTACTGGTGCGGCTGATCGTTTGGATCAACTGCCGGCAGCGACTTGAGGTAGCGGGCGATCGCGGTCAGGTCGGCGTCGGTCATGTATTGCATGCTGTGGGTGACCACATCGCTCATGCCGCCGAACACCGCGCTACGGTCACTGCGTCCGGTCTTGAGGAACTGCACCAGCTGCGCTTCGCTCCAGCTGCCCAGGCCATCCTTGTGATCACCGCGCAGACTTTTCGCGATCCAGCCTTCCAGCGGTGCGCTGCCGGCGAGGAAGCTCTTGCCATCTGCCGCGCTCAGGGATTTCTCCTGCATGGTCAGCGCCCGTGGCGTATGGCAGGCGCCGCAATGGCCGAGGCCTTCGACCAGATAGGCGCCGCGATCGATCACCGGATCATCCGAGGTGGTCTTGTAGTCCTCGACTTTCGGCGCAAACAGCCAGCGCCAGCCCATCAGCGGCCAGCGCATGCTCAGCGGCCATGGAATGTCGCTGGCCTTGTTCTCCTGCGCCACCGGTTCGACACCGTGCATAAAGTAGGCGTACAGCGCCTGCATGTCGGTTTCGCTGACCCGGGCGTAGGACGGGTACGGCATCGCCGGGTACAACGTGCTGCCGTTTTTGGCGACACCGTGGCGCACGGCTTTGTCGAAATCCTCGAAGCTGTAATCACCGATGCCGTTTTTGTCCGGGGTGATGTTGGTCGAGTAGATCGTGCCGATCGGCGTTTCCATCGGCAGGCCGCCGGCGAACGGCTTGCCGCCCTTGGCGGTGTGGCAGGCCACGCAGTCACCGGCGCGGGCGAGGTATTCGCCTTGTTTGATCAACGCCTGATCAACGTCGGCGGCGTGTACAGCCGTGCTGCCGAGCAGGGCCAGGGTGGCGATAACGAGATTTTTCATGGTCATCGCTCCTTATGCCTGAACCAGCGGGCCGGGGTTTTTCAGATACTGCTCGCGGATCGCCTTGGCCGACCAGTAGGTCAACGCCGCCACCAGCCCGGTCGGGTTGTAACCCAAGCCTTGCGGGAACGCCGACGCACCTGGCACGAATACGTTGTGCACGTCCCAGCTCTGCAGGTAACGGTTCAGGGCACTCTTCTTCGGATCGGTGCCCATGATTGCGCCACCGTTGAGGTGGGTGGTCTGGTAGGCCGCAGTGTTGAAATGATCACCGACCTGCTTGCCGATCACCGCGATGGCTTTCGGGCCCATGGCTTGAGCGACCTTGCCCATTTTCTCGACCATGAAGCGGTTCATTTTGATGTCGTTTTCCTGCCAGTCGAAGGTCATGCGCAGCAGCGGCAAGCCGTAGGCATCGCGATACACCGGATCCAGATCGAGGTAGTTGCCACGGTAGGACTGATGCGCGCCGTGGGCATCCATCGACACCTGGTGGGTGTAGTAATCGGCGGTCGCGCGTTTCCACTGGCTGCCCCAGGCCGGGGTGCCGGGCGGGTTCGAGGTGCCGGCAATCGGGCGGCTGCCCGCCTGGTTGACCCACATAGGCGAGCCGCCGACGAAGCCATGCGGGCCGTGGTCAAAGTTGTCGGCGTTGAAATCGTCCAGCGCCACGCCGTTGCCGCCGGCACCGATGAAGTTGTTGGTGTGGGTGTCCTTGTCGAAGAAGGCCTTGATGGTCGCCATGTTCTGGTAGGCGAAGTTACGCCCGACCACGCCTTCGCCGCTGATCGGGTCGTACGGCTTGCCGATGCCCGAGAGCAGCATCAGGCGCACGTTGTGCAGCTGGAAGGCGCCGAGGATCACCAGATCCGCCGGTTGCTCGATCTCGCGGCCCTGGCCGTCGATGTACGTCACGCCGGTGGCCTTGGACTTGGTGCTGTCGAGGTTGACCCGCAGCACATGCGAGTTGGGCCGCAGCTCGAAATTCGGCAGTGGCTTGAGCGCCGGCAGAATGTTCACGTTCGGAGAGGCCTTGGAGTACATGTAGCAAACGTAACCGCTGCAGAACCCGCAGAAGTTGCACGGGCCCATCTGTGCGCCGTAGGGATTGGTGTACGGGCCTGAGGTATTTGCCGACGGCAGGTTGTAGGGTTTGTAACCAACTTCTGTCGCCGCTTTGCCGAACAACCGCGCGGAAACGGTGTTTTTCTGCGCTTGCAGCGGGAACGGATTGGAGCGATCCGGCGCGTAAGGGTTGCCGCCCTTGCCTTGACCGACCAGTTGGCCCTTCACGGTCCAGGCCTGGCCGGAGGTGCCGAAGACCTTTTCGGCGAAATCGAAGAACGGCTCCAGCTCTTCATAGCTGACGCCGAAGTCCTGGATGGTCATGTCCTTAGGGATAAAACTTTTGCCGTAACGCTCTTCGTAGTGGCTGCGCATGCGTAGCTCGATCGGATCGACGCGAAAGTGCACGCCCGACCAGTGCAGACCGGCGCCGCCGACGCCATTGCCCGGCAGGAACGCACCCAACTGGCGATTCGGCAGGGCGATGTCGTTGACGCTGTGGCGGATGGTGACGGTTTCTTTCGAGATGTCCTGAAAGAGTTTTTTGCGCACGCTGTAGGTGAGTTCGTCGATCACCTGTGGATAGTTGCCGTCGGGGTAGGTGTCCTGCATCGGCCCGCGCTCCAGCGCCAGCACGTTGAGCCCGGCCTCGGTCAGCTCCTTGGCCATGATCGCGCCAGTCCAGCCGAAACCGACGATCACTGCGTCGACCTTCTTCATTACGGTTGCCATGCTCAAGCCCTCTCGCCGCGAATCGAAACTGCCGGGAAGGGGTATTGCTCGTTGCGTTCCACCCAATCCATGAAATCGGCGCGGGCGCCGGGGAAGCCGATCATGGTCCAGCCGACCATGCCTTTATTGCCGCCGTGGATCGGGTCGCAGAAGAACCCTTCCTTGGTGTTTTGCAGCAGCAGGCTGAAGAAAATCTTCGCTGGAACCGCATCGAACTGCGGTTTGCCGGCTTCGAGCTGCTTGAGCAAATCTTCTCGGGTAGCGCTGTCTTGCTCAGCAAATGTTTTACCGTTGAGCGATTTTGCCCACTGATCCGTGGCAGCGATGCCCAGGCGATAGATCTCTTTTGGCACCAGTTTGCTCTGCCAGCCCATCTCCGGCGCAGCGTCCGCGTTGAACGGACCTTGCATGTACCACAGGGCACCGGCGGCGTACGGGGTGTTCATCTGGCGGTCGATGTATTCCGGCACGCCGGCTTCCAGAGCCCCCGGGCCTTGCTCGTCGTTGGGGATGAGGTGCGCCACGGCGGCGTTGATGAAGGCCCATTCTTCGGCGGTGAAATAGCTCGGCTGGTAAGCGCTGGCGTCAGCTTTGGCCGGTGTTGCTGCGGGCGTCGACGGGGCCGCTTCAGGCGCCGCTTGCAACACGCTGCTGCCCAGACCGCTACCGGCGAGGGTGACCACGGGAATCAGGGTCAGGGATTTGCGCAAGAACTCACGCCGCGGGTTGTCTCGATCTGCGTCAGACATGGGGGTGCACCTCATCAGGCATTGATGGTTGTCCGCCGTTTCTGCGAACGGCGTGAGCATTTTTTCGTCGCGGCGTGGCCCGGTGGTTGACCGGGAAAAGGGGGACGCCTGCAACATCGTGTGACAAATGGTAGCAGGCTATGCATCGGGTTGAACCGATTCAGCGGAAAAAGCTGCGGTTTTTTACCTGAGTGCTCAATGAAATCGCACGGATTCACGATTCTTTGACAAGTGCCTCACAGGGCTTTGACCGTCAGACGTGGAAGCTGCGAGGCCTTTCATTGATGAATTCCGATACGGTCAGCCCAGCATGTCTCGAGTGCGCCTTTTCCCTGCTTTGTGTTTGTCGCTTGTTGCCTTGTTGCACTTGATGCCGGCCCAGGCTGACGCCGCTGCAACATCGCGTCCCCCTGAATGGGCGCAACCGGTTGAAGTGCAGTACAACCTGTTCCAGATGTCGCCAACCCTCTACCGCAGCGCCTTGCCGGATGGCGGCGCAGTGCCGTTGCTGAAGAACCTGAAAGTGGCAACGGTGATCAACTTCCTGCCCGAAGCTGACAGCAGCTGGCTGTCCGAACCGGGCATCAATCAAGTGCAACTGCCTTATCGCACCAACCATGTCGATGACGCCGATGTGCTCAAGACCCTGCGCGCGATTCAGGCTGCCGAAGCCAATGGCCCGGTGCTGATGCATTGCAAACATGGTTCCGACCGCACCGGCCTGATGGCGGCGATGTACCGGATCGTGGTGCAGGGCTGGAGCAAGGAAGACGCGCTGAATGAAATGACGCAGGGCGGTTTTGGTGAAAGCGGCCATTTCAAGGATGGCGTGCGCTACGTGATGCAGGCCGATGTCGACAAGCTGCGCACCGCGCTGGCCAACGGCGACTGCAGCACCAGTGCCTTTGCCACTTGCTCGATGAAGAGCTGGTTCCAGTCGGTCAACCTCAAGTAAGCCGCATCCTCCACGGCATTGCACCGTGGAGGGTCATGCGCCGGCTCAGTCTTCGGACTTTTTCTTCAGCTTCGGATTCGGGAAGAATTGCACGGCCTGGACGCTCTTGTCCGGCGCCGGCTTGAGCGCGGTGGTATTGACCCGCGTGCCCAGTTCCTTCGGAACCGACAGCCCTTGCTCGTTCAATGTATCCGAGTAACCGCAGGCCACACACTCACGGTGCGGCACGCTGTCCTCGTTCCACATCATCAGTTTGTCCGGCTCGCTGCACGCCGGGCAGACAGCCCCGGCGATAAAGCGCTTTTTGGTAATCACAGGTGCCTCACTCATGCTGCTGCGTCCTCACTCAGG
This sequence comes from Pseudomonas sp. FW305-3-2-15-E-TSA4, assembly GCF_058787295.1. Taxonomy (NCBI): domain Bacteria; kingdom Pseudomonadati; phylum Pseudomonadota; class Gammaproteobacteria; order Pseudomonadales; family Pseudomonadaceae; genus Pseudomonas; species Pseudomonas sp. FW305-3-2-15-E-TSA4. The sequence goes on along the minus strand of NZ_JBYSZP010000007.1, from coordinate 25,514 downwards.
CCGCTATGGCGCAAGAGTGCGTCAATCGATGGCTCACGGCCACGGAAGTCGACGAACAGCACCATCGGTGCCTGTGAGCCACCGCGCGCCAGAATCGCTTCGCGGAAGGCGCGACCGGTTTCGGCGTTGAGCACGCCGTCTTCTTCGAACCTGGAGAAGGCATCGGCTGACAGCACTTCCGCCCACTTGTAGCTGTAGTAACCCGCGGCGTAACCGCCGGCGAATATGTGCGCGAAGCTGTTGGGGAAGCGGTTGTACGCCGGTGGACGCATCACCGACACCTCGTCGCGCACGCCTTCCAGCACTTGCGCCACGCTGCGGCCATCACCGTGGGTGGCGTGCAGCTCGAAGTCGAATAGCGAGAATTCCAGTTGCCGCACCATCATCAGCCCGGACTGGAAGTTCTTCGCCGCGAGCATTTTCTCCAGCAGGTCCTGTGGCAGCGGCTCGCCGGTTTCGTAGTGACCGGAGATCAGCGCCAGGCCTTCCGGCTCCCAGCACCAGTTTTCCATGAACTGGCTTGGCAGCTCGACCGCATCCCACGCCACGCCGTTGATCCCGGAAACACCGGCGTGATCAACGCGGGTCAGCAGGTGATGCAGGCCGTGACCGAATTCGTGGAACAGGGTGGTCACTTCATCGTGGGTCAGCAGCGCAGGCTTGCCGCTGTCGGCCGGGGTGAAGTTGCACACCAGGTTGGCGACCGGGCTTTGCAACACGCCATCGATTGTGCGACGACGGTCGCGGGCGCCGTCCATCCACGCACCGCCACGCTTGTTGGCGCGGGCGTAGAGGTCGAAGAAGAAGCGCCCGACGTGCTGGCCGTTTTCCTTGATTTCGAACAGGCGCACGTCCGGGTGCCAGGTGTCGAAGCCTTTCAGCTCGGCGATTTCGATGCCGTACAGACGCTGGACGATAGCGAACAGACCGCTGAGAACTTTATCGATCGGGAAGTACGCACGCAGGGTTTCCTGAGCGACGCTGTAGCGCTGCTCGCGGAGTTTTTCCCCGTAGAAACCGCTGTCCCAGCTTTGCAGATCGGCGCAGCCCTGTTCGGCGGCGTAGGCGCGCAGCTGCTGTAAATCCTGCGCAGCGAACGGCTTGCTGCGTTTGGCCAGGTCGCGCAGGAAGCTCAGCACCTGATCGCTGGACTCGGCCATTTTCGTGGCCAGGCTCAGCTCGGAGAAACTGGCGAAGCCCAAGAGTTTTGCCAGTTCCTGACGCAGGTCGAGGATCTCTTCCATGACCGGGCCGTTGTCGTTCTGCCCGGCGTTCGGGCCTTGGTCCGACGCACGGGTGCAGTAGGCGGCGTAGACCTCTTCGCGCAGCTTGCGGTCCTGGGCGTAGGTCATCACCGCGTAGTAGCTCGGGAACTCCAGGGTGATCAGCCAGCCATCGAGGCCTTTGGCCTGGGCGGCGGCGGCCATTTGCGCCTTGGCCGAATCAGTCAGGCCGGCGAGGGCAGCCTCCTCAGTGACGTGCTTGGTCCAGGCTTGTGTGGCGTCGAGCAGTTGGTTGGAGAAGCGGCTGCCCAGCTCGGACAGTTTGCTCTGCACTTCGGCGTAGCGCTTCTGTTCGGCTTCCGGCAGGTCGATACCCGACAGACGGAAATCGCGCAGGGCGTGTTCCAGAATGGTTTTTTGCGCAACGTCGAAACCGGCGGCTTCCGGGCTGTTGGCCAGCGCTTCATAGGCCTGGAACAGCTCGCGGTTCTGGCCCATCTCGGTGGAGTAGGCGCTCAGGGCCGGCAGGCACGACTCGTAGGCTTCGCGCAGTTCGGCGCTGTTGCACACGGCATTGAGGTGGCTGACCGGGCTCCAGGCAGCGCCGAGGCGATCGTTGAGTTCGTCCATCGCCAGTACCAGGCCGGCCCAGGTCGGGTTCTGGCCTTGGGTCTTGAGAATTTCGGCGATGGCGGCGCGGTTGTCGGCCAGGATCGTTTCGATGGCTGGCAGCACGTGTTCGGCACGGATCGTGGAGAACGGCGGCAGGTCGTAGGACTGCAGAAGAGGGTTGTTCACGCTCACGGTTGGCACCTTGGCTGGAAGAAACATGCGCCCATCTTAATTACAATCGACACTCACCGCAGCTATCGGCGACAGAGAGAGAACTTATCGTGCCCGTTCGCAAGTACCAGAATCACACCCCGCAACTCGGCAAGGGCGCGTTTGTCGACGCCTCCGCGGTGGTGATCGGCGACGTCGAAATCGGCGAAGACAGCTCCGTGTGGCCGCTGACCGTGATCCGTGGCGACATGCACCGCATCCGTATCGGCGCGCGCACCAGCGTGCAGGACGGCTGCGTGCTGCACATCACCCACGCCGGCCCGTTCAACCCGGATGGTTTCCCGCTGCTGATCGGCGATGACGTGACCATCGCCCACAAGGTCATGCTGCATGGCTGCAGCGTTGGCAGCCGTGTGCTGATCGGTATGGGCAGCATCGTCATGGACGGCGCGGTGGTCGAGGACGATGTGATCATCGGCGCCGGCAGCCTGGTGCCGCCGGGCAAGCGCCTGGAAAGCGGTTTCCTCTACGTGGGCAGCCCGGTAAAGCAGATCCGCCCGCTGACCGACAAGGAACAAGCCTTCTTCACCTACAGCGCGGCGAACTACGTGAAGCTCAAGGACCTGCATCTGGCCGAAGGCTACGACCAGCTCTGAATCGACCTACACCTGCTCAGGATTTCTCATGCACTACCAGACCGTACTGTTCGACCTCGATGGCACCCTGACCGACCCGCGTGAGGGCATCACCCGTTCCATCCAGTTCGCTTTGAGCAAACTCGGCATCGACGAGCCGGACCTGAGCAAACTCGAACACTTCATCGGCCCGCCGCTGTTGCAGGCGTTCATGCAGTTTTATGGCTTCGACGAGGCCAAGGCCTGGGAGGCGGTGAATTTCTATCGTGAGCGCTTCAAGGTCACCGGCCTGTACGAGAACCGTGTGTTCGACGGCGTCACGCCGTTGCTGGAAACCCTGAGCGGCCAGGGGCGGCAGCTGTACATCGCGACCTCCAAACCTTGGGAATTCGCCCGGGAAATCGCCCGGCACTTCGACTTCGCCAAACACTTCAAGGTGATCTACGGCAGTGAGCTGGATGGCACGCGGACCAACAAGGTCGAGCTGATTGCGCACCTGATCGCCGAAGAAGGGCTGGATCCGGCCAATACGCTGATGATCGGCGACCGCAAGCATGATCTGATCGGCGCGCGCAGCAACGGCGTGGACGCGGCGGCGGTGGGTTATGGGTTTGGCAGTTTTGAAGAGTTGAGTGCCGAAGCGCCGGCTTATCACTTTGAGACTTTGGCTGAGTTGCATCAGGCGTTTTTGCGGCGCTGATGAAATTGCTTTCGCGAGCAGGCTCGCTCCCACGGGGGATTTTTGTTGCACCCCGCTTCAATGTGGGAGCGAGCCTGCTCGCGAAGAGGCCAGTTCAGCCAATGCGAAATCAGGATTCTGCCAGCGCTCTTAGTGCCGCCTTACGCTCCGCGACAGGTAGCCCGCCCAGCTTCTCAACCTCAACATAAAACCGCACCCAATCCCCCCCAACCTGCCTGAACAGTGCCGCAAACGCCGGCACCCACTGGTCATACAGGCCAAACGGCAACAACCGCGCATTGTTCAGCGGCATATTCACCCACGCGTCATAGCGCTTGTCCCCGGCCCACTGGCTGTCGCGCGTCACCCGGTAATCGCGCCGAAATCGCTCGAATTGCGCTGCTTTACGCTCGCGCATCTGCTCGGCCGGCAGCGGCTGAGCGTAGAGTTTTTCCAGGCGCGAGCGCGTTTCCAGCACCAGTTCGATGAACTGATCGCGCTGCCTGAGCCTGGCATCGGTGTCCGGCGGCAGGCCACGAAACGCCCGCCACTGGCGGGTGCCTTCCTGCTCGACAAACGTGGCAAACGACTCATTGAACTCGGTGTCGTCTTTCACATAGAAGCGCTGATGCGCCAGTTCATGAAAGATCAGCGTGGCCAGACGCTCATCGCCCCAGCCCATCATCGAATTGAGGATCGGGTCATTGAACCAGCCGAGGGTTGAATAGGCCTCGACGCCGCCAATCGCCACGTCCATGCCTTGCAGGCGCTGAATTGCCGCTTCGCCCCGGGCAGCGCTCTGGCTGTAGTAGCCGCGATAGGCCACGCAACCGGCGATCGGGAAGCAATGGTTCTGCGGGGTCAGGGAAAACTCCGGGGTGGCGAACACGTTCCACACCACATACGGCCGGCCGATGTCGGCGTACAGCCGATAGCTCTGGTTGTCCGGCAGGTGCAGCTGTTCGCTGGCGAAGTCCCGGGCCTTTTGCGACTGGGTCAGGTGCGTGCGCAGGGTTGCATCGCGGCTTGGGTCGGCAATCACCTTGGCCACCGGCTCACGCGCGCGCAACAACTGCAACTGACCGCTGGCCAACTGGCTGTAATAGCTGACGCTGGAACAACCGTTGAGCAACAAAAACATCACCCCCGGAAACAAAATCCGAAAAACGCGATCAAGTAACCCATGGCTTGGAAGCGGCCTGCTCAAAATAAAAATCCTTTGGAAAGTCTGCCCGCAAGACTATCCCGCCATTTGGAGCTTCGCTATGCGCATGTTGTTGCTGACAGGAGGCCTGCTGACGCTGGCCGGTTGTGCCGGATTCGGAATGCCCGATCCTGACCCCTCGCAAGCCTGGATTGATCTCGATGCCCGGCAACAGGACACGGCGTTGCAAGCGCTGAAAGTCGATGACAAGGCAACTGTCGACAAACGTTATTTCGAAGTGCAGCCCGGCAGCCATGAGTTGAAGGTGCGTTATCAGTTTCCGGTCGAAGCCACCAACATCGGCCCCGACGCCGAACCGCTGTGGCGCGATTGTCAGTTGAAGGTGAAATTCAAGGACTTCAACGCCGGTCAGCGCTATCAGTTGCAAGCCGGCAGCATCGGTTTTCGGCCGTGGGCCAGGCTTTATGATGAACAGCGCAAAGTCGTAGGGCAGGGCACACCCGCAGGCTGCCAGAAAACCTGATCGGGATTATGCTGGATGTCCAAATCACGGGACATTGATCATGCACAGGTTGACGTTGTTGCTCGCTGCAAGTCTGCTTGCTGGCTGCCAGAGCCCGATGCCGGCAGCCGATCCCGGCAAGGCCTGGGTCGACTTTTCGATGCCGACACCCGGCGGTAAGGTGCTGATGGCTGAACGGCTGGACAACGTGCGCCTGCGGGACGGGCGCTTTTTCCAGGTCGCGCCGGGCAGTCATGAGCTGACGGTGCGCTTCGATTTCGAGATCTTCGGTGGCAGCCAGGGCTTGGACACCGACCCGCAGGAACGCCTGTGTTACATGACCGTGCGCTACGATCATTTCGAAGCCGGGCAACGTTACCGACTTGAAGCCCGGTCGCTGGCGTTCACGCCGAGTGCTCGGTTGATCAATCGCCAAGGGCAGATAGTTGCCGAAGAGCGCCAGATCAACTGCGTGCCTTGAGCGGACTGTCAGATGTCGTTCTTCTGGTAGACGATCGCTTTGGTGCCGTTTTCGCAGGTGCCGACAACCATCGCCACGTCGTGCTTGTCGGCCTCTTCCTTGCTGACAGTTTCCAGTGTGTAAGACGGCACTGCATTCGCCTGGATCTTTACTTCGATCTCTTTCTTCAATTCTTCGCAGTCTTTCGGTGCGGCGAGAACCGTTGTGGCCAGTGCACTGCAAAGAATCGCCAAGCCAATACGTTTCATAGATGAAGCTCCCTGATGCAGCGCGCACGGGCGTGCGCTGAAGCTGCTGTCACTTATTCGACCATATTTTTGCAGGGCGGGTTCTGACTTCGCTCACATCTTCAATAACTGCGCTGATTTGTGGATTACATTCGCGAGCAGGCTCACTCCCACATTTGAAGTGCATTCCAATGTGGGAGCGAGCCTGCTCGCGAGTGGGTCAGTCAGCGCCGATTCAGCTAACCAGCGAAGCCTCAAGGGTAATCTTCGCATTCAGTACCTTGGACACCGGGCACCCTTCCTTGGCCTTGTTGCTCAGCTCTTCAAAGTGCGCCTGAGTAGCGCCCGGGATTTTCGCCTTGAGGATCAACTTGATCGCGGTGATGGCAAAGCCACCCTCGACCTGATCCAAGGTGACTTCAGCCTGGGTGTCGATGCTCTCGGCCTTCAGGCCCGCATCACCGAGAATCATCGAGAACGCCATGGAAAAACAGCCGGCATGCGCCGCGCCGATCAGTTCTTCCGGGTTGGTGCCCTTGCCGCCCTCGAAGCGTGCCTTGAAGCCGTAGGGGGCTTCTCTGAGGACGCCAGTCTCGGTAGAGATCGAGCCGATGCCGGTTTTCAGATCGCCTGCCCAATGTGCGGATGCTTTCTTCACGATAGCCATGTCTGCCTCCTCAAGATCTGGCGCGGAACGCCGCGCCGTCGTGGTTTTTACTTGCAAGGCTTCTGAGGATAGACGTCGGGACAAAGTTCAGCCCGGCTGAATCGTTGACTTTTTTAGTAGGAAATTTCATCGCGGCTATTGAAACTCGGGTATATGCCCTCATTGCATAAAACACGCTTATGGATTGGGCAGGTTTTCGTTCGCAAGAAAAACCTGCCTCCTCATTCGGAGACGCAGGTTTATGAAGCAACTGTCCGACGTAAAGTTTTCCACCCTTGATCTGGTGCCCGTGCGCGAGAACGGCAGCCCGACGCAATCGCTGCGCAACTCGCTTGATCTGGCACAGCATGTCGAGAAACTCGGCTATACCCGCTTCTGGGTGGCCGAACACCACAACATGGACGGCATCGCCAGTTCTGCCACCTCGGTGTTGCTGGGATACCTGGCCGGCGGTACCTCGACGATTCGCGTCGGCTCCGGCGGGGTGATGCTGCCCAACCACGCGCCGCTGGTGATTGCCGAACAGTTCGGCACTCTCGAAAGCCTGTACCCGGGACGCATCGATCTGGGTCTGGGCCGCGCGCCCGGCTCCGACCAGATGACCGCCCGCGCCCTGCGTCGTGAGCGCTCCGGCAGTGCCGATGATTTCCCGGAAGACGTCGCCGAGCTGGCGCGCTTCCTCGGCCCGCGCACCCCGGATCAACGGGTGATCGCCATGCCCGGCACCGGCACCAACGTGCCGATCTGGTTGCTCGGTTCCAGCCTGTTCAGCGCGCAGCTGGCCGGTGAGCGTGGTTTGCCCTACGCCTTCGCCTCGCACTTCGCCCCGCGCTTCATGCACGAGGCGATTCGCGTCTACCGCAACCACTTTAAGCCGTCGGCAGTGCTCGATAAACCGTACGTGATGCTCGGGGTGCCGTTGGTGGCGGCCGATACCGATGAGCAGGCCGACTACCTGGCGACCTCGGTGTACCAGCGAATTCTCGCGCTGATGCGTGGGCAGAGTCTGGTGCAGCGTCCGCCGGTGAAAACCATGGACGGCCTGTGGCTGCCCCATGAGCGCGAGGCGGTGGGAGATTTCCTCGGTCTGGCGATGGTCGGCAGCCCGCAGAAGATCCGTGCGAAGCTGGAGGTGCTGGTCGAGCAGACCCAGGCCGATGAGCTGATTTTCACCTGCGATCTGTATGAGCATGCCGATCGCCTGCATTCCTATGAGTTGCTGGCCCAAGTCATGAAGGGCTGACTCTGGAATACGGCTTCTGTGGGAGCGGGCTTGCTCGCGAAGACGGAGTGTCAGACACCCTGGAGGTCGGCTGACATAACGCTTTCGCGAGCAAGCCCGCTCCCACATTGGGAACCAGTGGCCCACAAAAAAGCCGACGCCTTCGCGTCGGCTTTTGCATTTCAATCGCGATCACCCGCGTTTGTAGACGATTTCCTTGGTGCCGCCTTCACAGGTGCCCACAACTTTTCCGCCATTGGCTCCCTTGTCGACAACCTCCAGCGAATACCCTGCAACGCCCTTGGCATCCAGCTTCGCTGCAATCTCGCCTTTCAGCTCTTCACAAGGCTTGCCAGCAGCAAACGCGCCACCCGCAAGGCTCAACAAACCTACTGCCAATATGAACTTCTTCATCGGTCGCACTCCCTGGTCGGATTAAAAGAGGTGGGCATCAGGTCTCCCGATGCACTCACCTTGTAGCGCTTTGCCATTCCTATGGCACTCGGCCAGCGCGCAAGTTCAGAAGCGTAGCCCAAACTCAGCTGCTGGCAATCCGGAAGCCGACTTTGAGTGTGACCTGGAAATGCGCAGCCTTGCCGTCCTTGATGTGGCCTCGGGTCTCGACCACTTCAAACCATTCCAGATGTTTGATGCTCTTGTTGGCTTCGGCCAACGCGTTGTTGATGGCGTCTTCGATGCTGCTGGTGGACGAGCCGACCAGCTCGACTTTCTTGTACGTGTGATGGTCACTCATGGCGATCTCCTGGATGTGTGGATTTGAGACTAGCAGTGAATCTGCACTGTTGATTTCGGCGGCTCAATGCAAGCGAAGTTCAGATTTTCTGCACTTTCTCAAACCGCTGAAGTCCCAACCAACACACGCCACTCATCACCAATGCAGGAGAGCCACCATGGCCAACACCTCTTTACGTAAAGCCTCGTTGCAAAGCATGGAAGCCGAGATCGAGAGTCTGCTCAAATCGTTGGAAAGCCTGAAGGACGACGCGTCCGACGAGTCGCGCAAGACCCTCAAGGCGCTCAAGAGCAACGCTGAAAGCGCGCTGAAACATTCGCGCAGCCTGCTCAGCGATGCCTACGAAGAAGTCAAAGTGAAAACCCGCGAGACCGGCATCGCCACCCGCGATTACGCTCAGGAACACCCTTGGACCACCGCCGGTGTGGCGGTCGGTGCAATCGGTCTGCTGGCTGCTTATTTGCTGTTCAAGCGCGGCGAGTGATCCGTCTGGCGCAGCTCATTCTTGAGCCATTGCGCCAGTTGCCGGGCGCGTCCGTCTGCGGCGCGCTTGGGTAGCCACAACGCCAGTTGCGCCGGGGTTTCGCAAAAGCCCCACGGCGCAACCAGGCGACCGGCCTTCAAGTCTTCGGCCACCAGCGGCTCTGGCGCGATTGCCACGCCGAGTCCGGCCACTGCGGCTTCCAGCAGATAATACAAATGCTCAAAACCTTGCCCCAACTTCAACGCCTTGGCGTCGAGGTGATTTTGCTGTGCCCAACTCGGCCAGGCTTGCGGGCGCGATGTGGTGTGCAGCAGCGGCTCGCTGAGCAAGGCTGACGCCGGCGCCGCTTGCAGGCGTTGGTAGCCACTGAACAGCGGGCTCATCACCGGGCCGATGCGTTCTGCGGCCAGTTCGTAAACCTGCATGTCTGCCGGCCATGGCGGCTCGGCGAACAACAGCAAGGCATCGAGTCCAGGGCGCCGCGGGTCAAGATCACCTTCACCGGCTGACAAGTGCAGACGCAAGTCCGGCAGATCGGCGTTGAGCCGCCCCAGGCGTGGGATGAACCAGCGCGCCAACAGACTGCCGGAGCAGCCGAGCACGAACGGCGCATCAGCGGTGTTTTGCGTCAGCTCGGCACACACACTGCGCAACCGATCAAAGGCCTCACCGCTGGCATCTCGCAAACGAACACCGGCATCTGTGAGTTTCAAGCCGCGACCATCCTTGACGAACAGGCTCACGCCCAGATGCTCTTCGAGCACTTTGAGCTGACGGCTGACTGCACCATGAGTGACGTGCAGCTGTTCGGCCGCCTGACTGACGCTGTTAAGCCGGGCGGTGGCTTCGAACGCGCGCAAGGCGTTCAGCGGGGGAAGGTCGTGGCTCATGGTATCTGTGAGTTTTCCTGACAGGTTGCGGCGATCTTATCGGTTTTCAGCCTGGAAGGTCAGGGGTAGAGTGGACGCCATTGTCTTCTTACCCGAATTCACCTGGAGCACATCATGACCCAGACTTCGAACACCTCCAACCTGCGCAGCGGCCCTGACGATAACGGCCTGTTCGGCGCGTTCGGCGGCCGCTACGTGGCGGAAACCCTGATGCCGTTGATCCTCGATCTGGCCCGCGAATACGAGGCGGCCAAAGAAGATCCGGCTTTCAAGGAAGAGCTGGCCTACTTCCAGCGTGACTACGTCGGACGTCCTAGCCCGCTGTACTTCGCCGAGCGTCTGACCGAGTTCTGCGGTGGCGCGAAGATCTACCTCAAGCGCGAAGAGCTGAACCACACCGGCGCGCACAAGATCAACAACTGCATCGGCCAGATCCTGCTGGCGCGGCGCATGGGCAAGAAACGCATCATCGCCGAGACCGGCGCCGGTATGCACGGTGTGGCGACCGCTACCGTGGCCGCGCGTTTCGGTCTGGACTGCGTGATCTACATGGGCACCACGGACATCGAACGTCAGCAGGCCAACGTGTTCCGCATGAAGCTGCTGGGCGCCGAAGTGATCCCGGTGGTGGCCGGCACCGGCACTCTGAAAGACGCGATGAACGAAGCGCTGCGTGACTGGGTGACCAACGTCGACAGCACTTTCTACCTGATCGGCACCGTGGCCGGCCCGCACCCGTACCCAGCCATGGTGCGCGACTTCCAGGCGGTGATCGGCAAGGAGACCCGCGAGCAGTTGCAAGCTCAGGAAGGTCGTCTGCCGGACAGTCTGGTGGCGTGCATCGGTGGCGGTTCCAACGCCATGGGCCTGTTCCACCCGTTCCTTGACGACCAGAGCGTCGAGATCATCGGCGTCGAAGCGGCCGGTTACGGCATCGAAACCGGCAAGCACGCGGCGAGCCTCAATGGCGGCGTACCGGGTGTGCTGCACGGCAACCGTACCTTCCTGCTGCAGGACGACGATGGCCAAATCATCGACGCCCACTCGATTTCCGCCGGCCTCGACTATCCGGGCATCGGCCCTGAGCACGCCTGGTTGCATGACATCGGCCGCGTTCAATACACCTCGGTCACCGACGACGAAGCCCTCGCCGCGTTCCACCAGTGCTGCCGCCTCGAAGGCATCATCCCGGCGCTGGAAAGCGCCCATGCGTTGGCTGAAGTGTTCAAACGCGCACCGAAACTGCCGAAGGATCACCTGATGGTGGTCAACCTCTCCGGCCGTGGCGACAAAGATATGCAGACCGTCATGCATCACATGGAACAGTCGAAGCAGGAGAAACACTGATGAGCCGCCTGCAAACCCGTTTTGCCGACCTCAAGCAACAGAATCGCGCCGCGCTGGTGACCTTCGTCACCGCCGGTGATCCGGACTACGACACCTCGCTGGCGATCCTCAAAGGTTTGCCCGGCGCTGGCGCCGATGTGATCGAGCTGGGCATGCCGTTCACCGACCCGATGGCCGACGGCCCGGCGATTCAACTGGCGAACATCCGTGCCTTGGGCGCCAAGCAGAATCTGGCGAAAACCCTGCAAATGGTTCGCGAGTTCCGCGAAGGCAACAGCGACACGCCGCTGGTGCTGATGGGCTACTTCAACCCGATTCACATGTATGGCGTTGGGCGTTTTATCGCTGATGCCAAGGAAGCGGGCGTCGACGGTCTGATCGTGGTCGACATGCCGCCAGAGCACAACAATGAACTGTGCGACCCGGCACAGGCTGCGGGTCTGGACTTCATCCGCCTGACCACCCCGACCACTGATGATGCGCGTCTACCGAAAGTGCTCAATGGCAGCTCGGGCTTCGTTTACTACGTGTCGGTGGCCGGCGTGACCGGTGCCGGTGCGGCGACTCTGGAACACGTCGAAGAGGCGGTCACCCGTTTGCGTCGCCACACTGATCTGCCGATCAGCATCGGTTTTGGTATCCGTACTCCGGAGCAGGCGGCGTCCATCGCTCGGTTGGCGGACGGGGTGGTGGTGGGTTCGGCACTGATCGATCACATCGCCAATGCGACCACGCCGGATCAGGCTGTCGACGGTGTGCTGGGTCTGTGCAAGGCGCTGTCCGAAGGCGTGCGTCAGGCCCGCGTCAACTGAAGGTAAAGTTCCTGATACAGAGGAATTAGCGCCTCACAACACAACCTAAATGAGCAAGACCGAGGGATTCAGAACCACGTTCTGAATCCCTTTTTGCTGTTGGTGCAGTGAGGAAGACTTGATGAAAATGCCGAAACGTCTGATTGCCGGACTGGGCGTGCTGATGCTCAGCGCGACGCCGCTGCTGGTCAGCGCCGATCCACGCGATGATCATGACCACGGCGGCCCGCAGCAGGGCCACTACGATAACCGTGGTGACGATCACCGTGGCCCGCAGAACGACCACCGAGGCGGCCCGCCACGCGACTTCGGCCCGGTACGGCAGACCATTCGCGACAATCACGGCTACTTCGTGCGCGGCGCACCGCCGCCACCGGGAATCCATTTGGAACGCGGCCGGCCGTTACCGCATGGTTACTACGGCGAGCGGCTGGACGGTCGGGCGCTGAGTCGTCTGCCGGTTTATCCGGGTTATGAGTGGCGCCGCGCCGGGGGCGATATCGTGCTGATCGCAGTGGGTACCGGGATCGTTTACGAAATTCTGGACGGTGTTTTGTACTGATTTACAGGCAATAAAAAGATCGCAGCCTGCGGCAGCTCCTACATTTATCTCTGTAGGAACTGCCGCAGGCTGCGATCTTTTGCTTTTAAGGCAACTCCAGTCCGCCAGACGCCTTGTGCAGTCTGCGCAGATGCTCGCCGATCTGCTTCACGTTGGCTTCGCTGGCGGCAATTTCGGCCGCTCGCTTGGGTTCCAGCAACTTGCGCACTTCCTTGTCCAGATCGCCGCTCAGCGCCAGCAGTTGTTTCTGGCGTTGGGCGCTTTCGTCCTGCAGGCGCTTGAACTCGCTTGGTTGCGGCAGCCCGTAGCCGCGGCTGTCGAGCAGTTCCGCCGGACGACTGAGGAAGCCGCTGTTGGCGAGAATTTCCTGCAGGGTGGCGTTGGCCTTGTCCATGCCGCCGTTTTCCAGCTCCCGAGCGCCGAGGTAACGCTGCTTGACCTCGTCCTGGGCCAGCAGCAACTGACGGCGATAGCTCGCCTGTTCCAGCAGGAGCAATGCAGCGCTGGTGCGCAGGTCTGCACGTTCGAACCACTGGCGACGTTCCTCGGCAGACAGCGATAGCCAATCTTCGACGCTGGTTTGCTTGATCGGCAGCTGCTTTTTCAACACATCGAACATCGCCTGATAGCGATCGCGGAACGAATCGAAGCGATAGCCCAGGCGCAGGGCTTCCTTGGGATTGTCGAGCACGCTGGTGTCGGCCAGCCCCCGGCCTTTGAGCACTTCGAGCAAGCCGTTGGGCATGATGCTGTCGAGGCCGACGAGTTGCTTGTTGTTGCTGCCGCTGCGCAGCAATTTCAGGCCTTCCACCGCGCAGTTGTTCGACAGGAAGAAGTAGTTGCCGTCATAACTCCAGTGCATTTCGGCAGCGTGTTCGACCACGCCTTCGATCTCGTCGCGTGACAGATTCAATGGCACCGAGGCGAGGCTGCGCAGTTCAGTCTTGGTGTATTCGTCGATCACCTGGGCCAGCGGCAGCACGAACAGCCGCGACGGGTACTTGCCAACCAGACCGTCCCAGCTCGACAGCTGCACGTCACCGACAAAGGCGCGGTAGGACAGCACCAGATGCTGGTCGAGGTCGAGCCGGCAATCCGGGCCCCGTGGTCGACCCGGCGCGCAGATCACCAGGCGCAGCATGCTGTGGCCCCAGCGGCTGACCCAGTTCTGGTTGGCTTCAGCCAGCAGATAATCGACGGCATACACCCGCTCCGGGTCGACCTGGCCCAAGGGCTGTTTGGCGAAGTCGTTGCCGGCGTTGAGAAAGGCGAAGGTATTGCTGCAGGTGTCCTTGGCCGGTGGTGCCCAGCCGAAGCGCTCCTTGTAGTAGCGATAGAGCGCCGGACGGCGACACGCGTAGCTCGGGTCGAGGAGGAAATACTCCATGTTGACCGCGACAAACTCTTTCGGACTGGAGATCTCATACAGGTCCGGACTGCGGGCCACCTGACGGTTGTGCTGTTCACGCTCGCCGCGGCGCCCGACGTACTGTTGCCAGCCGGCGAGATCTAGGAGACGTGGATCATCGCTGAGGGTAAAGCGGCGCTCGGTCTGGCCTCGGCACTCGTCGGGAATGCCGACCAGGCCGGCGCTGTTGCTGCGGCGAGTGCAGCGCTGGATCAGCGTGCGTTCGGCGGCGGGCCACAGACGCGCGCGATCGTAAATGTGGGTGAGTTCGTGCAGCACCGTTGCCAGCAGTTCCTGACGCACCGTGCCGTGGGGGCGATTGGTTTTCTCGTTGGCCGCGCTGCCGTCGGTGAGGCCGGCGAGCAGTTTGCGGTTCAGGTCGAGCTCGGCAACCAGGGTCGCCTGGCCGTAGGCGTTACCGGGCATGTCGTCGGTCCAGCCGACATCGATGCGCCGGTCCAGTTGTTCGACGAAGCTGGGCGGCAACTTGTGCATGGCTTCATCGAGCAGCGCCTGGCTGGCCTGCTGCTGGGCGGGGCTCAGGCCGTCGGTCTTGAGCCGCAATTGCAGGCTGGCGTGGGCGCTGTTGCCAAGCAGCAACAACGCCCCGGCCAGTAGCCAGGCGCCGAGTGACTTCACAGGGCGAGGATGGCTTCGGCGAGCACCTGATCACTGGCGTCGCGGGCTTCCGGCACGCGCGTGCGCAAGGTGTTGAGGGCGGCTTCCAGGTGCGCACCGCGGATATCGCCGTTGGTGGCAACGAAGCTGGCCGCATCGTCGTGGGCTTCGCGGATGATTTTCGAATCGCGAATCGACGTCGTGGTATCGGAGGTGAAATCGATGGTGCGCTGGGAGGCACGAACGATGATGTTACTGGTGGCTACCAGGGTGTGTGCCTGGGCCACATCGGCCAACAAAAACAGGCCAAGGGCGGCAGCAATCAGCGGGCTACGCATGGAACGACTCCGGAGGGCAATGTTAACGAGGGATCATGATAACTATTGGACGAGAATTGCCTGTGCCAGTTCAAGGTCGCTGACATGAAGTTTTGGTCGGGATTTGCGCAAGTAATGCAGGGCGGATTCGAGCTGCGCGCCGCGCAATTGACCGTCACTGGCAACAAACGCCGCCGCGTCATCGTGAGCGGCGATGATCAGTTTACGGTCGAACGGTGCGGAAGACACCATTCCGGTCGCCCAAACGCTGACCACGGTGTTTTGTGTGGAGACATCAAAGGCATCGACCGAGGTCGCCCAGAAGGCACTGACCAATACGCAAGGGAAAAGCAGTCTGAATAAACGCATGAGACTCGGTAACGGTTAACGAGCTTCAAGGCTAGCGCAAATGCCCGGGCCAGAGCCAGCGGCGAAACATCGGGACACGACTGGCGTGCCCCGTGCTGCAACGGCGGATCAGATCGCGAGGATGGCTTGCGCCAGTTGGAAGTCGGTCGCGTTCAGTTGCGGTGCCTGATGGCGGATCAGGTCGAGGGCGCTTTCCAGTTTCACGCCACGGATCTGGCCTTCACTGGCGACGAAGCTGGCAGCGTCGTCACGGGCGGCGATCACGACTTTGTTGTCACGCAGCGAAGAGCTGACGTCGGAAGTGGCGTCCGAGGAGGACTTCAGCGCGCCAACTACGGCATCGGTGGTCACGATGAAGCTGGAGGCACTGGCGTTGGCAGCCACGGCCAGCAAGGCGGCAGCGCTGAGCAGGCGAAGACGGGACATGGTGGATCTCCTGATAGTAAACCGTATTGAGAGGTGGCTTGTGTCTGATGAGTCAGACGCGGGTTACAGAAGATTCGCCACGTTCTGGCGTGGATATTAGGCTTGCGCGCGAGGTTCGGACAGTGGGCAGAATGCTAGCGCCAGAAGGGTTTCTCCAGCTCTCTGAGCCGATCGGCATGGCTGAGGCCCAGATCCGCGAGGTCGCGCTGGGCTAGTTGAGCCAGCAGGCGCCGCGTCCTGGCGCGTTCCAGTCCTTGCCACAGGGGTCGAAACAAGCGCCGCAGCAGGTGCGAGTGAGCGCGGGGTAGAGTCGAAGCTGTCGAAACATCCTGTAAGCCTTTCATGGCGTTTTCCTTAAACCGAGGAGGGTTAAGGACATGCTGCGCCCGATGCAGTTTGGCGAGCAGATACACTCATGAAAAATTGTACTGGTTCAGATTTTGTTTATTGAGAACTGTACCTGTACTTTGATTATTCTGCTGTACGGGCATTTTCGAACCCTGAAACGACAAAACCCGTCGCGGTTTCCCGCGACGGGTCTTGTGTGTTCAATTCGGGTTGCTGGCGGTGGGTCTAACGACCAGAGCCAGCGACGCTACTTAGCGCCAGAACGGCTTGCTCAGCTCTTCGTAGCGTTGTGCTTCGCTGATACCGGCGTCAGCCAGCAGACGCGAATCCAGGCGAGCCAGTTGGTGGCGGCTGGAGATGCGTCGCTGCCACAACATCAGGTTGGCGATAACGCGCAGAGGCAGGGAAGCCTGGTTTTTTGCAGCTTTGTCTTCGAAGAACAGTTCGGAACTGAGTGTACGTTCCATGGTTGACATCCTTCCGCTTGTGGCGGGATCAGGTAGTGGTTTAACTGGTGCCCATGATCCTCTCGTTTGCCTAGTCTCTCTAGATACAGTTCAACTGTATTGTGAGTGACCAGTTAACTGTTTATAGGGGGTGTACGGGTCGAAATTGAGCAAACTGTACCTGTCAGCACTAATGTGGTGCGTTTTTGCTCAATTCGAGGAAGGAGGTAGGCAAAATCTGTAGGAAATAACCGGTACAGCAGTACAGTTTTTGCCAGATGTGGCGGGTTAAAAAATCCGCTGACACAAACTGTGTTTGCATCAGCGGTTTGACTGTGTGATTACACCGCGAGCATGCGTCCGGTTTCTTCCAGGTTGATGTGCCAGCTCAGGGCTTCTCGCAGGATGTGTGGGGTATGGCCGCCGATGGCGCACGCTGCGGTGAAGTAGTCGTTCAGCGCCTGGCGATAGTCCGGGTGTACACAGTTGTCGATGATCACCCGGGCGCGCTCGCGCGGGGCCAGGCCGCGCAGGTCGGCCAGGCCGATTTCGGTCACCAGGATGTCGACGTCATGCTCGGTGTGGTCAACGTGGCTGACCATCGGCACCACGCTGGAAATGGCGCCGCCCTTGGCGATCGACTTGGTCACGAACACCGCGAGGTGTGCGTTGCGCGCGAAGTCGCCCGAGCCACCAATGCCGTTCATCATCCGCGTACCGCAGACATGGGTGGAGTTGACGTTGCCGTAGATGTCGAACTCCAGCGCAGTGTTGATACCGATGATACCCAGACGACGCACCACTTCCGGGTGGTTGGAGATTTCCTGCGGGCGCAGCACCAGTTTGTCCTTGTACTTCTCCAGGTTGCCGAACACGTCGCTGTTGCGCCGCTCCGACAAAGTGATCGAGCTGCCCGACGCAAAGCTCAGCTTGCCGGCGTCGATCAGGTCGAAGGTCGAGTCCTGCAGCACTTCGGAGTACATGGTCAGGTCTTCGAACGGCGAATCGATCAGGCCGCACATCACCGCGTTGGCGATGTTGCCGATCCCGGCCTGCAACGGGCCGAGCTTGTTGGTCATGCGCCCGGCATTGACTTCCTGCTTGAAGAAGGTGATCAGGTGCTCGGCGATGGCATTGGTGTCGACATCCGGGGTCGACACCGTGGACGGCGAATCCGCCTGCTGAGTGATGACGATGGCGACAATCTTCTCCGGCGGGATCGGGATCGCGGTGCTGCCGATGCGATCGTCGACTTTCACCAGCGGGATCGGCGTGCGCGTCGGGCGATAGGTCGGGATATAGATGTCATGCAGGCCTTCGAGGTTGGCGTTGTGCGCCAGGTTGATCTCGACAATCACCTGCTTGGCGAAAATCGCGAAGCTCGCCGAGTTGCCCACCGAGGTGGTCGGCACGATGTGGCCTTGCTCGGTGATGGCCACGGCTTCGATCACCGCGATGTCCGGCAGCTTCAGTTGCTGGTTGCGCAGTTGCTCGACGGTTTCCGACAGGTGCTGGTCGATGAACATCACTTCGCCGGCGTTGATTGCCTTGCGCAAGGTGCTATCGACCTGGAACGGCATGCGCCGCGACAACACGCCGGCCTCGGTCAGTTGCTTGTCGAGGTCGTTGCCCAGGCTCGCGCCGGTCATCAGGCTGATCTTCAGCGGCGTGACCTTGGCTCGCTCGGCCAGTGCGTGAGGGACAGCTTTGGCTTCGCCCGCGCGGGTGAAGCCGCTCATGCCGACGGTCATGCCGTCTTCAATCAGCGCGGCGGCGTCGGCGGCGCTCATCACTTTATCCAACAACGAAGGCAGGCGAATACGGTCACGGTACATGGATTATTTCTCGGGAAGCGAGTAGCAGGATGCGCAGTCTAGTGAATTTCGCGGGCGCCTGTCCCGCTACCAAGGTCGCAAACGAGGCGTCTATTTAGCGGGTTTGAAGTAAAACACCGTTACCGGATCTGCAACAACGCGGCAAATTGTCCGACGCTGTGCGCAAACAAAAACGCCCCGACAAGTCGGGGCGTCCGGTGCAGCTGCGGAGGATTACTCCACCGCTTTGACCATGTCTTCGATGACTTTCTTCGCGTCGCCGAACACCATCATGGTCTTGTCCAGGTAGAACAGTTCGTTGTCCAGACCGGCATAACCGCTGGCCATCGAGCGCTTGTTGACGATGATGGTCTTGGCCTTGAACGCTTCGAGAATCGGCATGCCGGCAATCGGCGATTTCGGATCGTTCTTGGCGGCCGGGTTGACCACGTCGTTGGCGCCGAGTACCAGCACCACGTCGGCCTGGCCGAACTCGGAGTTGATGTCTTCCATCTCGAACACCTGGTCGTAAGGCACTTCGGCCTCGGCGAGCAGGACGTTCATGTGCCCGGGCATGCGACCGGCCACCGGGTGGATCGCGTACTTCACGGTCACGCCACGGTGGGTCAGTTTCTCGGTCAGTTCTTTCAAGGCGTGCTGCGCGCGGGCCACCGCCAGGCCGTAACCCGGGACGATGATCACGGTGTCGGCGTTGGTCAGCAGGAAGGTTGCGTCGTCGGCCGAACCGGATTTAACCGGACGGGCTTCTTTCGCTCCGGCAGGTCCTGCGTCAGCCGTATTGCCGAAACCGCCGAGCAATACATTAAAGAAGGAACGGTTCATCGCCTTGCACATGATGTACGAGAGAATCGCACCGCTCGAACCCACCAGCGAGCCGGCAATAATCAGCATCGAGTTGTTCAGCGAGAAGCCGATACCCGCTGCAGCCCAACCCGAGTAACTGTTGAGCATCGACACCACCACCGGCATGTCGGCGCCGCCGATCGGGATGATGATCAGCACGCCCATCACGAACGCCAGGGCCAGCATCAGCGCGAACGCTGCGAGGTTGCCGGTGAGCATGAAGGTCACGCCCAGCACCAGTGTCGCCAGACCGAGTACTGCGTTGAGCTTGTGCTGACCGGCAAACTGTACCGGTGCGCCCTGGAACAGACGGAACTTGTACTTGCCCGACAGCTTGCCGAAGGCGATCACCGAACCGGAGAAGGTGATTGCACCGATCGCCGCTCCGAGAAATAGCTCCAGACGGTTGCCCGCCGGGATCGAGTCTCCCAGTTGCTTGACGATGCCCAGCGATTGCGGCTCGACCACCGCGGCAATGGCGATGAACACCGCCGCCAGACCGATCATGCTGTGCATGAACGCGACCAGTTCCGGCATCTTGGTCATTTCAACGCGCTTGGCCATGATCGAACCGGCGGTGCCGCCGATCAGCAGGCCGACGATCACGTAACCGATACCCGCAGTCGCCAGCTCAGCCCCAAGCTTATAGATGAGGCCGACGGTGGTGAGGATGGCCAGCGCCATGCCGAGCATGCCGAACAGGTTGCCGCGCCGCGATGTGGTCGGGTGCGACAGGCCTTTGAGGGCCTGGATAAAGCAGATCGACGCGATCAGGTAGAGCGTCGTGACGAGATTCATGCTCATTACTTCGGCGCCTCTTCTTTTGCTTTCGGGGCTTTCTTCTTGAACATCTCAAGCATGCGGCGGGTGACCAGGAAGCCACCAAACACGTTGACCGCAGCCAGTGCCACGGCGAGGGTGCCCATGGTCTTGCCCAGCGGCGTGACGGTCAGCGCAGCAGCGAGCATGGCGCCGACGATCACGATTGCCGAAATGGCATTGGTCACCGCCATCAACGGCGTGTGCAGCGCAGGTGTAACGTTCCAGACCACGTGGTAACCGACATAAATCGCCAGCACGAAGATGATCAGGTTGTAGATACCGGGGGAGATAAGCTCTTCCATCGTCTGAATCCCTGCTTAGGCGTTTTTGCGGATGACTTGGCCGTCGCGGCACATCAGGCACGCGGCGACGATGTCGTCTTCGAGGTTGACGTCGAACTGGCCTTCTTTGGTGAACACCAGCTTGAGGAAGTCCAGCAGGTTGCGGGCGTACAGCGCCGAGGCGTCTGCAGCGACTTCACCGGCCAGGTTGGTCGGGCCGACGATGGTCACGCCGTTCTCGACCACGACCTGATCGGCGACGGTCAGCGGGCAGTTGCCGCCCTGAGCTGCCGCGAGGTCGATGACCACCGAGCCCGGCTTCATCTGCGCCACGGTGTCTGCGCTCAACAGTGTCGGCGCCTTGCGGCCCGGGATCAGTGCGGTGGTGATGACGATGTCGGCCTGCTTGGCGCGTTCGTGCACAGCCTGGGCCTGACGCTGCATCCAGCTTGCCGGCATCGGACGAGCGTAACCGCCGACACCGACCGCGCATTCACGCTCTTCGTCAGACTCGTAAGGCACATCGACGAACTTCGCGCCGAGGGATTCGATCTGTTCCTTCACCGCCGGACGCACGTCAGACGCTTCGATCACCGCACCCAGACGTTTCGCCGTGGCAATCGCCTGCAACCCGGCCACACCGGCGCCGAGAATCAGTACGCGCGCCGCTTTCACGGTGCCCGCAGCGGTCATCAGCATCGGCATGAAACGCGGATAGTAGTGCGCGGCCAGCAACACAGCCTTGTAGCCGGCAATGTTTGCCTGCGACGACAGCACATCGAGACTCTGCGCCCGAGAGGTGCGCGGCGCCGCTTCGAGGGCGAACGCAGTGATCCCGCACTCGGCCATTTTGGCAATGGTGTCGTTATTGAAGGGGTTGAGCATGCCCACCAGCACCGTACCGCGCTTGATCAGCGCCAGTTCGGCGTCGCTGGGAGCGACCACTTTGAGAATCAGCTCGGCGCCGAACGCATCGTTGGCACTGCCAATGGTTGCGCCCGCCGCTTCATAGGCACTGTCGACAACACTGGCTTTAACGCCGGCGCCGGTTTGCACAGTGACCTTATGGCCTTGGCTGATCAGCTTTTTAATGGTTTCCGGGGTTGCAGCAACCCGTGTTTCACCGGTCTGGGTTTCGAGAGGAACACCAATGTGCACGTCAAATCTCCTGCGTGATCTTATTGAGTAAACCCAGGCACTGCGGATGGTGCGACTGGGGCGGCCGATCAGCACGATCCCGCCAAATCAGGGCGGGGCGCGGCATTTTGCAGGCGAACTTTATGCCCTTCAAGGGATTATGACGGGTGACGGAAAATTAACTACAAGTCATCCCGTGACCGAATGTCGCAGATGCCCAGTTGAATCCCTTGTAGGCCGTGCCTTGCAAGGATTCTGGCTGAATTTGAAAAAATTTCTCATCGGTGGCGTGAATAGGCCGTAATGCGTCGTGGATGAAGGCTCAAAGCCACGTCGGCAGGCGCTTGTGGGACGTCTGTACGACTTTCGGATACAGTCTGCGATTTTGCGACAAATACTTATATCTGTAGGGCTTTGATTTTCCTGACTACCGGGTTAGTAATCGTTGTAAGCCTTTATTCTTCTAGGCTGTAGCTGTGTGCCTGGTTGACCAGCCAATCGCGAAAAGCCTTGAGTGATGCCGATTCGACCTTTCGCTCCGGAATCATCAGGTAATACGCCTTAATGCTGGAGAGGGCATTCGGGTTGGCGATCACCAGGCGTTTCTCTGCCAGTTCGCGCTGAATCAGGAACGGTGGAATCAGCGCGATCCCCATGTCGTGCATGGCCGCCTGGGCCAGCATGGAGAATAGCTCGTAGCGCGGGCCTGTCATGTCGCGGGGGATGTTCAGGTGCTGTGAGTTGAACCACTGGCGCCAGGCGTAGGGGCGTGTGGTTTGCTGCAGCAGAGGCAGCTCGGCGATCTCGTCAGGTGTCAGATGTGTCCTGCTGCCGAGTAGGGCGGGGCTGCACACCGGCATGGGATTTTCTCCCATCAACCTATGGGATTCAGTACCCGACCAATCGGCGTCGCCAAAGTAGATCGCCGCGTCGAAATCAGTGTCGGCAAACAGGAACGGGCGGGTGCGGTTGGTCAGGTTGACCGTCACTTCCGGGTGTTTGAGCTGGAAGTCCTTGAGCCGTGGTAGCAGCCATTGCGTGCCGAAGGTGGGCACCACCGCCAGTTCGATCACGTTGGCGCCCTGCTGGCCCATGACCGAGAGTGTGTCGCGCTCGACGGCGTCCAGTTGCGTGGCCACCCGACGGCTATAGGAAAGGCCCGCTTCCGTCAGTTTGACTCCGCGTCGCGAGCGTCGGAACAGTTCCACGCTGAGGAAGTCCTCAAGGCTGGCGATCTGTCGGCAAATGGCGCCCTGAGTGAGGGAAAGTTCTTCGGCAGCCTTGGTAAAGCTTTCGTGGCGAGCGGCGGCTTCGAAGCTGATCAGGGCGGTGGTGCTGGGAATCTTCCTGCGCATGTACGTCTACCTCACTAATGCGCCGCATAAAAGGCATTCAGCGACGTGTCGGAGTGAGAAATTAGCACAACAGGATGCGAAATCCTCGTTTGCCGCGCTGGCAAAGCGGGCCTAGGATCAATGCCACGTTAATTCACCGATTTGCGAGGACACACTCATGGGCGGTAAAGCTAGCTTCAATTGGATCGATCCCCTGCTGCTGGATCAACAGCTCACCGAAGAAGAGCGCATGATCCGTGACACCGCCGCCCAATTCGCTCAGCAGAGCCTGGCGCCCCGCGTGCTTGAAGCTTTCCGCCATGAGAAAACCGATCCGGCGATCTTTCGCGAAATGGGCGAAGTCGGCCTGTTGGGGGCGACCATTCCTGAGCAGTACGGCGGTAGCGGCTTGAACTACGTCAGCTACGGTCTGATCGCCCGTGAAGTAGAACGCGTCGACTCCGGCTATCGTTCGATGATGAGTGTGCAGTCCTCGCTGGTGATGGTGCCGATCAACGAATTCGGTACAGAAGCACAGAAGCAGAAATACCTGCCGAAACTGGCCTCCGGTGAATGGATCGGCTGCTTCGGTCTGACCGAGCCAAACCACGGTTCCGACCCGGGTGCGATGATCACCCGTGCGCGCAAAGTCGACGGCGGCTACAGCCTGACCGGCGCCAAGATGTGGATCACCAACAGCCCCATCGCCGACGTATTTGTAGTCTGGGCCAAAGACGATGCCGGCGACATCCGTGGCTTCGTACTGGAAAAAGGCTGGAAGGGCCTGAGCGCACCGGCGATTCACGGCAAGGTCGGCCTGCGCGCCTCGATCACCGGCGAAATCGTCATGGACAACGTGTTTGTCCCGGAAGAGAACATCTTCCCGGATGTGCGCGGTCTGAAAGGCCCGTTCACCTGCCTGAACTCCGCACGCTACGGCATCTCTTGGGGAGCCTTGGGAGCTGCCGAGTTCTGCTGGCACACCGCTCGCCAGTACACCCTCGATCGTCAGCAGTTCGGGCGTCCATTGGCCGCTACCCAACTGATCCAGAAGAAGCTGGCCGACATGCAGACCGAGATCACTCTGGCGCTGCAAGGCTGTCTGCGTCTGGGGCGCATGAAGGATGAGGGCACTGCGGCGGTCGAAATCACTTCGATCATGAAGCGCAACTCCTGTGGCAAGTCGCTGGATATCGCTCGCATGGCCCGTGACATGCTGGGTGGTAACGGTATCTCTGACGAGTTCGGTGTGGCCCGTCATCTGGTCAACCTGGAAGTGGTGAATACCTATGAAGGCACCCATGACGTTCACGCGCTGATCCTCGGTCGCGCGCAAACCGGTCTGCAGGCGTTCTATTAATAGGAGAACGACCATGGGCGCGCTGTCGCATCTGCGAGTACTGGATTTATCACGCGTGCTGGCCGGGCCGTGGGCCGGACAGATTCTCGCCGACCTTGGCGCCGAGGTGATCAAGGTCGAGCGCCCGGGCAATGGCGACGACACGCGCGCCTGGGGGCCGCCCTTCCTTAAGGACGCTTATGGTGAGAACACCAGCGAGGCGGCTTATTACCTGTCGGCCAACCGCAACAAGCAATCGGTGACGATCGACTTCACTCGGCCTGAAGGGCAGAACCTGGTACGGGAGCTGGCGGCGAAGTCGGACATTCTGATCGAGAATTTCAAGGTCGGTGGGCTGGCTGCCTATGGGCTGGACTACGAGTCGCTGAAGGCGATCAATCCGGATCTGATCTATTGCTCGATCACTGGCTTCGGTCAAACCGGGCCGTATGCCAAGCGTGCGGGTTATGACTTTATGATCCAGGGGCTGGGCGGGCTGATGAGCCTGACCGGTCGCCCTGAAGGTGATGAAGGCGCCGGGCCGGTGAAGGTGGGAGTGGCGCTGACGGACATTCTTACGGGGCTATATTCGACCGTGGCGATTCTGGCGGCGCTGGCTCATCGTGATCACGACGGTGGCGGGCAACACATCGATATGGCTTTGCTGGATGTACAGGTCGCATGCCTGGCGAACCAGGCAATGAACTACCTGACTACCGGCAATGCGCCGAAACGTCTGGGTAATGCACACCCGAACATCGTGCCTTATCAGGACTTCCCGACGGCCGACGGTGATTTCATTCTTACCGTTGGCAATGACGGCCAGTTCCGCAAGTTTGCCGAGGTGGCGGGCCAGCCGCAGTGGGCGGACGATCCGCGATTCGCGACTAACAAGCTGCGGGTGGCTAACCGCGCGGTGTTGATTCCTCTGATCCGCCAGGCGACGGTATTCAAGACCACCGCCGAATGGGTGGCGCAGTTGGAGCAGGCGGGCGTGCCGTGTGGGCCGATCAATGATCTGTCCCAGGTGTTTGAGGATCCGCAGGTGAAGGCGCGGGGGTTGGCGATAGAACTGCCGCATGCACTGGCGGGGATGGTCCCGCAGGTGGCGAGTCCGATCCGGCTGTCGCAGACGCCGGTCGAGTACCTTCGCGCGCCTCCTTTATTGGGCGAGCATACGTTGGAGGTTTTGCAGCGGGTGCTGGGTCTGGGCGCTGGCGCGGTAGAAGCACTCAAGGCTGATGGAGTGCTTTGAGTATCGCTTCTATCTTCTATATAGAAGAAGGCTGTTTCCTGCCTATATATAGATGGATTTGTGCGTTTTTTAACCGATCTGTAAGTTGTTGAAAGAAAACTGAAATTAACGGTTGACGGCAGATTCAGGAGGTCTATAATTCGCCCCACTTCCGGCGCAGTCGAAACGGAAAACTCCTTGAGATTCAATGAGTTACGCGGTTTTCGGCAGCGGCTTGCTTCAGTTTATCGAAGCCTGGAAGGAGTTGAAAGAGCGGTGATGTTTGGCTCTTTTGACGGTTCGATCTTCTCGGTCGAAAGCGGA
>NZ_JBYSZP010000006.1:296759-328122 GCF_058787295.1 Pseudomonas sp. FW305-3-2-15-E-TSA4 | reverse complement strand
ACGTCAGGGTAAAGCCTTTTTGGTTACTTTTTCGGCGTCTGGAAAAAGTGACCCGCCGTAAGGGCGGAACCCTAAGCAGCCATAACCGCAGCAACGGATATACACCCAAAACAAACCAACACCAAAACCCTAGGCCATATCCGGATCCCGAGCAGCCCGCAAAGAATTGCTCTCCAACTCATACCGCAACTCATCAACCAACGCCGCCACAGCCTCCGGCGTACGCAACGCATTGAGCTTCAACCCGCTGATCACCAGATCCACCTGCCCCGAATCCGGGTGATACAACTTCACCGTCAGCGAATGATCCCCATCCACTGAACACTCGCACGCCAATGGCGAAAAACTCTGTTCGAGGCTGGCGCGCAACTGCGCAAGATTCATCATGGAGCCTGTTCCTTTAGCTGTTTCGAAGGGAGACGATCCCGAGCCAACAGGCTCGTATCGCACCCCAACAGACTAAGAACTGCCCTGTCTCACCAGAACCTCCATTTGCACCGCATCAGCTAGTGCATTTGCACCTACCGCTGACCCTTCGCGCCGCGCTCGCCAGAAAACAGACCACGTTCGCGCGCCCAGACAATCGCTTCGCTGCGACTGTGTACATCAAGCTTGGAATACACGGTCGCCACATGATTGCGCACGGTGTTCGGCGCGAGTTTCAGGCGTGCGGCGATCTCCTTGTCAGCCAGCCCTTCGCAGATCAGCGCCAGCACATCGCGCTCACGCGCCGTCAGGTCAGTGAACGACACGCTCGGCAGTTGCGGCGAGTTGACCTTCTTCACATTGGCCAGTTTTTCGATCAGCGTCCGGCTGAACCACGAAGCATCCTTCATCACCTCTTCAATCGCCGCCACCAGCTCCAGCTCGGTGCGCTTGCGCTCGGTGATGTCCATCAGCACCAGCAGATAGCACGGCGTGTCCTGGATATTCACGGTGTCGGCAGATACCGCACACTCCAGCAGATCCGCGTCCTTCTTGCGCACCCGCACATCGACCCGATCCACTCGTCCGCTTTTCGCCAGAGCGGTCAGCAGTCGGGCCCGCGCACCATCGTCGTCAATGAAATTCAGCTGGGTCACGGTTTTGCCGACAACGTCGTCACTCTCGTACGCCAGGGTGTCGAGGAACGCCTGATTGACATCGATCACCTGCTGCTCCTCGGCCGTGCAGATCAGAATCGGCACCGGAGTCAGGCGGAACGCCTTGGCAAAGCGCTCTTCACTCTGACGCAGCGCGACTTCGGCCTTGTGGCGCAGCTCCATGTCGACGAAGGAAAACAGCATGCAATCCTCATCATTGAGCACCAGAGGCTGCCCGGCGACGATCACTTGCTTGCTGCCGCCATCGGGCAGGCGCAGTTGAGCCTGCATCTGCGGAATGGTCGCGACATCGCGCAGGCGCTGGATCGCCAGATCCTTTTTTTCGGCCTGTTCGAAGATGTCGATTTCATAGGCCGAGGTGCCGATCACCTGCTCGCGGGTGTAACCGGTCATCTCCAGAAACCCCGGATTGACCTTGATATAGCGCAAATCGCTGAGGCGGCAGATCACCGCCGGCGCCGGGTTGGCATTGAAGGTCTTTTCGAAGCGCTGCTCGGCGTTCGCCCAATCGGTGACGTCGCTCATGATCAGCACCAGTGACTCCGGCTGCCCTTCGCGATCAGTCAGGATCATGCTGCGCACGCTGTGCACCCAGACGTGCTCGGGATCATTCACGGCAGACACTTCGATCAGCACGTCGTTGAAAGCTTCGCAGCGTGCCGCGCGGCTGATCGGGTAGTGTTCCGGGGGCACCGTATGATTGTTGCGATAGCGCAGGCTGAAGCGCTTGGCATACTCATCGGCATTAGTGCCCAGCTCACCGATCCGGCTGACACCGTGCATCGCCAGCGCCGCCTCATTGGCCCAGAGGATGCTCTGATCGAGCTCCAGCAGAATCACCCCGTCGGACAGCCCGGCGATGATCTGCTGCAGCTGGCGACGGTTGGTTTCAGTGGTCAGGACTTCCTGGCTCATTGGATCTCCACAGGGAATTCGCGTGTGAAGATTACGACCGCAGGCGTTCGTGATCGTGCCGAACTCTTCAACAACACCACAAATCCCTGTAGGAGTGAGCCTGCTCGCGATAGCGGTCTGTCAGCCACATCAACGCTGACTGACACACTGCTATCGCGAGCAGGCTCACTCCTACAGGGGATCATTGGTGATCTGAAGATTCCACCAACTCCCGCAACGTATCGAGAAACAGCTTGAGCACCGGCGAAGCATCATCAGCGCGATAAGTCGCATACAACGGCACCTCCGGCAGCGCCGGTGTCAGCTTGCGAAACACCAGCCCCGCCGGGGCCAACTGCTCGATCGAGGCCGGCAACAGCGCCACCCCGAAACCGGCGCGCACCAGACTGAGCAAGGTCTGCACCTCGATCACCTGCTGGCGAATCTGCGGGGTGAATCCGGCCTGAATGCAGCACTGATAAAGGAAATTGGCGAACCGCGACTGCTTCAGTTCCAGCGCGACAAACGGCTCCTGAGCCAGATCTGCCGGCGCCAATATCTCGCGCCTGGCCAGCGGATGATCGGCCGGCATCACCACATGAATCGGCTCGTAGATCAACAACTCGTTGCGCAGCAACGGATCGTCATAACCCACGCGGAACACGCAGGCGTCGATACGTTTTTCCTTCAACGCCTTGACCTGCGCCGCCGGGGTCATTTCATGCAGCCGCCAGTTCACCTGCGGATAGCGCTCGCGAAACAGGTGCAGGGCTCTGGGCAGCACGCCGACCATCACCGAGCTGATCATGCCGATTTCCAGCTCGCCAAGCTGCCCGCGCCCGGTCTGGCGCGTCAGATCCAGCGCCCGTTCCAGTTGTTCGAACACCAGCGGCGCCTGCTCCTTGAGCATCTGCCCCGCCGCTGTCAGTTCGACCCGGTGGTGACTGCGCTCGAACAACGGCGTGCCCAGCTCCTCCTCCAGCAGGCGAATCTGCTGGCTCAGCGGCGGCTGGCAAATGTGCAGGCGCTCGGCGGCGCGGCCGAAATGCAGCTCATCGGCCAGAGCCATGAAGTACCGCAGCAGACGCAGGTCCATGGCGCCTACCCCAGACTCAGCGGCGTTGAACGCTGGCGCACGCCGGTCAGCGCAAACAAGGCGTTGGCAATCGCCGGCGCCACCGACGGACTGCCCAGTTCGCCGACACCACCGGGTTTGCCCGGCTCGCCATCCAGCACCACGATGTCGGTGGCCGGCATGTCCGACATCCGGGTCACGCGGTAGTCGTGGAAATTGCTCTGCACCACCCTGCCCTGTTGAATGTCGAGGCGATCAAACAACGCATGGCCCAAGCCCCACATCAGTCCGCCGTAGATCTGCTCCTCGACCCCGCCCGGCGACACCGCCAGACCGCAATCGACCACGCAGGTCAGCTTCTCGACTTTCGGCTTGCCATCGACCGTCGCGACCCGCGCCACCACCGCGATAAAACTGGTGTAACCCTGATTGGTGGCAATCCCCAACGCAGTGCCCGGCGGCAGCGGCTGGCCCCATCCGGCACGCTCGGCCGCCCGTTTGAGCACCGCCACATGCCGTGGCCGCTCCTGCATGTTGGCCAGACGGAACCCCAGTGGATCCGCCCCCGCCGCATGGGCCAGTTCATCCATGAAGCTTTCCACGGCGAACACGTTGGGGATGAAGCTCACCGAGCGATACCAACCACTGGGCACATGGCTTTCGTGCTTGACCCAGTTCAGCTCCAGGTGCGGTGGACGATAGGCGAAGTCCCACGCGGTGATCGCTTCGGTGGTGCTGTAATCCATGTGATCCGGGCGTTCGAAATAACCCGGCTCCCACTGCTCCGGCGAGGCCGGTGACACCGCGTGCAGTTGCAGTGCCTTGAGTTTGCCTTGGGCATCCAGCGCGCCTCTGACCCGGTGCAGCGTCGCCGGGTGATTGAACAGTGCGTGCATCTCGTCTTCACGACTGTTGAGCAACTTCACCGGTACACCGGTTTGCTGCGCCAGATACGCCACCTCGAACAACCAGTATTTGGCCTCCCGCGCGCCGAAGCTGCCGCCGGACACCAGTTCATTGATGGTGACCTTGTCCTTGGCAATGCTGCATACGGTTTGCGCCGCTTCCAGCGCCGAAGACGGCACCTGCACGCCGCCCCAATAGGTGATCGCCTTATCCTGCACGTGCGCGGTGATGCAGATCGGCTCCAGTGGGTTCTGCACCTTGTACGGCATGCGGTAATCGGCTTCGAGCAGTTGCGCTGCATGTGGCCATTGCGCGTCGACATCGCCATGCGTCATGGCCGTTACCGTTTGGCTGTGCGGGTCGGAAATTGCGGCAGCCTGGGCCTTGGCCAATTCCGCGCTGTCGAACCCGGCCAGTGGCGAGTCGCTCCACTTGATCTCCAGCACCTTGCGGCCCTGCTGCGCCGCCCAGAACGTGTTGGCCAGTACCGCCACGCCTTCCAGGTTGCCGCCGAGCACGTCCGGGCGCCCGGGGACTGCAAGCACCTGGCGCACGCCCGGCACCTGCAATGCCGCCGCCGAATTCACGCTGACGACTTTCGCCCCGACGACCGGCGCGCGCTGAATCACTGCCACCAGCATCCCCGGCAACTGCACGTCGATGCTGTACTTGAAGCGCCCGCAGACCTTGGCCGCGGCATCGCGCTTGTGCCGCAGTTTGCCTATGTACTTGAACTGCGCCGGATCCTTCAGGGTGACGTGGGCCGGTGCCGGCAGACGCGCCGCCACTCCGACCAGTTCGCCATAACCGAGGCTGCGTTTGCTGGGCAGATGAACCACCCGGCCTTCTTCGGTGCTGCAGCTGTCGGGGCTGACTTTCCATTGCTGCGCTGCCGCCGCGATCAGCAGCGCCCGCGCCGTGGCGCCGGCCATGCGCAAGCGTTCGTATTCCAGCGAAACACTGGTGCTGCCGCCGGTGGAGAAGACTTTCCAGACCGGGTGAATGTAGATCTCGAAGAACGGATCTTCCGGGGTGATGACCTGCACGGTCATCGGGTTCACATCCAGCTCTTCGGCCACACACGCGGCCAACGCCGTTTGCGTGCCGGTGCCGGAATCGTGTTTGTGCACCACCAGTTTCACTGTGCCGTCGGGGAAGATCCGCACCCAGGCGTTGGGCTCGAATTCCGTGGCCGGCGCCGGAGATTTCGGGTCGCTGGCGGCGCTGCCGGAGGGCAGATACAAGGCAATCGCCAGGCCCGAAGCCACCGTCGCCGCTTGCTTGAGAAAGACCCGGCGTGACGGTTCGAGCAAGGTGTCGTCGCGCAGGCTCATCACGCCTCCTTCGGCGCGTTCGCCGCACGTTTGATCGCTTTATTGATCCGCCCGTAAGTGCCGCAACGGCAGATATTCCCCGACATCGCATTGCGGATCGAATCGTCGGTTACCGCCGCGCCGGTGTTGAGCAGCGCGGCGGCGGACATGATCTGCCCGGATTGACAGTAGCCGCATTGCGGCACATCTTCGGCGACCCAGGCCAGTTGCAGCGGATGGCTTTCGTTCGGCGACAGACCTTCGATGGTGGTGATGCTGTGGCCCGCGACGGCGGCCAGCGGCAACTGGCAGGAACGCACCGCGACACCGTCCAGATGCACGGTGCAGGCACCGCACAGGCCCATGCCGCAGCCGAATTTGGTGCCGGTGAGTTTCAGTTGATCACGCAGTACCCATAACAAGGGCATGGAGGGGGACGCCTCATCCAGCTCGCGTCGTTCGCCGTTAACCGTGAATGCGATCATTGTCAGGCTCCAAAAGAGCGGCCCGTCTTTGTGCGGGCCTGGTGACCGATTATTGGAAGCCCACGCAACACGCGGCCAGCGACGATTTCTGCCAACCGGTGTAAGCAGGACTAACAACATGTACAAGCGATACCCGTCGGTGCAGTCCATGAGCGCGTTCATCCAAGCGGCGCGCAGCGGCAGTTTTTCCAGTGCCGCGCGCAAGCTCGACCTGACGCACAGTGCGATCAGCCAGCAGATTCGCGCACTGGAAGATTTCATCGGTCAGCCGTTGTTCGTACGTGAGGGCGGCGGCAGCAACCTCACCGATGCCGGGCAGTTGTTTGCCAGCGTGCTGGCGGACGGGCTGGCGCAGATCGACCGGGCCCTGTCCTCGGTGAAAAACCGCAGCGTGGCGCAGCGCCTGACCCTGGACGTCGACAGTGAACTGGCGCAGAGCTGGCTCAATCCGCGCCTGCCGGAGTTGCTCGACGGACTGCCGGATTACGAGGTGACGCTGCTGTCGATGCCGCGCAGTGATCGCAGCACGTTTGAGCGGGTCGATCTGGCGTTGCGTTACGGCTATGGCGATTGGGATGACTGCGAGATGACGCAGATCTGCGGCGACCGGGTGCTGGCGGTGGCTTCACCGGCGCTGCTTGAGCGCTATGGTTTGCAGGTGCCGTTGAGCCCGGCGCAGATTCTTGAATTGCCGCTGTTGGGCTATACGCGGCGCTCGTGGATACCGTGGCTGGATGCGGCCGGAATGCCCCCGGTAGAGCCACCGGCGCGGGTGATTTTCGATAATGCGGCGAACCTGATTGCGGCGGCTGAAGCCGGGGTTGGTGCCGGGCTGGTGCGCGGTTTACTCGCCGCCGATGCGTTGCGCAGTGGGCGGCTGGTGGCGTTGAACGAGGCGCAGATTGCTGCGCATTACAACCTGTATGCGGTTTGGCCGCATGGGCAGGCCGAGCGGGTGGCGCCGGTGGTTGAGGTGATCCGGCAGTTGGCTTTGCGTACGCAACACTGACGCCTTCGCGAGCAGGCTCGCTCCCACAGTTTGACCGCATTTCTCCAGCTGGAATGCATTCCCCCCTGTGGGAGCGAGCCTGCTCGCGAAGGGGTCGGCACAACCACCACAAAAACCAAAACCATATCGCCCAAGTATCACCACCGCGCCCAATTAATATTGTACGAACCCCTCCGCCCTTTCCAATACTCGCCCTCAGCAACCACCCACCCGGGCCGGATGCGAACAGGCGAGGGAATGCGCGAGTGCTGCGCATAGAAATGGCCGATAGCCCGGGGCGTGGATGCCGAGAGCCGCAAGGCTCCCTTCCCCGCTATCAGGAGATCGACTTCAATGATCATCGATATCAGCTGCTATCCCACGGATCTCGTGGACCTCGCCTGGAGGCATGACGGTGACCCGTTCACCGGCGAGCGTTTGCTGGAGATGATGGATGGCCCGTACATGGTCAACGGCAAACCTCGCCGGATCGACAAAGCCTTCATCCAGCCGCCGCAGGGCAACACCATTTACACCTGGACCGACGGCGAACTCTCGGGCCGCGAATCCATCGACGCCTACATGGCCTACACCCTGAAAATGGTGCAGACCTACCCCGATCGTTTCATCGGCTGCTTCGTCTACAACCCGCGCTGCGGCGTGGAAAACGGCGTCGAGGCGATCGAGCGCTACGTCAAGGAGCACGGTTTCAAGATGGTGCAGATGCAGGCCAACATGCACGCCTACCGGCCTGATCGTGCACTGGACTGGGTGCGCCCGTGCTTCGAGAAATGCGCCGAACTGGGCATCCCGGTCAAGCTGCACACTGGCGACGGGCCGTACAGCATCCCGTCGGAATGGGTGCCGATGATCAAGGAATTCCCCAACGTGAATTTCATCATGGCCCACTTCGGCGTGCAGACCGGCGGGGTCTACGTATTCGAACCGATGCAATGGGCGATGGAGCTGCCCAATGTCTACTGCGAATCGGGCTGGTGCCTGCAATCGCGGATCGTCGAGTTCGCCAAGGTCTTGCCAACGCACAAGATCCTGTTCGGCACCGACACCCCGCCGAACGAACCGGGCATGTGGCTGCGCCTGCTCGAAGTGTTGTGCCACGAGCCGCCGCAAGGCCTGAACCTCGACGAAGACACCCTCGAAGAATATCTGGGCAACAACACCGCGCGGATGATCGGCCTCGAACCGACCCCGCCGCCGCGTTCCGTTTCCGAAGCAGAGGCGCAACTCAAGCGTCCCGTCACCACGCAACTGGCCAGGAGCTGAACCGATGATCATCGACACCCATCTGCACCCCACCAACCTGGTCGACGAGGCCTGGCGCCACACCGGCGAACCGTTCACCGGCGAGCGCATGCTCAAACTGATGGACGGCCCGTACATGATCAACGGCAAACCGCGCCGCATCGACATGGGTTTCATCCAGCCGCCACCGGGCAACACCGGGTATCGCGACGGCAATCGCCGGGGTCGCGAGGGCGTGCGCGACTACATGTCCTACGTCGCCGAACTCTGTGTGAAATACCCGGATCGCTTCATCGGCAACTTCAACTTCAACCCGCGCTGGGGCCCGGAAAACGGTGCGGCGGAGCTGGAATTCCACATCAAGGAATACGGCTTCAAGATGCTCAAGCTGCACGCCAACATGCACGGCTATCGCCCGGACCGGGCACTCGACTGGCTGCGCCCGGCAATGAAAGTCTGCGCCAAGTACAACATCGTGGTGCTGATCCATACCGGCGACGGCCCGTACACGATTCCGACGATGTTTTACCCGATCATCCGTGAGTTCCCCATGGTCAATTTCATCATCGGCCACTTCGGCATCCAGACCGGCGGCAACTACTCGTTCGAGGCGTTCTGGATGGCAATGGACACGCCGAACGTGTACTGCGAATCCGGCTGGTGCTTCCAGTCGCGGATCGTCGAGTTCGCCAAGGAACTGCCGCGCAACAAGATCGTGTTCGGCACCGACTCGCCGCCGAACGAACCGGGCATGTGGCTGCGCGAGCTGGAGGTGTTGTGCTCACCGGCACCGCAGGGGCTGGGCATCGATGAGGATCATCTGGAGGACTACCTGGGCAACAACATCGCCCGGTTGTGCGGGATCGAGCCGACGCCACCGCCGAAGGATCTGGTTGAGGCGGATATACGCCTGACGACCACGTACCTCTGACCTGAAGAAATGGCGCACTTTGTGGTGAGGGGATTCATCCCCGATGGGTGACGAAGTCGCCCTCTCTTGATGCTGAGAGTCCAGGCCTGCTGCGCAGTCCATCGGGGATAAATCCCCTCACCACAGTTAATCCCATTCCACAGGGGTTTCTCAGTGTTTCATGTGGGCAACACAGCGACTTTACAGGCACGAAGATGACCCGGCGTTTCCTCGACCGGCAGGCCAACGGCTGCTCGATCGAACGCCCTCTCACCCCTGCGTGCCTGCTTTTTACGAGGTGAAACCATGACCCGTTCGACGCTCGGCGATTCTCAGGATTTTCACGTGTTCATCGACGCCTATCGCCGTGAGTACCCGGACGATGTGCTGACCATCACCCAATCTGTTTCTGCCGATCAGGACATCACCGCCCTGGTCGATGCCCTCGCCGCACAGGGTCGCGATCCGCTGCTGATCTGCGAAAACGTCGGCGGCCTCAAGGTGCCGGTGGCGACCAATCTGTTCGCCTCCCGCACCCGCATTGCCCGGTTGTTCGATGTCACCCCGGCACAACTGCACGAAACCTTCCAGCGCCGCGCCAACCAGCCCATCGCCCCGCGCTACGTGGAAAGCGGCCCGGTGCTCGATGAAGTGTTCGAAGGCGAAGCCGTGGATCTGGCGCTGCTGCCGATGCTCAAGCATTTCGACAGCGATCGCGGGCCGTACATCACCAACGCGATCATCATCGCCGAGGACCCGCTGACCGGCATCGCCAACATGAGCTACCACCGCTCGATGCGCCACGCTCGCCAGTCCCTGGCGACCAGCCTGCACTCGCGTGGACACCTGTGGCGGATGCTGCAGACCGCCCGTGAGCGCGGCGAAGAATTGCGCGTGGCAATGGTGGTCGGCGCACATCCGCTGTTCATGCTCGCGGCGGCAGCGCGTTTGCCGTATGGCGCCGATGAGCGCGCTGTCGCTGGCGGGTTGTTCGGCGCGCCGTTGGAACTGGTCAAGACCCCGCGCTACGGCATTGGCGTCCCGGCATACGCCGAGTTCGTCCTCGAAGGCGCCATCGACCCGACGGCCTACGCCGAGGAAGGCCCGTTCGGCGAGTTCAGCGGTTACTCCTCGGATCGCTCGACCAACAATGTGCTGCGCGTCGACACCCTGTTGCGGCGCAAGGACGCCTGGCTGGTGGACGTGATGGGCGGCCGCTACGCCGAACACCTGACCCTCGCCCGGCTGCCGCGCGAAGCGGAAATGAGCGAGAAGCTCAAGGCGCGTTTCCCTGCCGTCACCGCCGTGCATTACCCGAATTCCGGCACGCACTTTCATTGCTATGTAGCGCTGGATCAGAGCCGCGACGGCGAGGCGCGGCAGATCATGCTGGCCCTGCTCGGCTGGGATCCGTATCTGAAAAACGTGATCGCGGTGGACAGCGATATCGATATCACCGACGACAGCCAGGTGTTGTGGGCGCTGGCCACGCATTTCCAGCCGCATCTGGATATTTTCGTGATCGATGGCTTGCCCGGCAGCCCGCTGGATCCGTCGTCATCGGTCAACGGCACCACTTCGCGCATGGGCCTGGACGCCACCCGTGGCTCGGGCTTCGACGGGATCAAGGCGCAGCTCGATCAGGACGTGCTCGAACGTGCCCGGCAACTGCTCAAAGGCCTGGCCTCGTGAACCGTCAGCGGATGGTGGTCGGCATCAGCGGCGCGTCCGGCTTCATCTACGGCGTGCGTCTTTTGCAATTGCTCGCCGAGCTGAACATCGAAAGCCACCTGATCATCAGTCGTGCGGCGCTGCTGACCATGGCCCACGAGACCGATTACAAACTGGCCGATGTCACTGCGCTTGCCAGCCACTACCACCGCGCCGATGACGTCGCGGCCGGGATCGCCAGCGGTTCGTTTCGCTGCCTGGGCATGGTGGTCGCGCCGTGTTCGATGCGCACGCTGGCGGAGATCGCCACCGGCACGTCTTCCGGGCTGATCGGCCGCGCCGCCGACGTCACCCTCAAGGAGCGCCGCACCCTGGTGCTGATGGCCCGCGAAACCCCGCTGACCCTCGCCCACCTGCGCAACATGACCGCCGTCACCGAGATGGGCGGAATCATCGCCCCGCCGGTGCCGGCGTTCTATGCCCGGCCCGAAAGCCTGGCGCAGATGGTCGATCACAGCCTCGGCCGGGTGCTCGACCTGTTCGGCCTCGATGCCGGCGTTGCCACCCGCTGGAAAGAACACCCCGGCCCCTGTGGGAGCTGGCTTGCCAGCGAAAGCAATAGGTCAGTCGGCATCACTGGTGAATGACACACCGCCATCGCTGGCAAGCCAGCTCCCACAGTTGATCGCACTCCGACAAAAAACACAGGTAAGGAGCTCCAGATGAACACCCCCTTCAACGCCCCAACCCCCAACACCAAAATCCCCGTGACCATCCTCACCGGCTTCCTCGGTGCCGGCAAAACCACCCTGCTCAACTACATCCTCAAGGAAAACCACGGGCGCAAGATTGCCGTGATCGAAAACGAGTTCGGCGAGGTCGGCATCGATGGCGATCTGGTGCTCAGCTCCGAAACCGAAGAAATCTACGAGATGGTCAACGGCTGCGTGTGCTGCACCGCCGAGGTTCGTGAGGACCTGGTGCGCATCGTCCGCGAGCTGGTGGCGCGCCCGGTGCGCCTCGATCACATCCTGATCGAGACCAGCGGCCTCGCCGATCCGTACCCGGTGGCGCAGAGCTTTTTCATCAATGACCCGATTGCCGAAGAAGTCGAACTCGATGCGATCGTGACCATGGTCGACGCCAAGCACATCGCCCAGCACCTGGAAGATTTGCAACTGGATGGCGTCGACAATCAGGCGGTGGATCAGATCGTCTGCGCCGACCGCATCGTGATCAACAAGGTCGATCTGGTCAGCCCTGAAGAGGTGGACATTCTGCGCGGCAAGATCCGGGGTTTGAACGCCACCGCAGATCTGGTGACCTCCACCCACGCGCAGATCGACCTGACGAAAATCCTCGGCATCGGTGCGTTCGAGTGCACGCAGAAGCTTATGGAAATCGGCGCGGAACCTGAGCATCACGGCCATGACCACCACCATGAATCAGAAGACCACGAACACGATCCGAGCGTGTCATCGGTGGGCATCGCCGTCGACGGCGCGGTCAATCTGATGGCGTTCCACCGCTGGATTAGCGAACTGCGCTCGTCCCAGGCCGACAACCTCTATCGCATGAAAGGCGTGCTCGCCGTGGCCAACGAAGACCAGCGCTACGTGCTGCAAGGCGTGCACAGCCTGGTGGAGTTTCGCGCCTCGACCGCATGGGGCACGGAGCCTCGTTCGAGCAAGATCGTGTTCATCGGCCGCGACCTGGACCGCGCGGCGCTGAACCAGGGCTTTGCCGCCTGCCTGGCAGGCTGAACAAGGCATCGGAGCCGGTGGATGGCGGCTTCGCAGCACGAATGACTGATGCCAGATTTTTTGCACAACACAAAACCTGTGGGAGCTGGCTTGCCAGCGATAGCGGACTGTCGGTTGATAAAGATGGTGACTGCTAAATCGCCATCGCTGGCAAGCCAGCTCCCACAAGGTTGCACTGTGTTCCTGAGCTACGCGGCATCAGACGAATACCCCTCTCTACCGCATAAAAACAGCCAGAGGTGATTCCCCATGTCGTCAGCCACTCCTTCCTCCACCGTGCACCCCGTCGACCGCGTCCTGCCGGTGCGACAGATGCTCACCCTCGGCCTGCAACACATGGCCGTCTCGTACATCGGCGCCATCGCCGTGCCGTTGATCGTCGCCAGTGCCCTGAAGATGTCCCACGCCGACACCGTGGTACTGATCAGCACCACGCTGTTCTGCTCCGGCATCGCCACCCTTTTGCAAACCGTCGGTTTCTGGAAATTCGGCGTACGCCTGCCGATCCTGCAAGGCGTGGCGTTCAGCAGCGTCGGTCCAGTGATTGCCATCGGCAGCAACCCCGAAGTGGGCTTCGCCGGTGTCTGCGGCGCGGTGATCGGCGCCGGAATTTTCACCCTGCTGATGGCGCCGTTCGTGGGCCGATTACGGCGGTTTTTCCCGCCGGTGGTCACCGGTTGCATCGTCACAGTGATCGGTTTGCAGCTGTTCCCGATCGCCTATGAATGGGTCGGTGGCGGGCGCAACGCGAGCAACTTCGGCGCCCCGGCATTTCTCGCGGTGGCGGTGGTGGTGCTGCTGACCATCCTGCTGGTCAATCGCTATGGCAGTCCGCTGCTGCGCAACATGGCGGTGCTGGTGGGCATGCTGGTCGGCGCCGGTCTGGCCTACGGTCTGGGCATGGGCAATTTCCACAGCGTCGAAGAGGCGCCGTGGCTGACCGTGCCCTACCCGTTCTACTTCGGCCTGCCGACTTTCAGCCTGATCCCCATCGCGACCATGGTGGTGGT
This sequence comes from Pseudomonas sp. FW305-3-2-15-E-TSA4, assembly GCF_058787295.1. Classification (NCBI taxonomy): domain Bacteria; kingdom Pseudomonadati; phylum Pseudomonadota; class Gammaproteobacteria; order Pseudomonadales; family Pseudomonadaceae; genus Pseudomonas; species Pseudomonas sp. FW305-3-2-15-E-TSA4. Next base: position 314,741 of record NZ_JBYSZP010000006.1, on the reverse strand, counting down.
GATGATCGTGCAGATGGTCGAGTCGATGGGGCTATTCGTGGCCATCGGCGACATCGTCGACAAACCGGTGGAAGACCAGCAAGTGATCAACGGCCTGCGCGCCAACGGCCTGGCCAGCACCATCGCCGGGATGTTCGCCGCGTTCCCGTTTATCGCCTTCATGGAAAACGTCGGTCTGGTGATCCTGACCGGCGTGCGCAGCCGCTGGGTGGTCGCCGTCAGTGGCCTGCTGATGTGCTCGATTGCGCTGGTGCCCAAGGCTGGGGCGATCATCGCGTCGATGCCGACCGCGGCGCTGGGCGGCGCCGGTATTGCGATGTTCGGCGTGGTCGCGGCGGCGGGGATCCAGACCCTGGCCAAGGTCGATTACGAGCGCAATCGCTACAACGTATTGATCGTCGGTTTCACCATCGCCGCCGCGCTGGTACCGGTGCTCGCGCCCACCCTGTTCAAACAAATGCCCGAGTGGTCACAGCCGTTCCTGCACAGCAGCGTGGTCATCGCCTGCCTGGTGTCGGTGCTGCTCAACGCGGCGCTCAACGGCGTCAGCGTGCCAGAAACCACGCCCGGCAAATCCGCCTCGCACATTCTCTGACTGGAGCCTGCCCATGACTCGACTTCAAAACATCCTGATCAAAAACCCGCTGGCGGTGATGACCGGCCTGCGCGGCCCGCGTGCCCGGGCCGGTGCGGTGGACATTCGCGTGGTCAACGGCCGCATCGCCGAAATGGCCGCCGACCTGGAGCCGCAACCCGGCGAGCGCGTGATCGATGCACGCAACTGCGTGGTCTATCCGGGCTGGATCAACACCCACCATCACCTGTTCCAGAACCTGCTCAAAGCCGTGCCCGAAGGTTTGAATCAGGATCTGCAAGGCTGGCTGGCGAGCGTGCCCTACCCAAGGTTGAACCGCTTTACCCCGCAACTGGCGCGGATCGCCGCTCGGCTGGGCATGGTCGAATTGCTGTTGTCCGGGGTGACGACCTGCGCCGATCACCACTATCTCTACCATGCCCACGGCACCACCGAGACCGGGGACCTGCTGTTCGATCTGGCCGATGAGTTCGGCCTGCGCTTTGTGCTGTGTCGCGGTGGCGCGCTGGAATCCGCCAGCGCGCACCCGGGTTTCTCGAAAACCGCGCTGCAACCGGAAAGCCTCGAACAAATGGTCGGCGATATCGAGCGACTGAAATCGCTGTATCACCAGGACACCCCGGATGCCCTGCGCCGGGTGGTCGTCGCGCCAACCACACCGACCTTTTCGCTGCCGCCGACCCTGCTGCGCGAACTGGCGCACACCGCGCGCGGCCTCGGTTTGCGCCTGCACACGCACCTGTCGGAAACACAGAACTACGTGAATTTCTGCCGCGAGAAATACAACTGCCTGCCGGTGGAATTCGTCGCCGAACACGAATGGCTCGGCCCCGACGTGTGGTTCGCCCACGCCGTGCACCTGCAACCCGGCGAAATCCGCATGCTCGCCCAGACCGGCAGCGGCATCTCGCATTGCCCGGTGAGCAACGCGCGCCTGGGCAGCGGCGTCGCGCCGATTCCGCAAATGTATGAGGCCGGCGTACCGATTTCCCTCGGCGTCGACGGCGTCGCGTCCAACGAATCCGGAAGCATGGTCGGCGAAGCCAACACCGCATGGCTGATCCACCGCGCCGAACAAGGCGCCTCGGCGACCACTGCCGAAGACGTGATCCACTGGGGCACGGCGGGCGGTGCGCAGGTATTGGGACTGGCCGCGGTCGGTACGCTGGAAATCGGACAAGCGGCGGATCTGGTGATCTACAGCCTTGATCACCCACGCTTCTTCGGTTTCCACGACAGTGCGGTTGCACCGGTGGTCGCGGGAGAACCGATCACGGTGAAGTACAGCCTGGTGGGCGGCCGGATCGTGGTCGATAACGGCGTGATTCCGGGGCTGGATATCGAACGGATGCGCGCCGAAGCGTGGGAAGGTGTGCAGGCGATGATGAATATCGACGATTGACTTGCAGGCGATACGAAAACCTGTGGGAGCGAGCCTGCTCGCGAAAGCGATGTGTCAGCTGACATTTGCGCTACTGACGCACCGCTATCGCGAGCAGGCTCACTCCTACAGGGAACAACGGCGCATTCGCGGATTCGGGGTTTGTCGACTAAGGTTACTCCCTCATCGGATTGAGCCCCTGCCAGCTACACCGGGCTCTTGATCAAGGAGAGACTGATGACGTCGCGTCGCAACATCGAACAGACCTATCGCACCTGGTCCAGCCCGATTCTGCTGGAGCTGAAAAAGCGCGAACACCAAATGGCGCCGGTCGAGCGTCAGGCACTGGAGAATGTGCTGGTCGAACGACGGTTGCTGGATATCGGCAATCCAAATGGAAGTGATCGCCGCCAAGGGGGCGCGAACAAAAACGAGCGTCCCGGCTGATCACTTAAAAAAACCTGTGGGAACTGCTCCCACAGGTCACGCCGCGTTTTCAGGCCGCGCGCTGCCCCTCCGCCACCATCGCCGAAGCCGCCAGCATCGCCCGCAACAACACCGCGCACCCGGCCGCCAGATCATCCGGCGCGGCATTCTCGATTTCGTTGTGGCTGATCCCGCCTTCGCACGGTACGAAGATCATCCCCGCAGGACCGAGTTCGGCGAGGAAGATCGCGTCATGCCCGGCGCCGCTGACGATGTCCATGTGCGACAGGCCCAGACCTTTTGCCGCGCCGCGCACGGCTTCGACGCAACCCTTCTCGAAGTACAGCGGCGGAAAGTCGGCCGTCGGGGTCAGTTCGTAGGTCAGGCCGTGTTCTTCGCAGGTCGCCTCAATGACTTGTTTCACCTCGCTGATCATCGAATCCAGCCGCTCCGGTTGCAGATGGCGGAAGTCAAGGGTCATGCGCACCTCGCCGGGGATGACGTTGCGCGAGCCGGGGTAGGCTTGCAGGCAACCGACCGTGCCGCAGGCGTGGGGTTGATGGCCGAGGGCGGCGCGGTTGACCGCACCAACGATGACCGAGGCGCCGACCAGCGCGTCCTTGCGCAAGTGCATCGGCGTTGGCCCGGCGTGGGCTTCGACGCCGCGCAGTTTCAGGTCGAACCACTTCTGCCCGAGGGCGCCGAGCACCACGCCGATGGTTTTCTGTTCGTCTTCGAGGATCGGGCCTTGCTCGATATGTGCCTCGAAATAGGCACCGACCTTATGTCCGCTGACCTTGCGTGACCCGGCGTAACCAATGGCATTCAGGGCTTCGCCGACGGTGACGCCGTCGGCATCGACCTTGGCTAGGGTTTCTTCGAGGGTGAATTTCTCGGCAAACACCCCGGAGCCCATCATGCACGGGGCGAAGCGCGAGCCTTCTTCGTTGGTCCAGACCACCACTTCCAGCGGCGCTTCGGTTTCCACACCGAGGTCATTGAGGGTACGCAGCACTTCGACGCCGGCGAGCACGCCGAAACAGCCGTCGAACTTGCCGCCGGTGGGCTGGGTGTCGATGTGGCTGCCGGTCATCACCGGCGGCAGGTTCATATTGCGCCCGGGACGGCGGGCGAAGATGTTGCCGACTTCATCCACCGTGACGCTGCATCCGGCGCCCTTGCACCAGTGCACGAACAGGTCGCGGGCCTGACGGTCGAGGTCGGTCAGGGCCAGGCGACAGACCCCGCCCTTGACCGTCGCGCCGAGCTTGGCCAGTTCCATGAGCGAGGCCCAGAGGCGGTCGCGGTTGATGTGCTGATGGGTGGATTGCAGAACGTCTACGGCTGCGTTCATGTTGATCTCCTCAGGCAGTTTTTTTATGAGTTTCTTCAGGCAGTTCTTGTGTGTATTTGAGGCCGTCTTCGCGAGCAAGCCCGCTCCCACATTTGGAAATGCGTTCACCCTGTGGGAGCGGGCTTGCTCGCGAAGGGGCCATTCCTCACACCGAAGATTTCACAACAGAGGGGCTGCTTCGCATCGAACACAACCCGTAATAAATCACCCCGCCCAGCGCCGAGCCGGTAAACCAGCCGTAGCTGTAAAACCAGCTGAACGCATCGCTACCCAGCGACAGCAAGGTGAGCACCACCGGTACGCCAAACGCGACAAACCCGGCCCAGTTCCATGCCGGATACACGTCGTCGCGGTACAGCCCGGCCAGGTCCAGCTGCTGTTTCTTGATCAGGAAATAGTCCACCACCATGATCCCGGCGATCGGCCCGAGCAGGCTCGAATAGCCGAGCAGCCAGTTGGAATACACGGTTTCCAGGCTGACATCGGAAACAATCAGCCCGAGTTTTTTCAGCAGCTCGTGGGCCATCAATGCCAGCCCGACCAAGCCGGTGAGCAACACCGCTTTGGTGCGGTTGATCACCTTGGGCGCGATGTTCTGGAAGTCGTTGGTCGGCGAGACAATGTTCGCTGCGGTATTGGTCGACAGCGTGGCGATGATGATCAGTGCCATGGCCACCGCCACCCACAGCGGGCTCTGGATATGGCCGATCAGGCTCACCGGATCGGACACCGTCACGCCGACCAGTTTCACCGACGCAGCGGTCATCACCACACCCAGCGAAGCGAACAGGAACATGGTCAGCGGCAGACCGAAAATCTGCCCGAGGATCTGGTCCTTCTGGCTCTTGGCGTAGCGGCTGAAGTCAGGAATGTTCAGCGACAACGTGGCCCAGAAGCCGACCATCGCCGTCAGCCCGGCGGCGAAGTAACTGACCACACTGGCGCCCTCCGGGCGTTTCGGTGGAATCGCCAGCAGCTCGGTCATCGACACATTGGGCATCGCCCACACCAGCAGGCCAATGCCGACCGCCACCAGCAGCGGCGCGGACAGGGTTTCCAGCCATTTGATCGACTCGGCGCCACGGATCACCACCCACAGGTTCAGCGACCAGAAGATCATGAAGCCGATCACCTCGCCGGTTCCGCCGAGGGATTTCCAGCCGTCGAAGATCGAGCCGAGAAACAGGTGAATCGCCAGCCCGCCGAACATGGTCTGGATGCCAAACCAGCCGCACGCCACCAGCGCGCGAATCAAACACGGCACATTGGAACCGAGCACGCCGAACGACGAACGCAGCAGCACCGGGAATGGAATGCCGTACTTGGTGCCGGGGAAAGCATTGAGGGTCAACGGGATCAGCACGATGACGTTGGCCAGCAGAATCGCCATCAGCGCTTCGCCGACGGTCAGGCCGAAATACGCGGTAAGTACGCCGCCGAGGGTGTAAGTCGGCACGCACACCGACATGCCGACCCACAGCGCGGTGATGTGCCATTTGTTCCAGGTTCGTTCGCGCACCTTGGTCGGTGCCATGTCGTGGTTGTAACGGGGACTGTCGAGGACGTCGCTGCCGGCTTCGAGTTCGAACAAGCCGTCGCGCTCGGTCACTTGCGATCTGTTCTGTTGCATGGCCGCTCCACTGTTCTTCTGATTATTTTTTTGCTCATCAGGCGACTGCACACCAGGTGCGAGCCGGACGATGGCCGGAGGAACTGACAACTTTCGTGTACCGGCCATGGTGTCAGCGGCGGCATCAATAAACGTGCCGGGTGCCCCGCTTAACGGTAGGGCCGTGGTTCAAACACATTGCAACTTTCTGATATTGCTCGGTTTTAATTATTCACCGAAAGAGTCCGCGAAAACTTGTCTGCACGCTCAGGCCAAACGTTTGCCAAGTTGTTCGAACTGTCAGGACTCAATCTGGTGCACTGCACTTTTTTTCATCACGGGCGCTCAACCGCAGCTCAACTTCAAGCGGCTGATTTCACATAGGAAATCTTGCTCATAATTCCATCCTGTCAAGTGCGTCAAAATGGTGAACAACCTCACCATTTTGGTGATTTGCAGTTTTTATCGTTATTTTTCATACAGTTAAAACAGTCATAAGCTTATAAAAAATAATCTTGATCAATTTCAAAACTGCGACTAGCTTCTATTCCTGACAGCGCTGACAGGAATACGCCGATCAGCGTTGTACATCAATAAAACATTTAGAACCGGCACAAGTCGGTCATGCCTGCGAGGAACTCGGAATGTCTCTGTTGATCCGTGGCGCCACCGTTGTTACCCATGATGAAAGTTATCGCGCCGACGTCTATTGCGCCGACGGCGTGATCAAAGCCATTGGTCAAAACCTGGATGTTCCCGCCGGCGCCGAAGTGCTCGACGGCAGCGGCCAATACCTGATGCCCGGCGGCATCGACCCACACACTCACATGCAACTGCCTTTCATGGGCACCGTGGCCAGTGAAGACTTTTACAGCGGCACCGCTGCGGGTCTGGCTGGCGGGACCACCTCGATCATCGACTTCGTGATTCCCAATCCGCAGCAGTCGTTGATGGAAGCGTTTCATCAGTGGCGCGGCTGGGCCGAGAAGTCGGCATCGGACTACGGCTTCCACGTCGCGATCACCTGGTGGAGCGAGCAAGTACGTGAGGAAATGGCCGAGCTGGTCAGCCATCACGGGATCAACAGCTTCAAGCATTTCATGGCCTACAAGAACGCGATAATGGCCGCCGACGACACGCTGGTGGCAAGTTTTGAACGCTGCCTGGAACTCGGCGCGGTGCCGACCGTGCATGCGGAAAACGGTGAGCTGGTCTATCACCTGCAACGCAAGTTGATGGCCCAGGGCATCACCGGACCGGAAGCGCATCCACTGTCGCGGCCATCGCAGGTGGAAGGCGAAGCGGCGAGCCGGGCTATTCGTATTGCCGAGACCATCGGCACGCCGCTGTACTTGGTGCATGTCTCGACCAAGGAAGCGCTGGACGAAATCACCTACGCCCGCAGCAAGGGTCAACCAGTGTACGGCGAAGTGCTGGCCGGGCATCTGCTGCTCGACGACAGCGTCTACCAGCACCCGGACTGGCAGACCGCCGCCGGTTACGTGATGAGCCCGCCGTTCCGCCCGCGCGGCCATCAGGAAGCCCTGTGGCATGGTCTGCAAAACGGCAATCTGCACACCACCGCCACCGACCACTGCTGCTTCTGCGCCGAGCAAAAAGCCGCCGGGCGCGACGACTTCAGCAAGATCCCCAACGGCACCGCCGGCATCGAAGACCGCATGGCGGTGCTGTGGGATGAAGGGGTCAACAGCGGACGTTTGTCGATGCAGGATTTCGTTGCCCTCACTTCCACCAATACCGCAAAAATCTTCAACCTCTACCCGCGCAAAGGCGCGATCCGCGTCGGCGCCGATGCCGACCTGGTGCTGTGGGACCCGCAAGGCACCCGCACCATCTCCGCCAAGACCCACCATCAGCAGGTGGACTTCAACATCTTCGAAGGCAAGACCGTGCGCGGCGTGCCGAGCCATACCGTCAGCCAGGGCAAAGTGGTCTGGGCCGACGGCGACCTGCGCGCCGAGCGTGGGGCCGGGCGGTACATCGAACGGCCGGCGTATCCGGCGGTGTTTGATTTGCTGAGCAAGCGGGCTGAGAGGCACAAGCCGGCGGCTGTGAAACGCTGAAATCCAGGCCTGCTCGCGAAGAGGCCCTCCCAAACGACACAAAAACCACTGCCCATCAGAGGCAGAGAACCTCAATAACCGTGAGGCACAAAACCGTGATCGAGACCCTGAACCATCTCCCGCATCCGCACGAAAGCGCGGCCGCCCTCGCCGGTCATTTCACCGATCTGGCGCCACCGCTCAACGCCCGGCAGGCACATCTGGAAGCCTCGCGCTGCCTGTATTGCTACGACGCGCCATGCGTCAACGCGTGCCCAAGCGAGATCGATATTCCGTCGTTCATCCGCAATATCCATCAGGACAACGTGCCCGGTGCGGCGCAGAAAATTCTTTCGGCGAACATCCTCGGCGGCAGTTGCGCCCGGGTCTGCCCGACGGAAATCCTCTGCCAGCAAGCCTGCGTGCGCAACAACGCCCAGGAATGCGCGCCAGTGCTGATCGGCCTGTTGCAACGCTACGCCGTGGACAACGCGCACTTCACCGAGCACCCGTTCCAGCGTGCGGCGAGCACCGGCAAGCGCATCGCCGTGGTCGGCGCCGGGCCAGCGGGTTTGTCCTGCGCCCACCGCAGTGCGATGCACGGGCATGACGTGGTGATTTTCGAAGCACGGGAGAAGGCTGGCGGCCTCAATGAATACGGGATCGCCAAGTACAAACTGGTCGACGATTACGCGCAGAAGGAGCTGGATTTCCTCCTGCAGATCGGCGGCATCGAAATCCGTCACGGGCAGAAACTCGGCGAGAATCTGACCCTCAGCGAGCTGCATCAGCAGTTCGACGCGGTGTTCCTCGGCCTCGGCCTCAACGCCAGCAAACAGATCGGTCTGGCCCACGAAGACGCGCCCGGCCTGCTCGCCGCCACCGACTACATCCGTGAACTGCGCCAGGCCGATGATCTGACGCAACTGCCACTGGCCGAACGCTGCATCGTCCTCGGCGCTGGCAACACCGCGATCGACATGGCCGTGCAGATGGCCCGCCTCGGTGCCCGCGATGTGAATCTGGTGTATCGCCGGGGCGCGGCGGACATGGGCGCCACCGGTCACGAACAAGACATCGCCAAAGCCAATCAGGTGCGCCTGCTGACCTGGGCGCAACCGGAGGAAGTGCTGCTCGACGCGCAAGGCAAGGTGCGCGGCATGCGTTTTGCCCGTACACAACTGGTCGACGGTCGCCTGCAAACCACTGGGGAGACCTTCGAACTGGCCGCCGACGCGATCTTCAAAGCCATCGGTCAGGCCTTCGACAGCAGCGCCCTCGCCGACCCGCTGGCCCGTGAACTCAAACGTCAGGGCGAACGGATTCAGGTCGATGACAACCTGCGCACCAGCATTCCCGGCGTGTATGCCGGCGGCGACTGCACCAGCCTCGATCAGGATCTCACCGTGCAAGCCGTACAGCACGGCAAACTCGCCGCCGAGGCGATCAACGCGCAACTGATGCTCAACGTGGAGGCTGCGTAAATGGCCGATCTCTCGATAGTCTTCGCCGGTATCAAAGCGCCCAATCCGTTCTGGCTGGCCTCCGCGCCGCCGACCGACAAGGCCTACAACGTGGTCCGCGCCTTCGAGGCCGGTTGGGGTGGCGTGGTCTGGAAAACCCTCGGCGAGGACCCGGCAGCGGTCAACGTCTCGTCGCGCTACTCGGCGTACTACGGCAACAACCGCGAGGTGCTGGGCATCAACAACATCGAACTGATCACCGACCGCTCGCTGGAAATCAACCTGCGCGAGATCACACAGGTCAAGAAGGACTGGCCGGACCGTGCGCTGATCGTCTCGCTGATGGTGCCGTGCGTCGAGGAGTCGTGGAAACACATCCTGCCGCTGGTGGAAGCCACCGGTGCCGACGGCATCGAGCTGAATTTCGGTTGCCCGCACGGCATGCCCGAACGCGGCATGGGCGCGGCGGTCGGTCAGGTGCCGGAGTACGTCGAGCAGGTGACGCGCTGGTGCAAGACCTATTGCTCGCTACCGGTGATCGTCAAACTGACACCGAACATCACCGACATCCGTGTCGCCGCCCGCGCTGCGCATCGCGGGGGCGCCGATGCGGTGTCGCTGATCAACACCATCAACTCGATCACCAGCGTCGACCTGGAACACATGGTCGCCCTGCCCACCGTCGGCAGCAAAAGCACCCACGGCGGTTACTGCGGCTCGGCCGTCAAACCGATCGCGCTGAACATGGTCGCCGAAATTGCCCGTGATCCGCAGACGCAAGGCCTGCCGATCTGCGGCATTGGCGGCATCGGCAGTTGGCGTGACGCGGCGGAGTTCATGGCGCTGGGCAGTGGCGCGGTGCAGGTGTGCACGGCGGCGATGCTCCACGGTTTCCGGATTGTCGAGGAGATGAAGGACGGTCTGTCGCGCTGGATGGACAGCCAAGGCTACGCCAACATCGCCGAGTTCTCCGGGCGCGCAGTGGGCAATACCACCGACTGGAAGTACCTCGACATCAACTACCAGGTGATCGCCAGGATCGACCAGGACGCGTGCATCGGTTGCGGGCGTTGCCACATTGCTTGCGAAGACACTTCACACCAAGCGATCAGCAGCTTGAAACAGGCTGACGGCACGCATAAATATGAAGTGATCGATGATGAGTGTGTCGGCTGCAATCTGTGCCAGATCACCTGCCCGGTGGCGGACTGCATCGAGATGGTGCCGATGGAGACCGGCAAGCCGTTTCTGGACTGGAATCATGATCCGCGCAATCCGTACCATGTCTCAGCTTAGGGCAGGTAGCGTCTGAACTGACGCCTTGGCGAGCAAGCCCGCTCCCACATTTGGAATGCATTTCAAAACAGTGGGAGCGGGCTTGCTCGCGAAGAGGCCAGCCGCTTCAACTCATATATCAGGGCTCCAACCCGATCCCGCGCAAAATCACACTGGTCACCGTCTGCACCGCCCGCTCGAACTGCATGTCCGACAGCGGTTGATGCTCGTTGAGAATATTCACCTGATGGTCGAAGTCGGCGTAATGCTGGGTCGAAGCCCAGATCATGTACAGCAGGCTCGACGGCTCCACCGGCAGAATCCGCTTGTCTTCGACCCACTGGCGGATCTTCGCTTCCTTCATTTTCGCCCAGTCGTACAGGCTCAGATCCAGCGCTTCACCCAAGGTCGGGGCGCCGTGGATGATCTCGTTGGCCCAGACTTTCGAGCCGTGCGGCCGGCTGCGCGAATGGTTCATCTTGGCGCGGATGTAGCTGCTGAGCACCACCCGCGGGTCATCGAACATCTCGAAGCACAGTGCGTCCTGCTTCCACACTTCCAGCAGGTCGAACAGCACCGCGCTGTACAGTTCGCTTTTGGTCGAGAAGTAGTAATGCAGGTTGGAACGCGGCAGCTGCACTTCGGCGGCGATGTCGGCCATGGCGGTGCCGCCGAAACCTTTTTCGGCGAAGACTTTTTCCGCCGCGAGCAGGATTTTCTCGACGTTACTGCGACGGATCTCGATCTTGTGATTGCCCATGAGGGCTCCCTGACAACGACGTTGTTGAAGACTAGCATCCGCTCTGGCCTCGGGGCGACCGCTGCAAACAAAACTTCGTATGAAGGCCGGCGCATGGCTAAACTGGCGCTTCTTTGTCCTGCCTCAGAGGTATCCGCGATGCTGTTCAAGAACGTCCTGACCACCACTGCCCTGCTCGCTTCGCTGTTCGCCGCATCTTCGGTCTTCGCCCACGCACACTTGAAAAGCCAGACCCCGGCCGCCGACAGCACCGTCGCCACGCCGGCCGATCTGCGCCTGACCTTTTCTGAAGGCGTCGAAGCCAGTTTCACCAAAGTCAGCCTGACCCACGACGGCGCCCCGGTCGCGATCAAACCGCTGACCACCGAAGGCGACAAGAAAACCTTGATCGTCACCCCCGCCGCACCTCTCGCCGCCGGTGAATACAAAGTCGAATGGCACGCGGTGTCGGTCGACACACACAAGAGCGAAGGCGCCTACCAGTTCAAGGTTGGTCAGTAATTCATGAGTGAAGCGCTGGTGCTGTGCCGCTTTGTGCATTTCAGCGCGGTGTTGATGCTGTTCGGCGCCTGGTTGTTCCGGCCGTTGCTGCTCAAGGCACCAGTGCCGACATTGGATCGGCATCTGGCGCGACTGGCGCGCTGGCTGACGGCGATTGCGTTGGTCAGCGGTGTCACCTGGGCACTGTTGATCACCGCGAGCATGGCCGGTTCGGCGGCGGCAGCGTTCGATCCGGACACTGTTGGCGTGGTGCTCGGCAACACCTTTTTCGGCCAGGTCTGGCGCTGGCATCTGCTGATCAACGCGCTGTTGCTGGCATTGCTGTTCACGCCGTGGCGTTCGAATGTGCTGCTGCGCCTGGGCTTGAGCGCGCTGCTCTTGGCGACCCTGGCGCCGGTCGGTCACGGCGCGATGCTCGACGGCCTCAGCGGGCAACTGCTGATCCTTAACCAGATCGTTCACCTGACTTGCGTCGCTGCATGGCTGGGCGGCTTGTTGCTGTTGGTGTTGGTGTTGATCCTGCGTCAGCCGAGCACAGCGATGGGGCGGATCCTGCAACGCTTCAGCGGTGTCGGTTATGCGATCGTTGGCGGCCTTCTGATCACCGGGTTGATCAACGTGCGCGTGCTGACCGGGCAATGGTGGCCGACGCCGCTCTTTGCAGGGTTTGCCTTGATTCTGCTGATCAAGGCCTTGCTGGTGCTGGGCATGCTCGCGCTGGCGCTGTTCAATCGCTTGCGGATTGATGATTGCGAACAGCGGATGGGCGCGCTCAAACGCAGTGTGCTACTGGAATGGTTGTTGGGGATGGGTGCTGTGGCGGCCGTCTCCCTGCTCGGTACCCTGCCGCCGATGATTGCTGCCTGAAGCCCCGCGACTCCCTTGTAGGAGTGAGCCTGCTCGCGATAGCGGTATATCAGTAAACACTTCCGTGACTGACACAACGCTATCGCGAGCAGGCTCACTCCTACAGGGGCTCTGCGCAGATCAATGCGGTTGTGTATCGCCCGCCGCGGTGTCGATGCTGACCACCACCGACATCCCCGGGCGCAAGCGCTCCTCTTCCTGCTGCCCCTCATCAATGGTGATCCGCACCGGCACGCGCTGGGCGATTTTCACGAAGTTGCCGGTGGCGTTATCAGCCTGCAACAGGGCGAATTCCGAACCGGTGCCAGGCGAAATGTGCTGCACATGGCCGGTGAACTTGCGGTGGTTCAGCGCATCAACGGTGAAGCGCACCGGCTGCCCGACGCGCACATTGTTCATCTGGGTTTCCTTCATGTTGGCGATCACCCATTTCTGGTTCGGCACCAACGCCATCAACTGCGCCCCTGAGTTGACGTAAGCGCCGAGGCGCACGCCGATCTGCCCGAGCTGGCCGTCACGCGGGGCGACGATGCGGGTGTTCGACAAGTCGATCCGCGCCAGTTGCACCGCCGCTTCAGCGCTGGCCACCGAGGCTTCCAGCGAACCGCGATTGACGATCACCGTCTGCAGATCCTGCCGGGCGATTTCCAGATTGGCCTTGGCCTGCGCCACCGCCGCAATGCTCTGCGCATTGGCCGCGAGCGTCACGTCCATCTCGCGTTTCGACACCGAGCCGTCACTCACCAGCTCCTTGTTACGGCGCAGATCCGCCTCGCTTTTGCGCAACTGCGCCTCGCTGTCGGCCACCACCGCCTGACGCAGTTTGATCGTCGCTTCGGCGCTGTTGCGTTGCTGCACCACGTTGGCCAGCGCGGCTTTCTGCACCGCCAGTTGCGCCAGCGACTGGTCGAGGCGCTGCTGATAAATCCGGTCATCCAGGCGCACCAGCAGGTCGCCGGCCTTCACGTACTGGAAATCCTGCACCGGCACCTCGAACACGTAACCGCTGAGCTGCGGGCCGATGATCGTCACCTGGCCACGCACCAGGGCGTTTTCAGTGGTTTCGACCGCACTGCTGAATGGCGGCAACTGCCAGGCGTAGAGCACGATCAGCACACCGACGATGGCAATCGCGGCAAAGCCCAGTGACGAGATGATCCGCACCCGCAACGAGCGCGGCTCGGTGTTCGGCGAGGACGGCGGTGCCACGCCTTCCGGGGTGGCGGCGATGGCATTGGTGGTTGTGGTGGTCGGTTCGGTCATGAATTGGAAGCACCGTCAGGAGGTACGGAAGGCGCGAGGTCGACGGCTTTGGTGGTGCTCATCAGCCACAGCGCACGAATGGACAGCCAGATCATGGTCAACACCGCAATCACGGCGATCAGCATGAATACATCGTTATAGGCCAGCACGTTGGCTTCGCGAGTGGCCGCGTTGGACAGGCTGCGAATCCCGGCCAGATTGCGCAGGCTCGGGTCGGCCAGCAAGGAACCGTAAGCCGACCCGCCGCTCTGCACACGGGCAGCCACCAACGGATCGGACAGCGTCAGGTGCTCGACCAGGTGACTGGAATGGAATTTCTCGCGCACGATCTGGAACGTGCCCAACAACGCCGCGCCGAGCAGGCCGCCGAGGTTGTTGCAGATCCCGAACAACACCGAAAAACTCACCAGATTGCGCGGATTGGTCAGCACGTTGCGGGTGCCGAACACCATGGTCGGTCCCAGAAAAAACGTGCTGCCGAAGGCCAGCAGAAACTGGCTGAAATACAGGTTTTGCGGGCGGGTCAGGTTATTGGAAAAACTGTCCATCACCGAACCGGTCGCCATCAACGCCAGCGAGATGATCAGCGGCATCAGCAGGTGCCTGGGGTCGATGGTCAGGGCGCTGGTCGCCAGTCCGGCGACGCTGCCGATCAGCATCACCACATACAGGCTGTGCAACTGCTCATAACCCATGTTGAGGTTCTGCATGAAACCGACGGCGCCGGTGGACTGTTCCGAGGTAACCATGCGAATCAGGGTCACCGCCAGCGCCAGGCGGATCATCGTGCCGCTACCGAGCCAGCGGGTCATCAGCATCGGGTTGCTGCGATTGTGCTCGATCGCCAAGCCCGCGAGGATCAGGGCAATCGAGGCCGCCAGCGCATAGCCGATCCAGTTGGCCTCCAGCCACCAGTCGATCCGCCCCAGCGACAGCACCGCGCAAAGCAGTGCCACGCCGCTGGCGAGAATAGCGAAGGTCAGAAAGTCCAGCGGCTCGAAGGTTTTGAAGCGGTCACCGGGCGGCAACTTGAGCAGCAGCACGCAGCCCAGCGACAGCAAGGCCATGCCCAATTCGAACAGGTACAGGCCGCGCCATTCGGCAATCTGCAGCAAGTCTTCGGAGAACAGGCGCGCCAGCGGCAGCGCCAGTTGCGAGGCACCGAGACCCAGCACCAGCGCTTTCAACCGCCATTTGGCCGGAAACGCCTGAACCATGTAATACAGACCCAGCGAACTCAGCGCCGCACCGACCATGCCGTGCGCCGCCCGCACCGCGATGGCCGAGCTCAAGTCGTTGACGAACAGATGACCGAACGTCACTAGCGCATACAGCACCAGAAACACTTCGGTGAATGCACGCAGGCCAAACTGCTGGCGAAACTTCACCAGCAGCAGGTTCATCGACACGTTGGTCATCACGTAAGCAGCTGGCAGCCAGGCCATCTCCGCCGTGGTCGCGCCCAGCGCGCCTTGCAGGTAAGGCAGGTTGGCGACCACCAGCGAGTTACCCAAACCACCGGTCACCGCCACCAGCAGCCCGACCAGCGCATAGGCCAGGCGCTTGGGGTTGGAGTGCAGCGGCGTCGAGGGGGAACCGGGCAGACTGGGCTTCTCGTGAGGCTGCCAGTCGCGCGGGGCATATCGATCCATTGAAAGGCCTTGTGCTTGTGTTGCCGGGAGTTTGCCGCAAATCCTGCGGCAAACCCACAATCCTGTGGGAGCTGGCTTGCCGGCGATGACGGCAGTCGGCTCGGCAACAGGCTGACTGGCAGACCGTTATCGCGGGCACGCCCGCCCCCACAGGGTTCGTGGTGGATTCGTAAATTCTGTTTAAAGGTCCTCTCGCCCGCAACGGATTTTTCCCGCGCCGGGCAACTGCCACCCTTGCAGCCCTTCTCAACCTGCAAGGTGCCCGTTATGACCACGCCCCACTGGCAACGCTCCCCACGCCTGCTGAAAAACCTTTTGGCCGCCGCCCTGTTGCTGCCCGCCCTCGCCTTCGCCCAGGAACGCCCGTGGCCGGACGGTTCGCAACTGGTGATTTCAGTGTCGATGCAGTTCGAAACCGGCGGCCAGCCCGAGGGTGCGGAAAGTCCGTTCTCCGGCAGTCCATTGCCCAAGGGTTACCCTGATCTGCCGGCGCAGACCTGGTTTGATTATGGCTACAAGGAAGGCTTGTGGCGGATGCTCGACCTGTGGGATCGCACCGGGATCAAGGTCACCTCGCATGTGGTCGGCGATGCGGCACTCAAGCACCCGGAACTGGCGAAAGCGATTGCCGAGCGCGGCCACGAACTGGCAGCCCACGGCATGCGCTGGGCCGATTCCTACAACATGAGTTACGACCAGGAAAAACAGTTCATCGGCGACGGTGTCAACGCGGTCGAGAGACTTACCGGCCAGCGCTCGGTGGGCTACAACGCCAACTGGCTGCGGCGCAGCCCCAACACGCTGAAGGTTCTGCAAGACCTCAACTTCAGCTACCACATCGATGACGTCAGCCGCGACGAACCGTTCGTGACCATGGTTCGGGGACGCAAATTCGCCGTGGTGCCGTATACCTTGCGCAACAACGACATCGTGTTGATCGAGGGTCGGCACTTTTCCGCCGAGCAGTTCTATCAGCAACTGGTTCTGGAATTTGATCGGCTGTACTCCGAAGGCGCTGGCAAGCGGCGGATGATGTCAGTGAGTCTGCACGACCGCATCGGCGGCACCCCGGCGATGGTCGAGGCGATGGAACGTTTTATCCGCTATGCGCAGTCCCATCCGAAAGTGACATTCATGCGCAAGGACCAGATCGCCCGGATCGTCCTGACCGAGAAAAACCCGCTGATCGACAACACAGAGGCGCTCTATAACCGGTAAACCCGCCGAAAACAGCCCTCTTCGCAGCATTTGGAGGGCTGCCACCTCGCGCAAAATAATCGTAAAAAGCCCTGTTGACTTTTACGGAAAACCTCGCAACTATCCGCAACCATGTTGTACGACGACGTATGACAAATAATAAAAACAACAACAGGGAGCGTCACAGTGAGCACACTCGTCTGCAATTCCGTTCGCACGTCCCGTATTTCCTTCCCCCGCCCGTGTTCCACCCTGAGTTTGATCGGCTGCAGCAGCCTCGCCCTGGTTTTGCCGATGAGCGCCGACGCCGAAGGCTTCCTCGAAGACAGCAAAGCCACGCTGAACCTGCGCAACGCCTACTTCAATCGCAACTTCGTCAACCCGAACTACCCGCAGGGCAAGGCTGAAGAGTGGACGCAAAACTTCATCCTTGATGCCAAATCCGGCTTCACCCAAGGCACCGTCGGCTTCGGTCTCGATGTACTGGGGATGTATTCGCAAAAACTCGATGGCGGCAAGGGCACCGGCGGTACGCAACTGTTGCCGATTCACGATGACGGGCGTCCGGCGGACAACTTCGGTCGCCTCGGCGTGGCGCTGAAGGCCAAGGTGTCGAAGACCGAATTGAAGGTTGGCGAATGGATGCCGGTGCTGCCGATCCTGCGCTCGGACGATGGCCGCTCGTTGCCGCAGACCTTTCGCGGTGGCCAGATCACCTCCACCGAAATCAACGGCCTGACCCTCTACGGTGGGCAGTTCCGTGGCAACAGCCCGCGCAACGATGCCAGCATGGAAGACATGTCGATGAACGGCCGCGGCGCCTTCACCTCCGACCGTTTCAACTTCGGCGGCGGCGAGTACACCTTCAACGACAAGCGCACTCTGGTCGGCGTGTGGTACGCCGAACTCAGCGACATCTACCAGCAGCAGTATTTCAACCTCAGCCACAGCCAACCGCTGGGCGACTGGACGCTGGGCGCCAACCTCGGTTTCTTCACCGGCAAGGAAGACGGCAGCGCCCAGGCCGGCGACCTCGATAACAAGACCGCGTTCGCCATGCTGTCGGCCCGCTACGGCGGCAACACCTTCTATGTCGGCCTGCAAAAACTCAGCGGCGATGACGCGTGGATGCGGGTCAACGGCACCAGCGGCGGCACCCTGGCCAACGACAGCTACAACGCCAGTTATGACAACGCCAAAGAGCGCTCCTGGCAGTTGCGGCATGACTACAACTTCGTTGCCCTCGGCATTCCCGGCCTGACCCTGATGAACCGTTACATCAGCGGCGACAACGTGCACACCGGGACGATAACCGACGGCAAGGAATGGGGCCGCGAGTCGGAACTGGGATACACCGTGCAGAGCGGGCCGCTGAAAAACCTCAACGTGAGATGGCGCAACGCGACGATACGCCGGGACTTCAGCACCAATGAGTTCGACGAGAACCGGGTCTTTATCAGCTATCCGATTTCGTTGTTGTAAAGCCAGTCCTCACACCGGGTTTCCCTGTGGGAGCGGGCTTGCTCGCGAAAGCGGTGTGTCATTGAAAGATGAATTGACTGACCCGACGCATTCG